>JADFQO010000054.1 GCA_022561775.1 Myxococcales bacterium | reverse complement strand
GGCGTTCTGACCTGCGGCGTAGCCCGGGGCGCCGACGATCACGTCGGCGTAGCCGTCGCCGTTGACGCTCCCGGCTCCGGAGACGCTCCAGCCCAGGCGCGCGCCGGCCTGGTTCGACTCGAGCTGCGCGTGCGCGGTGGAGGGATTCCCATCGGCAATGCCCGTGGCACTGCCCAGGAACACGAAGGACGCGCCCTCGTCGGTCTCACCCGCGTCGTAGCGTTCGGCGCCAACGATCACATCGGCAAAGCCGTCGCCGTTGACGTCCCCGGCGCCAGAGACCGAGTAGCCCAGCCACGCGCTGTCCTGGTTCGACTCGAGCTGCGCGTGCGCGGTGGAGGGATTCCCATCTGCAATGCCCGCCGCGCTGCCCAGGAACACGAAGGCCGCGCCCTCGTCCGTCTCACCCGCGTCGTAGCCCAGGGCGCCGACGATCACGTCGTCGTAGCCGTCGCCGTTGACGTCCCCGGCACCCGAGACGCTCCGGCCCAGTTGCGCGCCGAGCTGGTTCGACTCGAGCTGCGCGTGCGCGGTGGAGGGATTCCCATCTGCGATGCCCGTGGCGCTGCCCAGGAACACGAAGGCCGCGCCCTCGTCGGTCTGACCCGCGTCGTAGCGCCAGGCGCCGACGATCACGTCGTCGTAGCCGTCGCCGTTGACGTCCCCGGCACCCGAGACGCTCCGGCCCAGTTGCGCGACGGACTGGTTCGACTCGAGCTGGGCGTCCATCAGCGCGGTCAGAATCGGGTCGATCGTCAAGGGGTAGACTGCGACGGTCTCGTCCACCCACAGCTGCAGCCGATCCGGTGCGGGTACTTCCAGTCGAGCCACGAGCGCTGCGCCGTTCGCGTCCGTCGCAACGAGCTTGCTGTAGCGCAGCCGCCGACCCGTCGCGGTTGTGAACACCACGGCGTCGCCGTGGAGCGCGGCTTCGCCTCCCGCGACCGCAAGCTCGAGCCGCAGCGGTCCTTCCCCCGTGGGCCGCTCGTTCAGCGTGAAGCCCTGCTCGAGACCGGCCGGGGAGTTCTCGTACCACTCGAGAAGACCGGGTCGCTGGATCTCGACGCGTGCGCCCTCGCTGGAGACTTCGCCGGGCCCGACCCGCGCGAGTGTCTCGCCACGGCCGACACCCACCAGGTTCAGCGAGAGCAGCTCGGGGCTGCCGGTCCGGGTGCGGTCGTGCACGCGGATGCCCGCGGGCTCGAAGTAGGTGCGCAGGTTGTGGACGCGGTTGGGGGCCTGCAGCCCCTCGCCGTTTTCGCTCGCCCGGTACTCGCGCTGTGCAATGTGGCGCTGCGCGGCCGCGAGACCGCGATCCGTCCATTCTGCAGAGGCTTGCTCGGGGGCGGCTGACACGTCGGAAGGCGCGGGTGCGCTGATGATCCCGCCAAGGCCTCCGCCACAGGACAGCTCGATTAATAGGACGGGGAGCAGGGTGAGAAAAAGGGCAGGGCTGCGAAGTGCGGGGTGCGCGTCCATCGGTTGACCTCCGCTTCGGAGTCAAACGTCAGCTCGTGGCGCTCTCCCCGGGTGCCTCACGGATCGGTGCTTGCTCGTCCTCGCTGAGGGCGGCTCTCATCCACCCTACAGCGCAGCGCCGTCGGAAATCTAGCACTTTCAGCTCGGGTCGCAGGACGGGCCCCACGAGGATTCAGCGTCGGGTTCAGTGGGAAGAACAAAGCCTCGGAACCTTTCGATTCCGAGGGCTTAGCTGGTGGAGCTGAGGGCGGGTCCGGTGAAAATCGGTACGGACTATTCGATCTCGCCTGCTCTTGCGGCTGCTACGCGGTTGGGGTGATGGCCAAGGGGATCTACCCACGTGAACCGAGCCGGATTGATCACCAATGTTTTAAAGGTCTTATGCATGTCGGTGGGTCGCGTGATGGCTTGAATGGGGGTAGTCACGACCCACAGTACGAATCCGGTGGCTGTCGCAATAATCCCGAGAGGAAAGCGGAACGGGATCACGTCCATGACTACGGGAACGTCGTCTATCCGCGTACCGCTCGAAGTAGCTGCAGACGCGCCGATCGGTTGAGCCAAGATCGCGATAAAGATGATCGTAATGAAGAGCTTATACATGGTTCCCCCCGTCTAGCCGGCTACTACGGCCTGACGGGGGCCGATCTTTACGCCTTTCCCGGAGCGGTGCCGCCTGTTCCGTCTACGCTAGTGACGCTTCGCCTCGATCCGGACCCATTGCGATTACGGGGGGTTCCAGCCTAAGCTGCGGGCTGATGGGGGGGGGGATGATCCAATCGAGCCCGTTGGGGCGGGCTGAACTGGCGCTTTCGAGACGCAGGTTGTCCGACCGGCTGAGAGCGATCGGAATCCGGGACGAGCGGGTCCTCGAGGCCGTCGCGAGCGTCCCTCGCCACCTTCTGATCCCCGAGGCCCTTCGTGGGCAGGCCTACAAAGACGTCTCGCTGCCAATCGGGGCAGGTCAGACGATCTCGGCGCCGAGAACGGTCGCCGCGATGACCCAGGCGCTCCAGCTCGCGGGATCCGAAACCGTATTGGAGGTCGGCACGGGCTCCGGCTACCAGGCGGCGATTCTCTCGCGGCTGGTGGCGCGGGTGGTGTCGATCGAGCGGGTTCCCCAACTCGCGGCGCGGGCGCGCACGGCCCTCGACCACCTCGGCGTCGACAACGTGGTGGTCCACCTCGGTGACGGGTCAGCCGGACGTTCTGCCGATGCACCATTTGATGCGATCGTGGTCACCGCGGGGGGGCCGGAAGTACCGCAACCTCTGTTGGCGCAGCTCGCGCCTGGCGGATGTCTGGTAGGACCTTTCGGCGCGCGCGAGGAGCAAAAGTTGGTTCGGATGCGCTGCGATGGCCGCGGAAATTTCAGCCGCGAGGAACTCGGCCCATGCCGATTCGTCGAATTACTGGGTACGCACGGTTGGGCCGCCGCTTAGCGGTGGTTGGAGCCCGCAGTGCGCGTGTCGCCCTTTGGGTGGTGATCGGGGTTGCACTCGGTTGCGCGTCGACTCCTGACCTACCGGATTCGTGGGACGGCTCGGCTGGGCTCACGCACATTCTGCGGCCGGGCGAAAATCTCTATCGACTCTCTCGATTCTACGGCGTCTCGATCGACGCCATTTTGAGAGCGAACGACATCGGCGATGTGACACGGCTCAAAGTAGGTCAGCGCGTCTGGATTCCCGGAGCGAAGCGGGGTCCCGCCCAGGAATCCCTCGCAGGAGCCGGTTCGGACTCGGGGGGGCGGCGCGCAGGAGGTCCGGAACTGATCTGGCCCGTGCGTGGAAAATTGAGTTCCCGCTTTGGCTGGCGCAATGGCCGCGGCCACGACGGCATCGATATTCCCGCCAAGACAGGCACTCCGATCGTCGCCGCAGCGGCAGGCCGGGTGATCCACAGCGGACGCGGACTCGGAGACTACGGCCGGGTGATCATCTTGAAACACGAGGGCTACTACTCGACTGTCTACGCCCACAATCGGCGCAATCGCGTCGAGAAGGGGGACTTCGTCGAGAAGGGGGAAGTGATCGGTGAGGTCGGTTTGAGCGGCAACGCGAGCGGACCCCATGTGCACTTCGAAGTGAGGCGCAACCGCAAACCGGTGAACCCCCTGCTCTTTTTGCCGTGACGATTCCCGCCCCCGCCCTGGCGATTTCCGTCTCTACCCGTTCGGTCTGTTCCCGATGGGTCTCCCGGTCGACGGCTCACAGATAGCCGTGCGCTCCCATCGCCTACTGGCGATGGTGGTCTAGCGAGAGCGTGCAGCGCCAGCCAGGCTCAGCGCTCTCCTCGCGTTCTCGAGGTTTCTAGCCGCCCGCGCGAAGCCCGGATCTGCGCGCAACGCATCCTCATACGCCTCGATTGCCTCTTCGAGCTTTCCCTGCGCGCGCAGAGCGTCGCCGAGGTCATTGTGGGTAGCCGCGAAGTCGGGCAACGCCGAAATAGCCAACCGAAACTGGGCGATCGCTTCTTCAAACTCTCCCCTCAAACTAAGCGCTTTCGCGAGGTTGCTGTGTGCATCAGGCTGCCTGGGGCCTAACTCGACAGCGCGGCGGAAACTGACCATCGCAGCGTCATACTCCCCCTTCATTTGCAGAGCGACTCCTAGATTATTGTGGGCGCGCGCGAATCGAGGGTTGAGGCCCAGCGCCGATTTGCAGGCGTCAATCGCGGCGTCGTAATCGCCCTTAGAATTCAGCGCCGCCCCCAGATTGGTCAGCGTACGGACTGAATTGGGGTCGGCTTCGAGCGCAATTCGGTAGTTTAGGATCGCCGCCTCCATTTCACCGCGCGCCCGGTATTCATTGGCGAGGTTGTAGTGGATCTTGGGATTCTTCGGGATGAGCGCGACCGTGTGCTCGAAGAGTGAAACCGAATCCTGCCAGTAGCCGACCTGGTGCCACGAAGCCACGGCGAGTGCCGCAATGCCCGCAGCCGCAGCCGCCAACAACACACGAGTCGATACGGGGCGCAAAATTCGAAAGTGCTCGACCCCTTCGGAGGCCGCCCAGGACACCGCCAGAAACAGTCCGATTGCGGGTACGTAGGCGTAGCGGTCTGCGAGCGCCTGGTGTCCCACTTGCACGAGGCCAATCGTCGGCACGAGGGTTCCGAGGAACCACAGCCAACCCACAGCCAGATAGCGCCGACGCACGGCCACGGTTGAGAGAACCGTCAGCACGAGCAAAATCACCACCGCCCCTGCGATCTGCCAGGCTTCGAGCGGTACACCGCCCATTTCGGGCATATAGGGATGCGGGTAGTGCATCGTCAGATCCAAAGGCCAGACGATCTTGCCCAGATAGCGCGCGTAGGCGACTACGGCGTTTGCGAGACGCTCGAGCAAGGTAAGCGCCTCGGCCTGAGCGGCCCAGCGACCCTGAGCGCGCAACGTCGCGACACTCGACGCTGCAGAGATCACGAGCAGCGGCAGTTTCTCGACAATCAGAAAACCGATCGAGCGCGGTGCAAAAGAGGATGCCCGGCGGCGCCCCGCCGTCGATTCTCCCCAGCGGATGCGATCCAGCGGCCAGTAATCGAGAAGGAGCAGCGCGAGGGGGAGCGTGACGAGCATCGGCTTTGCGAGAAGCCCCAACACGAGCAGTAGAGCCACTCCCAGATAGCGCGTTACACCTGGCCGCCTCGCGTAGCCCGCATACCCCCACACCGAGAGAATCCAGAAGGTCGTACTCAGGACGTTCTTGCGTTCGGAGATCCAAGCCACCGATTCGACGTTCAGCGGGTGGACGGCGAATAGCAGCGCCACGGCTGCGCTAGGCCAGCGTGCGCCGGTCATTGAAAAGAGCGCGCTAAACAGGAGAACGGAATTAAGAGCGTGGAGCGCGACGCTGATCAGATGGTACCCACCCAGGTTGTCACCGAACAGCGTCTTGTCGAGCATGTGGGAAGCAAGGGTCAGCGGGATGTAATTCAATATGGTCGGCGTCGTAAACGCCCACCTCAACCCCTCGATGCTCAATCCCTTCTCGAGGTGGATGCTACTGGAGAGGTAGTCCGGGTCGTCAAAATTGACAGAGCCAAAGCTGAATGACTGCGCGTAGATCGCGACCGTCGCCCCTACCAGAACAAGCGCAATGCCGATGTTCTGCAGCAGGCTTATAGGATCTTTATCTAAACGCAACGCGGCACCCCCCTTCGCCAGCTCGATCTACGCGGTTCGAAGCTTCCCGATGATCGCTCTGCGGTGTGGCGTTTCCTGCCCATTGACCTGCTCCTCACTCGATCCGAAGCAAGATCCGAAGAACCATGCCGGACCGATCTCAGGGGGCAGGTCAGTCGAGCCAGGCGAGGTTCCGGCAGATCTGCTGGTCCGAAAACGACTCTTCCGCATCGCTAGATTCCCCTTCTCTAAATGAGAAAACTAGCACCAGCTTTGGACCCAGATTTGGGTTTTGGCTCAACAGCAGCTCGCAATCATGTTGGTTTTCAGTAGCTTACTCTACTGCGCCCCCGTAGCTCAGAGGATAGAGCGTCGGTTTCCTAATCGGATCGGGCGTCACCGTTCCTCTTGAAACTACGCAGAGTTAGGCACTTACGCGATTACGAGTACCGTGCCAAACGGAGTCTTTCGAGCCGAAGTCCCCCCAGAGTCCCCCCACATTTCAATGAGTTAAGAAGCCGAAACAACCTGGAATCTTCTGGCTCGAACGGCTTGATTTCCGGCTAGCGGGAGGGGGGTGTTACGCCCGAGTTTGCACCCTGCCGGTGCCCTGATGCTGCCGGTGGCGGGGCAGGTGGCGGTACGAATACAACACATTTCGACCACCAGCTCATTGGGCTACCAGCCTCCTGCACCAGAGGCTCGAACGCTTACGCCAAATCTGCGAAAAATCGCATAGGATCTGGGTTCAACACCGAGGGCTGGTCGGATCTCCTGTAGCGGTGTGATTTCCAGCTTGAAATCCCTCCGAGATGGTGAGCAAAATGCACTGTACACGAGGAGGCGGGGACATGACGGAAGCAACGGAGGAGACTCTGGCGGCGGCCCCGATGGAGCCGGTCCGTTTTCGGTTCGGTGGCAATGGCGGCGAACTCTTTCGCATCTGGATCGCCAACCTGTTTCTTACGATCGTGACGCTCGGGATTTACTCCGCGTGGGCCAAGGTGCGCACCAACCGCTACCTCTGGGCCAACACGCAGCTCGGCAACGTCGGCTTCGCCTACCTCGCGAAGCCGATCGCCATCATGAAGGGGCGACTGCTGGTGATGGGCTTCTTCGGCAGCTACGCGCTGTCCAGCCTCTATGTCCCCCAGCTCGAGATCGTCTTCGTGCTGCTGATGTTCGGGTTGATGCCGTGGGTCGTCATCCTTTCGTTGGCCTTCCGCGCCCGCAATACCGCCTATCGCAACATCCGCTTCAACTTCCGGGGCGGCTACGGCGAGGCGCTGGGTGCCTACGTGCTGCGGCCGATGCTCATCCCCTTCACGCTCGGGTTCGCCGTACCGTGGGTGCTGCAGAAGCAGAAGCAGTTCATCGTCGAGCACAGCCGCTTCGGCACGTCGCCGTTCGGCTTCGGAGCCGAGGTGACCGACTTCTACCTGATATACGCCAGGGCGGTGGTTCCGCTGCTGCTGGGCGGCCTGTCGATCTTTATCGTCTCCACGCTTCTCGCGGATTCCCGTGTGGTAGTCGCCGGCGTTCTCGGAGCGCCGCTCTACCTCTACCTCTTCGCTTGCGTTTCCGCCGGCACCTCGAACTTGGTCTTCAACCAGACGTCTCTCGGCAATCACCGCTTCCGAAGCGATTTGCAGGCCAGCGAGCTCTTCGTGCTGTACCTCACCAACGCGCTCGGAATTCTGCTGACGCTGGGCATCTTCATTCCCTGGGCCAAGGTGCGGATGGCGCGCTACCGGATGGAGCGGTTGGCCCTCCTGCCGGCCGGCGACCTCTCGGAGTTCGTGGCCGCCCAGGTGGACGAGGTGGAGGGGTTCGGCGCGGAGTTCGGTGACGCAGTGGGTTTCGACTTCGGCCTGTGACCCGGCTGCGGGGGCACTTCTTCGACGGCCGGACCTCGCGGCGGCGAGATGCCAGCCTGACGATCTCCGCCGACGGCACAGCCGATCTGCAGCACACCGACGGCGCGCAGCGGCTGCGGTTCTCGGAGATCGCGGTCGAGCCGCGCCTGGCCAATACTCCGCGCCGCCTCGCGCTGCCCGACGGTGGCGTCTTCGAGACGACCGACAACGACGCCGTCGACTTGGCCCTCGCCGCGGCGGGCCGCGGGCGCGGCGCCGGCTGGATCCACCGCCTCGAGTCCCACTGGCACCAGCTCGCCGTGGCGTTCGTGGTGGTGGCGGCCGCGGCGGTGAGCTTCGTCGTCTGGGGCATTCCGTCGCTGGCGCGGACGGCGGCCTTCGCACTGCCCTCCACCACGAGCGCCGCCATCGGCAGCGGTGCCCTCGAAGCCCTCGACGCGACCTACTTCGAGCCGAGCGAGCTCGCCGAGGAACGCCGCGCGGCGCTGCGCGAGGTCTTCGCCCGCGTCGCCGCATCTGCGGAGCTGAAGGCTATGTCGCTCGAGCTGGTCTTTCGCCGCGGCGCGATGCTCGGTGCCAACGCCCTGGCGCTGCCCTCGGGCACAATCGTCTTGACGGATGAGCTGGTCGAGCTGGCGCAGGTCGACGCCGAGGTCGAGGCGGTACTGGCCCACGAGGTCGGCCACATCGTGCATCGCCACTCACTGCGCCAGGTGATCCAGAACTCACTGGTTGCGGTCGGCGTGATTCTGGTAACCGGCGACCTGTCGTCGTCGACGTCGCTGGTGGCGGCGGTTCCCACGATCCTGGCCGAGACCAGCTACTCGCGTGCCTTCGAGCGCGAGGCCGACGCCTACGCCGTCGCCTACCTGCGCGAGCGCGATATCGACACGATCCACTTCGCCAACCTGTTGCGGCGCATGGAGGAGTCGGCCGACGACACGGGCATCCCCGGCTTTCTCTCCACCCACCCGACGACAAAAGACCGCGCCCAAGCTCTGGAGAACGCGCGCTAGGCGAATTCTTGGCGGTCCGTTAGCGCGTGGCCTCCAGCCACATCGACGCCGCAAGTCGTCCTGCATCCAACCGATGATCGGAAAGACAGGCTGCGTTTTGGCAATGACCGAGAAATAGCGATTTCGTCAAATAGGAGCCGAAGGGGGATCCGGCTCACGCAGAGCCCGTCCCCAACTCAGTACTGAGAGATGTACTTAAATTGGTGGTGACCTGCCTGCATCAACTGGTCCGGGTTCAAAGTTAGTTTACGCAGCTTCGTGGGTCATGGGTAGTTCCTCTCCAGGCACGATGATTTCAGGCGCAGGCGGTCGATATCCAAGCGCACTGTGCGGCCGGATGGTGTTGTAGTGGACGCGCCACTGCTCGATGATCACTTGTGCTTCTCTCAGCGTGTAGAAGATCTCTCCGTTGAGCAGTTCATCGCGCAGCTTGCCGTTGAAGGATTCGCAGTAGCCGTTCTCCCAGGGGCTCCCCGGCGCAATGTAAACCGCCTTCGTGCCGAGCCGTGCCAGCCACTGCCGGAGTGGCTTGGCAACCATCTCCGGGCCGTTGTCAGAACGGATGTGCTCCGGGATGCCGTGGGTCTCCATCAGATCCGCGAACACATCGATCGCATCCCGGGCCCGGATGCGCCGGGCCACATGGATCGCCAGGCACTGGCGGGTGTATTCATCGATCACCACCATCAGCTTGAGCGTGCGGCCGTCATCGGTCCGGTCGAACACGAAGTCCCAGGACCAGACATGGTTGCGCCGCTCGGGGCGCAGCCGGATGCAGGAACCGTCGTTGAGCCACAACCGGCTTCGTTTCGGTTGTTTCGACGGTACTTTGAGGCCCTCACGGCGCCAGATGCGCATCACCCGGCCATGACTGACCTGCCAGCCCTGGGACTCGAGCAAGGCGTGAACCCGTCGGTAACCGTAACGCCCGTATTGACCCGCGAGCCCGACGATGGAACCGGTCAGCGCCGATTCGTCCACGCGGGGTTGGGGCTCGTAACGAACTGCGGATCGAAAGATGCCCAGCGCGCGGCAGATGCGCCGTTCCGATTGGCCCAGGCGCGCTCTTGCGTGACTCACCGCCTGCCGCCGTCGCGCTGGGCTCAGTATTTTCCCTCGGCGACCTCTTTGAGGATCAGTTTGTCCACGGTGAGATCCGCGACGGCTCGCTTCAGCCGGGCGTTCTCCGCTTCTAGTTCTTTTAGCCGCCTGGCCTGATCGACTTTCATCCCGCCGTAGGCTTTGCGCCAGCGATAGTAGGTCTGGTCGCTGACACCGATCTGCTTGCAGGCCTGGCTGACGGTTTTCCCCTGGCTGAGCAAGACGTCAGCTCCCCGAAGCTTGTGAATGATTTCTTCCGCGTTATACCGTTTCTTCGGCATGGTTCAGATCTCCTCAGGTGGCTTTTTACCACTTTCGATCTGGACCAAAAAACTCGGGCTAGGTCACTAAGAGGCGCGCTTCACCGATTTGATGCGGTGAGGGGCACCATCATAACTACTGGTGGCTTTTCGAAAGGAACTACGGAAGCGGCTTTCGAACCCGGTGCAGCGCCCATAACTCTGATTAGCGGCGAAAAGTTGCTCGACTTACTGATCGAACACGGCATCGGCGTTAAGAAGCGGGTGACGGAGACTTGGGAGCTGGACCCCGAAGCATTCTCCGGTGATGCCG
>JADFQO010000026.1 GCA_022561775.1 Myxococcales bacterium | reverse complement strand
AAGAGGACCTTCTCATGGGTATCCATGTTGTAGTCGAATACGGAATTCGGCGTCGTCATGGACCCCCTGGCGGATGTGTTTTCTACCGCGGCGGTGTTTGCCGCCCTGTATGCGTTGGATGTCGTCCCGGGGTGGCTTTTCGCGCTTCTCATGGCGCGCTACGGAATGCTCATTGTGGGGAGCCTGGTCCTCTTTCTCCTTGTCGGGCCGATCCAGTTCCGCGCGACGATACCGGGAAAGGTAGTAGGCGTGCTGCAGGCGGTGGGGATTACGGTCATCGTCGTCGGCATTGCAGCCGGCCCTGAGACGCTCAATCGCATCGGAGTCTGGCTCTTTCCTTTTCTTGGTATCTGTTTTGCTTCTATAGTAGTATCGCAGGCGATCATCGCCGTGCGTGTCAGGAACGCAACACCAGGGACGTAGAGAATGGATCTTGAGGGAAACCTGTCGACTTTTGGCCCCATCGCCGTTTTCCAGATGATGAACATCGCCCAGGTTACGGGCGAACTCACCATCGATAACGGGCAGAACTCCGCGCGTGTCTACTTTTACGGAGGGGACCTCGTCTTTGCCGAGATCAGCGAACGATCCGTGAAGCTGGGGGAGTTCCTTGTGCAGCGGGGAATCGTCACGCAGAAGCAACTCGATTCGGTCCTTGTTCGGAATCGAAAGGGAAAACGCATCGGTAATCTTCTGGTCGAGAACGATATCCTGGACAAGGCGACGCTCTTCACCGCGCTCGAGGAGCAGGTAAAAGAAGTCGTCTCTGAGGTCGTGCGTTGGGAGAAGGGCATGTTCCAGTTCCGGACGGGCAAAACTGCCCCGAACCGCGAAGTCGTCATCAACATACCACTGGATCACCTCGTGCTCGAAGGCGTGAAACGAATGGACGAGGAAGGTGACGCGAAGGAATGAAACGAGCGTTGCTCGCCGTCGCCCTGTTATCGATCCCCACCATTGCCGCTGCCACTACTGCCCCCGACCTTTCTGCACGCGTTGTCATTGACGGCGCTACCGACGAATACGCCGCCGACGAGTGGGTGCTCGACGCGACCTCCCCGCGCCCCGAACGCCCCGGCGATTCGCAATGGGGTCGCGACAACGACGTTCACCGGGTTGCTCTCACGTGGGACAGCACGTTCCTCTATATCGCTGTCGATTGTGCCACCTACGATTCCGGGCTCATGGTCTGGATCGAGTACGCCCCGGGCGGCATATCCCGCCTCGATGGTCTGGGTGACTTCCGTCGGCAGATTTCCTTCAGCAGATTCGCCCCCAACTACATTGTATGGGCCGATCGCGGAGACGTATTCGTTGCACGCGTGAGCGCGTCCCAGGCCCTGCAACTGCGCAGCGAGGACGAAATTCCGCGCGCGTTTTCCCGAAACGCGTCGGGGGAGGGTGCCCTGGAGATCGCCGTTCCATGGTCCGAATCGTTCCCCGCCGGGGGTGTGCTGCGCCTGATCGCCGCTGTGACCGGAGTGACGGGCACGGGCACGGGGGATTCTGCGCCCGACCCTTCGGTTGCATTGCCGGCTGGCCGGACCGACCAGGCAACCCTGGACCAGGTTCTTGCCGTTACCGTGGATGCCGGCGGTAACCGGAAGCCGGATATCGGTGTTGCCCCCGCGGGTGCGGCCACCGTCGAACCGGGCGGCGCCGCGCTGGCGCGCTCGAGTGCGAAGGTAGAACTCGTTCCCACCGAAAAGACTTTTGCCCCGGAGCTCTCCCAGAGCGCCGAATTCGTTCTCGTCAACAACAGCACCGACCCTGTCCGCGTCTACGTGAGCGCTCGGGTGTATGCGATGGATGGCCGACTCGTCCGGGTGCTGTACGAGGACGACGAACGCCTGCTCGACCCCGGCACGAATTCGCCAAACCCGCTCGACACGTGGAATGGAATCGACGGCAACGGGGAGCCCGTAGCCGGGGGAATTTACGTGTTCAATCTCGTCTGGGGTGAAGAACGCGGGGCCAGAGAAGGATCGTTCAACGCTTCCGTGGGGGTCGTCCGCTGAAAGGTTTCATGATCGGCCGACCCCAACGATATCTCGGCGTGGCGATCCTGGCGGCAATAATCATTGTTTCCGCCTCTCCGGCGCTGGCCTATTTCGAACACGTGATCGCGTCGTCACGGACCGATGCCCTCGGAGGCGCGTTTGTTGCCGTTGCGGATGATGCAGCGGCCACGTGGTTCAATCCAGCCGGGCTCTCCGGTCTCCAGCGGTTTCATCTTCTTGCCACGTACCGCCGGCCGTATTCACTGAGCGACGTCAACGAGGGATTTCTTGTTGCGGCGATCCCGTCTTCCGTCGGCGGGTTCGGCGTTTCCTGGTTTTATCGCGGACTGGAGAACGCGATGGCAGAGAATCTCGTCACCCTCTCTTTCGGCCGCGATCTCAAGAGAACTGCCGAGGACGCATCCCTGTCGGTAGGCGCCACGATGGACTACGCGCGCGTCTCGGTATCCGATCGGTTCAACTCGGCGGATGCCGCCGTTACCTTCGGGCTCAGCGCCCACATGCGGCTCCTGCCCATGATCGGTATGGGCTATTCGGTACGAAATCTCAACGAGGCCACCCTGCGGCTCGTCGACGGCGGGGAAGGCACCCGGCTGGTGCGGCGCCAGGCGTGGGGTCTTTCCTATTTCTGGGAGAATCGGATGATCGTGTCGTACGAGCGCCGGCAAGACACGATCGGAGAGTGGCACACCCTTGGAGGTGTGGAGCTGCGGCTGGGACAACTTGCGCGGTTGCGTTCCGGCCTCCAGGCAGGCCGCGCGACCATGGGACTGGGTCTCTCATGGTCGGGAATCGTGTTCGACGTCGGGGTCAACTCCCACGAATCACTCGGCGCGAGTTATGTCTTTACCATTGGATATGGGCCTCCTCCCCCGGTGAATCCTTATGCGCAGGCGCCTTGACATTCTTGCGTATGTACTGATCGCTATGGCGTCGCCTTCGGCGGCGTTCGAGGTCCGCAATGACTCCACGCTCTCCATACACGGGCGTTTCGAGACCTTTGTCCAGGCGGACCATTCGTCGTCGCCTTTTCCGTCAAATCACACGTCGCGCTCACCGGTCGATTTCACGCGCCTGATGCTCGACCTCAAAGCCGGCCGTCCCGCATGGGGCACTCTCTACGTCAAGGGTACCGGCGTGTGGCGTGTCTCGGATGATTCCGCGGGCCGCGTTCCCTTTTCGTTCGACCAGGGAGACTACGTGTGGAACCGGGGCAGTCCCGGCTGGGAATTCCAGGCCCGTGCCTACGCCAACGAGCGGCGATACTTCACCGGCGAAATGAGCGCACAGATTCTCGATGACGACGTGGTCTCCCGCTATGACACACATTACGGCGCACGATTCGACGGCGACGCGGGAAGGCTGAGATGGAACGCCCTGTTGGCCGGCCTGGAAGACGCCACCAACGAAACGAGGGGGATCGCCTGGGCGAGCGCCGGTCCATCAAAATCGACGGTAACGACGTGGCCCGATGCCGCGAGCAGCAGGGATTCGCGGATCTCCGACGACACCGCGTCTCGAATCTCGACCGAGTCCCGTGGGTTCGCGGTTCGGTCGTGCATCCCGTGCGCGACCAGGATCGGGGCGGTAATCCGGGCGAGCAGCGGGCGAACCCGCCGCTGGAGGCACTGGAGTTCATGGACGCTATTCAGGGGCATCACCCGGTAACCGGGGTGGCGGGCGCGTGCAGCCGGGTCTCGGATATCCGACCCCCGGGATTTGGGAGACATCGGCCAAAGGTGTTTCGCGAACGGGATCAACCACGCGAAGGGTTGGCGGAACACCAGCGGTGTTCCAATCACCGCCAACGCGTCGACCGGTTCTTCTTCGGCGAGCGCGAGCGCGAGCAATCCGCCCATCGACATCCCGACGATGAATACCGAGTCGCAGCCCTCGCGAAGGCGGTGGAATTCTTCTCGGGCGGCTTCGAGCCAGTCCGTGTACGAGGTGGCCGCGAGTCGTTCCGGGGTTTCGTTGTGCCCGGGCAGCGCGGGACCGACCGCGCGGATGCCGGCCGCCGAGATCGCCTCGCCGAGCGAACGCACTTCGTAGGGTGTCCCGGTCAATCCGTGCAGACAGAGTGCGGCGACCCGCCCCCTGCCCGGCAGATCGAATGGTGACGGATCCACCTTCGGGCCCGATGCGACGGGTTCAGTCAAGGGCTGCACGACCGGCTTCTTCTGCGGCGCGGACGACATCGCGCAACGGCACTCCGGCCCGACGCGCGGCGCGCTTGCAATCGTCGTATTCGGCCGATACTGCGGTGTGACCCGCGTCGTCCCGAATCAGCTTGATCCGAATCCGACCGTAGCGGGTCGCGACCCTACGCGCTTCGCGCGCGAGCACGATCCGTTCGCTCTCGGTCGCTCGAACGCCGATGGCCGTCGAATCCTCGAACAGGATGCGGGCC
The DNA here is from genome assembly GCA_022561775.1 of Myxococcales bacterium. Lineage (GTDB taxonomy): Bacteria > Myxococcota_A > UBA9160 > UBA9160 > SMWR01 > JACZVU01. Next base: position 36,561 of record JADFQO010000026.1, on the reverse strand, counting down.
AGCGCGAGGCGGTCCGACGGCCGTGCGAGCACGCGGACGAGAAACCCCGGTCGATTCTTCTTCATCTGCTGGTGTTGAACTGAGACGTCGAGCGCTCCGGCCTCGAGCAGGCGCTCCATCAGGTGATCGAAGTGTTCGGGAATGAAATCGTCGAGGTTCGTCTCGAGGCAGACGACCCGGTCCGCCACAGAACCACTGCTGTGGCCGATCACGGCTCGAAGAACATTCGGCATCGGCCCCTTTCGATCGTCACCCGCGCCGTGACCGATCGACTCGATGATCATCGCGGGTAGCGAGCAAAACTCGTCGACCACCGTGCGCAGGATCGCAGCGCCCGTCGGCGTCACGGTCTCCCAGCGGACGTGGGCGGGCACCGTCGGAATACCGCGCAGCAACTCGAAGGTCGCGGGCGCGGGCAGTGGCAGGCGTCCGTGTTCGGTCTCGACGGTTCCCTCTCCCAATGCGACTGGCGAAGCCGTCACCCGATCGATTCCGAGGCGCGCAAGACCGATCGCCGCGCCCGCGACGTCGACGATCGCATCGACAGCACCGACCTCGTGAAAGTGCACCTGCTCGAGCGGGATCCCGTGCACCTTGGCCTCTGCGTGACCCAGCGCCCCGAAGATCGCGAGCGCTCGATCGCGCACGGCGGTGTCGAGTGTTGCGCGCTCGAGGATCGTTTTGACTTCCAGGTAGCTTCGACCGTGATCGCGGTGATGGTGTGCGCTCGCCTTCTGCTTGCGTCGGTTCTTGGGGACGCGAACCTCGAGGTAGCGAGCCGAAAGCGCGCCGCGTTTCACCTTTCGCACGCGCAGCAAATGGTCGAGCTTGAGACCGCCAAGATCTCCGACGAGCGCGCGCCGCGACAACCCGGCGTCGAGCAACGCAGCCAGGAACATGTTTCCGGCAATCCCCGAGAATAGATCCAGGTGCAATATGCGCCCGCCCGCACCCGCCGCTGCTTTCCGCCGAACCGCCACGTCCGCATATTGCGCGATAAGCAAACCAATCACCACTTCCGGCCCGGACAGACCGTAGCTGGTTGTACTCGCGCTCCACTGGCCGGGGCCCAGTTGGCCGGGTCAACTCAGACCGACCGTAGCTGGTTGTGGGAAACGGGGACGTGGGAAACGGGGACGTAGTTGAATAGTTGAATTATTCATTTGGGGACGGTGTTGGGCACACGATTCAGCACATCGAGTCTGCTTTGGGGGAGCCGGGGGGAAGGGTTGCGTACCCGGACAGACCGTGGCTGGTTGTACTTGAGCTTCACTAGCCGAGGCCCAGTTGGCCGGATCGGATTCTGAGCGAGTGGCCCTTTCCCCCGGCTCCCCAATTCAGACCCACATGCTGAATCGTGTGCTCAACACCGTCCCCATTTGACAGAGCAGACCCCACGCGCTGAATCGTGTGCTCAACACCGTCCCCATTTGAGTTGACCGGATCGTCTACCCGGGCTTATCGGGACTAGAGGCGGTTGATCAGGGTGGCGACGTAGGCGGCGCCGAAGCCGTTGTCGATGTTGACGACGGTGACGTTCGACGCGCAGCTCGTCAGCATCCCGAGCAGTGCCGCGACGCCGCCGAACGCCGCGCCATAGCCCACACTGGTCGGAACCGCGATCACGGGTTTGTCGACCAGGCCGCCGACCACCGACGGCAGGGCGCCTTCCATGCCCGCCACCGCGATCAGCACGCGCGCGGAACGCAGGGTCTCGCTCGAAGCGAGCAATCGGTGAATGCCCGCGACGCCAACGTCGGCGATCGATTCGACTTTGTTGCCAAAACGCCGTGCCACGCCGATCGCCTCGGCGGCCACCGGCAGATCGGAAGTTCCCGCAGAGACCACCGCGATCGTCCCCTTCCCCTCCGCGGGCACCTCGGCGGGTCCATACCAGAGGAGTCGACTGACCGCGTCGTAGGATCCGCCACCGACTTTTCCGAGCACGCGCTCGCCCACCTCGGCTTCGACCCGCGTGACGAGCACGTCCTGTTCGGCGGCGCGCAGCGCGCTCACGATGTCGACGATCTGCTCGGGTGTCTTGCCGGGCGCGAAGACGACTTCGGGAATGCCGTGGCGAAGCGCTCGGTGGGTATCGACGCGTGCATCCGGCAGATCCATGAAGGGCAGATTCGAAAGTTTCTCGAGGGCATCTGCCGTCGTGAGCGCTCCGCTCCTGACCGCTTCAAGAAGGTCTCGGACTCGTTCTCGTTTCAACGCCAGCTCCCCGAGCGCGCTCCGCTATTCCGCGCGGGCCGCCCCTCTCACGGTATCAGATGCCGAGGAGGCGAGGCCAGCGCCCGTCGATCGAAGGCGGACGGCGCTGAACTAGGTCGGCTTGGACTCGGGGACGAAGACGAGGCGGACGCGGATGTCGCGCGCGGAGTCTGTGAGTTCGCACTCGACGCAGCGTTCGGCGCCGCGTTCGCGAAACATCGACACAAACGCCGTATCCGCATCTTTCATCACCAGCACCGGCACGGAAAGCAGAATCCGCCCGCCGATCCGGTCCGCGATCGCAGACATCGTGTGCGACGCAACGATGTTTCCGAGTTCGCGCAGCGCAGACTCGATGGCTTCGCCGGGATCATCCGAATGCTCGCCGCGAATCAATCTCTCAGCAACCATGTCGCACGAAGCAACCGAAAGCAGGATGGCGACCAGGCCGGTGAGTTCGCCATCCGCTTGGAAGATCACGCCGGTGCTCCACGAATCGTCCGCGCAGTACTCGTCGGCCTTTAGGAATCGCGGAGCGCTCGGCGCAATCGCGCGATCGAGGAGCATCGTAAACGCCATCGAGGCGTGGCTCGCGCCAATGCTCGTGAGCTCGTAGAGGCGCTCTCGCTCTTCGTCGGAGAAGTCCGTCACGCCGCTCATCCCAGTTGATTGAGATCCAGCAGGAAGATCGGCAAGCCGTTTCCCAGAATCGTCAGGCCGGCGAGCGGACGCACACCCGAGAGCAACTCGGGGATCGGCTTGACATAGATCTGTTGATGGCCGACGACGCGGTCGATATTGATCGCCATCAATTCGCCGCGTACTTCCGCGAGAATCAGCACCTCCTGCGCTCGAGGCTCCGACGGAGGCAAGCAGAGGTACTCGGCGAGCGGAAATACGGCCACCGGCTCGTCTTCCACCAACGTGAACGCTTCGTTGCCGCTTCGCTCGATCGCGCGGGCCTCGACCTCGATGATGCGCTCCACCTTGGCGACGGGGATCGCGACGGTCTCGCCAGCGACGCCGAGCAGCAGCACGCGCTGCACGGCCGCGGTGATCGGAACGACCATCGTGATCGTCGTGCCGCGCCCGCGCTGGGTCGCGATCTCCACCTGCCCGCCTAGGGATTCGATGGTCGCGCGCACCGCATCCATCCCGACGCCGCGCCCCGAAAGTTCCGAGATCGACTCGGCGGTGGAAATACCGGGTTGGAAGACCAGCGCCGCGAGTTGTTCGGGGGCCAGATCTTCGGCGAGATCCGCCGGAACGATGCCCGAGGCAATCGCGCGCTCGCGCACCCGGTCCAGATCGATCCCGGCGCCGTCGTCGCGGATCGAAATGCGGATCGAATCCTTCACGCGCCGCGCGTCAATCATGATCTGGCCGACCTCGTTCTTGCCGGCCCCTTCCCGCACGCTCGGCATCTCAATTCCATGACCCACCGCATTGCGGACCAGGTGCACGAGGGGATCACTGAGTCGGTCGAGAATCGACCGATCGAGTTCGATCTCCGCGCCTTTGATCGACAGCTCGACCCGCTTGTCCAATCGGCGCGCGACTTCGCGCGCCATGCGCGGCAGCGGATCCACGATCCGCGCCAGTGGCGTGGTGCGCAATTCGAGAGCGCGGCGCTGGAGGTCGCCGACGACACGGTCCATCCGGTCGAGCCCGACGGAGAGATTCGGTCGATCTTCGCCACTTTCGGCGCCGGCGTTCCGGAGCTGACTGGAGCTCAGGATGACTTCGCCGACCGTTCCGAGGAAGCGGTCGAGGGTTTCGGTCCTGACGCGAACCGATTGTGGCGGCGTGGGCGCGTTGACGTTCTCCGCGCTATCGGTGGCAGCGGTCGATTTCGCTACAGGATCGGGGGTAGGGCTTTTTTTTTTGGCGCGTCCTGTGCGGGCAGCGATTCGTCGAGGCGATTGGCCAGAACAGCGGCCAGAGCCGGGTCCGGTGCGGGCGTCTCATCGGTCTCGCGAATCGTGGCCACCATCGACTCGAGGCGTTCGAGGCCGCGAAAGAGCACCGCGAGTTCCTCGAAATCCGCGACGCAGCCCGCTTGGCGAATCTCCTGCATTCGATCTTCGAGGGCATGGGAGACTTGCGTGATCGAATCGAATTCCAGAGAGGCGGCCATTCCCTTGATGGAATGGGCCATGCGAAAGATCAGATCGATCGCTTCGCCGTCGGCGAAGTCCTTCTCGAGCTCGAGCAGCGCCGAACTCATTTCCGCGAGGTGCTCCGTCGATTCTTCGATGAAGACCTGGCGGTACTTTGCCAAATCCACGCTCAGTCTTCCTTCTCGAGAACCTTTTTGAGCGTTTCGACCACGGCGTCGGGTTTGAAGGGCTTGACGATGAAGTCCTTGGCGCCGGCTTGGATCGCCTCGGCCACCAGCGTCTCCTGCCCGAGCGCACTGCACATCACCACGCGGGCGCCGGGGTCGAGAGCGACGATGCCCCGAACCGCGTCGATGCCGGACTTGAGCGGCATGACGATGTCCATCGTCACCACGTCCGGCTGCAACTTCTTGAACTGATCCACCGCTTCGATGCCATCGGAGGCTTCTCCGCAGACCTCGAAGCCCTCAGACTCGACGATCTCGCGAATCATCTGACGCATGAACGATGCGTCATCTGCGACCAGAACTCTCGCCATCACCTTCCCCCTTTGGGCCTAAACCCGTTGACCCAATGAACTCTCGATCACATTTCTCGCTTGGCTCACGAGCCGCTGCGGATCCAGCACGCTCGCCAGCCGACCTTGAATCGATCGGCGCTCCGCCACCGCCTTGGCACCGGGCATCGCAGCCGCGGCACCATCGACCAATCCCAACACCCGATCGACGGGAATTCCCAGTCGAGCACTCTCACCTGCGCGCCCCGCAATCACGAGGATGATGCCGGGCTCAGCGAGCTCCGACTCAGTCACGTCGAAGAGCGACGAGAAATGGACCACCGGCAGCGCATCGCCGTGGTAATTGATCACCCCACCCGTGCGCGTCGGCAGCGTTGGAATACAGGTCATGCGGCTGGTCTCAGCGACTTCGAGCACACCCGCGATCGGAATCGCGTACAAATCGCCGGCCACCTCGAAGGTCAACAGCCGATCGTCGGCGCGCAGGTTTTCGCCCAAAGCGCTCATCGATCCCCCTCGACCCTTGGGTTCGAATCGGTCCGAAAGTGGGAAAGCACCTGTGCGAGTTCCGCGGAGAGTTTCGTCAACGAACCGGAGGATTCGATCACCTCCGCGGTCGAGACGGACTGCAGGCGCGACGTTTCCACGACGCGATCGATCGCAGCGGCCTTACGGGTGCCCGCTTCGGAGATCTCGTCCATCGATCGCACCATGCGCTCGACTTCGACCGTGTGCGCGTCGGCACCGCGGAAGATCCCCTCGGCGCGCACCTGCGCGTCCTTCACCGTGTTTCGAATGCTCTCGAGCGAGGCCGCGATCATGTCGATGTCCTCTCGGCCCTCCTCGATCAGGCTGCTCGACATCCGCATCTCATCCGCGACCTCGGCGGTATCCGACTGGATCTCGTTGATCAACTTGGCGATCTCTTCAGCGCGTCGAGCCGCACTTTCCGCGAGTTTGCGAATCTCGTCGGCCACCACCGCAAAGCCGCGTCCCGCCTCGCCGGCGCGTGCGGCCTCGATCGAGGCATTGAGGGAGAGCAGATTCGTGCTGCTCGCGACGTTCGTGATGACCTCGGTGATCTGATGCACGTGCTGCGTCTTCGCTTCGAGATCGAAGACCTGGCCGACCGCCTTCTCGATACGCTCGAAGACGGTGCGCATCTTTTCGACCGCCAGACGCGTCACGTCAACGCTCGAGTTGGCCTTCTGGTTGGCCTCCGCGGCGAACCCGAACGCTTCGCGAGCGTCTTCCGCGTTGCTCGCGATGGTGGCAGCCACTTCGTGAATCAGGCGATTCGCATCGTGGAGCATGCGCTGCTGCTCCTTCACACTCTCGACGAGATCCGTGACCGTCGATCCGATCTCGCCCGCGTGGCCGCCCACCGATTGGGCGGAGCGTAAGACCTCGGAGGCGGCATCCGAAACCCGAGCCGCCGTACCCTGCACGTGAATGACCAATTCGCGAAGGCCGCTCGCCATCGACTGGATGCTCTGGGCGAGGTCGTGGGTTTCGTCGGGAAACACCGGCTCCTCAGCGGGTAACACGGCCACCGAGAGGTCGCCTTTGCGGATCTGCTCGGCAGATCGTTGAAGGCCGCGGAATTGACGGCCGAGGTCGCGGGTTAGAAAGAACCCGATCGCCGCACCTACCCCCAGCGCCACGAAGGGCGTGACCCAGGGGGTCACGCGAAGCCCGGTGGCCGCGAGCAAGCTCGGAATAATCACCACCGCCGCGCTCACGACGATGGACCCGATCACAAACTTGTGCGTAAGTGCGACTCGCACGCCCCTGTATCGGTGGATGGTCTCCGCTTCTTGATGAGCGAAGGCCTCGGTGCAGGCCTCATCGACCGGCAATCTCTCGGTGCAGGCCTCATCGACCGGCAATCTCCGGGGATCCCCCGAAGTCCCGAAAGACGCGGTCCGGGGGGGTCAGAAATGCCGCCAACCGGCCGCCTTTCGGCGCCTCGCATCCCTCTTGACCACCTTTCTGACCACCTTTCCGATCTCCGTGACCGCCACCCCGAGGCGGCGGCTCAGCGCCGCCACAGCGGGCCCGGGCGCCCCGGAGGACCCCCTCGGCCCGGAGGCCGCCGAGCGCCTGGCGGGCCCGAGCGCCCCCGGCTGCGTTCGGCGCCGCAGCGTGAAGAGCAGCTCGTAGTCCTCGCCCCCGCGCGTGGCCAGCCCGATCGGATCCACGCCCAGCCGCCGGCAGGCCGCCTCGAAGCGCGGTGGCCGCGGCACGCTGGCCAGATCGAGTTCCGCCGAGCAGCCCGACCGGTCCAACACCTGGTCGAGATCCGCCAGCAGCCCATCCGAGATGTCGATGCAGGCCCCCACACCCGGCATCCGGGCGAGCGCGCGACCGGCTCGGAGCCGCGGGATCGGCACCCCGCGCACCCTCCCGCGCCCCGCGGCGGCGCGCGCGACTTCCAGCGCGACCCCGCCGAGCGTGCCGGTGACGAAGATCCGATCCCCCGGGCGCGCGGCGCTGCGCAACAGCGCGCAGCCGCGCTGTACCGAACCCTGTGCGGTGATCGTGACCGAGGTCTGCCGCGCGCGGCTCAGGTTGCCCCCGATCAGCGGGCAGCCGTGGGTGTCGGCTTCCTCGAGCAGGCCCGCGAGCAGGCCGTCGAGGGTTCGGATCTCCAGGTCCGGAGGTGCGGCGAGGGCGAACACGAAACCCAGCGGCCGCGCGCCCATCGCGGCGAGGTCCGAGAGGTTTGCGACCAACGCGCGGCGGCCGACGCAGCGCGCGCTCTGGGTGCTCCAGCGAAAGTGGACGCCCTCGACGAGCGCGTCGGTGGTGACCACCCAATCTTCACCGGCCGGCGGTCGCAGCACAGCCCCGTCGTCGCCAATTCCGACCACCAGCCCGCGCGGGCTGCGGATCCGACTGGCCGCGCGCGACCGACGTGCAGCGCGCTCGATGCGCTCGATCAAACCGAACTCGCCGAGATCCCGAAGCTTCACGGGCTCCAGCGTAGCTGGCAAATGGAGAAGATCAGGGACGCAGCTTCGCTGTGGGCGGCGCTGACTGCGCCCGTTTGGTAGAAGATCGCGCCCGTCGAACCGCGCGGCGGTTCGGCGCCATTTCGAGGGCGACCTCGAGCACCTCATCCATGGTTTCTACGGAGATGAACTTCACGCGCCGCTTCAACTCCTTGGGGATGTTGCGAAGATCGTCGAGATTCTTGCACGGCAAGATCACCGTGGTAATGCCGGAACGCATCGCCGCCAGCGCCTTGTCGCGCACCCCGCCGACGGGCAGTACGCGGCCCCGCAGCGTGATCTCGCCGGTCATCGCGACGTCGGGGCGCACAGGTGTGAGGGTCGCCAGCGAAATCATCGCGGTCGCGATCGAGATACCCGCGGACGGTCCGTCCTTGGGGATCGCCCCGGCGGGAACGTGGACGTGCAACTGTTGGCGCGAGAAGATCGACTCGTCGAAGCCAAGTCGAGCTCCACAACAGCGCGCGTAGGTCAGCGCCGCCTGGGCGGACTCCTTCATCACATCACCGAGCTGACCGGTGAGTACCAGACCCTTGCCGGGTGTGAGTGTCGCCTCGATGGTCAGGATCTCACCACCGCTCTCCGTCCAAGCGAGCCCGTTGACGAGACCGATCTCGCCGGTCGGCGAAGGTTTCTCGCCGATGAACGGCGGCGGCCCGAGCAGCTTGTCGAGCGAGCGCCGACTGATGGACACCGCAGAATCGTCGCCCTCCGCAGCGCGCCGCGCGCTCTTGCGGCAGATCGCTGCGATCCGTCGCTCGAGGTTTCGCACGCCCGCCTCGCGGGTGTACTCGGTCACCATGTCGAGAACCGCGTTGGGCGACCAGTGGATGTTCGACTCGTCGAGTCCATTCTCGGAGATCTGATGCGGGATCAGATACGAACGCGCGATCTCGACCTTTTCCTCGGGCGTATAGCCCGTGATGCGAATCACCTCGAGCCGATCGAGCAACGCCCTGGGGATCGGGTCGAGCTGGTTCGCGGTCGCGATGAAGAACACCCGCGAGAGGTCGAAGGCAACGTTCAGGTAGTGGTCGCTGAATTTCGAATTCTGGGCCGGGTCGAGCACCTCGAGCAGCGCCGCAGACGGATCGCCGCGGTAATCGGCTCCGAGTTTGTCGATCTCGTCGAGCATCATCACGGGATTGTTGGTGCCCGCCTGCTTCAGGCCCTGAATGATCCGGCCGGGTAGCGCGCCCACATAGGTTCGGCGATGGCCTCGGATCTCGGCCTCATCCCGCATGCCGCCGAGGGAGATGCGGTGAAACTCGCGCCCCATCGCACGCGCGATCGACCGACCCAGCGACGTCTTGCCGACTCCCGGCGGGCCCACAAAGCAGAGAATCGGGCCGCGCGAGTCGCCGCGGAGTTTGTGCACACCGAGGAACTCGAGGATGCGATCCTTGATCTCCGTCAGATGTGCGTGGTCCTCATCGAGAATCGCGTGCGCATTCGCGAGATCCAGTTGATCGGGGGACGAGTTCGACCACGGCAGCTCGACCATCCAGTCGAGATAGCTGCGAACCACCTGGGACTCGGGGCCCTCCGGGTGCATCCGCTCGAGTCGGCTGAGCTGTCGCATCGACTCCGTGAGCGCTTCCTCGGGCATGTCGGCTTCTTCGATCTTGCTCCGGAAGTCCTCGACCTCGTCGGTGCGCGGATCCGAATCGCCCAATTCTTCTTGAATCGCGCGAAGCTGCTCGCGCAGGAAGTGTTCGCGTTGGTTGCGGCTCATCTCCTCGTGGGCCTGCGATTGAATCTCCGCCTGGACGCTGGTGACCTCCAGCTCGCGGCGCAGCACCGCGTCCACCCGGCGCAAACGCACGAGGGGATCGACGATCTCGAGGATCTCCTGGGCTTCGTTCAACCGCAGCTTCAGATTGGACGCCACGAGATCCGCGAGGCGACCGGGTTCGTGGACGTTCGCGGTGATCGAAAGCACTTCGGGCGGCAGATTCTTCAGCGGAAGCAGTTCTTCCACGTGGCCGCGAACCGCGCGCACCAGCGCCTCCGACTCCACACACCACTCCGCTTCATCATCGTCGAGCTGGGGGGTCAGGCGAACCCAGGTCGAGGCCTCCTGCTCGACGAAAGAATCGATCGCCGCCTTCGCAATCCCCTGGATGAGCACCTTGACCCGGCCATCCCCCATCCGCAGGATGCGCATCACCATCACCACGGTTCCCACGCGGTACAGGTCGTCCGGCTCGGGAACTTCGATGCTGCCGTCGCGCTGGGCGACCACCATCAGCAAGCGGCTTCCGGCCATCGCGTCCTCGATCGCCGCGAGCGAACGCTCGCGAGCGACAAAAAGTGGCAGCACCATGTAGGGGAAGACCACCATGTCGCGAAGCGGCAACACCGGCAGTTCGTCGGGTATGGTGAACGAGCTCGATGAATCGTCCATACCCTCACCTTCGACGCCGCCGGAAAGCAACTTGAGAGATGAAGATTGCCGATCGCGAAACGATTGGAGCGGTGCGGGAGATGTCTTGCGAAGCTCAGTCGGCCTCGACGATCTGTCCGCGACGTACACGCAACAGGAAGGGTCGCTTGCGGGCATTTCCATCCGGGCGCATCGAGAGCACCCCCGACACGCCGGAAAACCCCTTGACGTCGAGAAGCCGATCGCGCACGTCGCGGCGCGAAGTCGCACCTCGTGCGAGCTGGATCAACAATAGATTCGCGGCGTCGTAGGCGCTCGCGGAAAAATCGTCCGCGGGCGCGCCAAATGTTTCCACGTATCGGTCGGCGAACTCGCGCACGTAACCGACCGAGCTATCTCCGTAGTAACTCGCGGTAAAATACGCGCCCTCCACGTGTTTGCGCGCAATCGAAACCAGGTCCGGATGGTTCCAGGCGTCGGTGCCGAGCAGGATGGCGCCCGTCGCCTCGTGAAATGCGAGTTGCGGAGCGATCAGCACCACCTTTTCATGAGACTCGGGGATGAAGATCGCGTCGAAGTCGATGATGGGTGGCAACGGCTCGTCGGTGGGGCCGAGCATGCTGCGAGCCTCTTCGCGCAGCAGCGCGGCCTGTTCCGTCGGAAGTCGACGCGCGCTCCGGATCAACTTTTCGCGCTCTGCGATCAACGCCTTCTCCTCGGAGCTCAGCAACTCGTAACCCACCAAGCGCCGGATCGAGCTGCCGAAGTCGGTCGCCTCTGCATCGTAGGAGGCCAGAGCAACCACCCGACCACCGCGCTCCTCGACGGCACTCCAGAACAGACCCGAAAGCCCACGACCGTAGACGTCGCGCGGGTAGAGGATCGCGAAGCGCTGCGCTCCGAGTTTGCGCATCGCGTAGTCGGCGAGCGTCTGTGCTTCGTCGCTCGGCGTCGTGCGCACCCGAAAGACGTAGGATCGACCACTGGCGACTTCCTGGCGGGACGTCAGCGCGAGAAGCGGTACACGCTGAATTTCGGCTGTGACGGCCGCCGCCTCACACTCCTTGGAGAGCAGCGGGCCGATGATCGCCGTAACACGCTTCTCCTTCGCGAGTTCGCGCACGGCCGCGGCAGCCAGCCCGGGCGAACCGCCCGAGTCGCGAATCTCGATTCGTATGCGCGGGCGCCGCTCGACGGGATGGCGCGCGTCGAACGTCCCGGCGGCGAGCAGAATCCCACGCAAGGCCTCCTGGCCGAAGGCCGCGAAGTTTCCACTCAGCGGCAGCACGACCCCGATCGAACCCCGCGCACTGCCCGTCGACGGCAAGCCGGCTCTGGCCGCGTCCTCGAAGGTCGGAAAGAACTCGGTGTCGGCCCGGCCGGATTTCAGCACCCGCAGCCGATCGGCTGCGAGAGCCAGCCTCGCGGCATAGGCGGGTGCCATTGGCAAGCGCGACGCGCTCTTGATTCCGCGTCGAGCAGCCTCGAAGTCGCTGAGGTCCAGCGCCCGCTCGGCGGCGGCCAACAACGCGCGGGCGGCCGGAATCTCGGGCTCTACCCGCTCCGCAACCCGGGCGAGTTGGGCGCGATCCATTGGTGCGAGCAGATCGTCGATCTGGCTATCGATCCGGGCTCGGACCCGCTCGTCGGACTCGGCGGCGCGCAGCGTGGCAAGCCAGCGGATTCTCGCCACGGGGTTCCGTGCGGCCTCTGCGAACAGGCGACTCGCCCGCTGCCGTTCTGCGTCCGAGAGCCGACGCGGCTGGAGGCGCTCGAGGGCCCGCATCACCGCGTCCTCGTTGCCCCGATCGAACTCGATCGAAGCGGCTCCCACCCGTGCGGAATCGACCCGGTTGCCGTCGGGGAAACGCCGAATCACGAAGTAGTAGCGGCGCAGCGCGTCGTCTTGATCGCCGCGAGCCAACGCCATCTCGGCGAGGCGAATGCTCGCGTCGCCAGAGATCGGACTCCGCGGCCATTTCTGGATGAAGGCGACCAGGCGCTGCTCGGCCTCGGCCGGATCGTCGGCGAGCACCGAGATCGCGTCCGCGTAGTCGCGCCGCTCCGACTCGCTGACCTTCGCGTCCATGCGCGGACCGAAGCCGCTACACGCGAGCCAGCCGAGCGCAAACACGAGAATAGGAAGCGTTCGCCTCAAAGCCCTACTCGAAGATATCCCGCAATTTGTCCAGAACCCCCCGCGACGCCGGCGCGGCCAGGCCGCCCGATTCTTCGGCCAATTGCTCGATCAACTCGCGCTGACGTGCCTTGAGCCGCGTCGGAATCTCCACGTAGACGTGCACCAACTGGTCGCCACGGCCGGAGGATCGCAAAGTCGGGACGCCCATGCCGCGCATGCGCAGGATCTTGCCGGACTGTGTGCCCGCTGGAATCGTCAGCTTGGCCGTGCCTTCGAGGGTCTCCACTTCGATCTCGGTGCCGAGAGCCGCCTGCGGAAAGGAAATCGGGGCCGGGTAGTGGAGGTCGGCGCCATCGCGCTCGAAGCGATCGTCGGCTTTCACGGAGATCACCACGTAGAGGTCACCGGGCGGGCCGCCGGAGATTCCGGCCTGGCCCTCGCCGTTGAGCCGCAAGCGCGTGCCTTCGTCGACACCCGGCGGGACGGATACCGAAATGGTTTGCTCCGTCTCGGCTCGTCCGGCCCCGCGACAGTCCGCACAGCGGTACCGGATCACTTCTCCCGCGCCCCCGCAGCCGTTGCAGGGCCGACTGATCCGGAAGAAACCCTGCTGGAGAATCACCTGGCCAGTTCCGTGACAGCGGGAGCAGGTCTCGGGTTGCGTGCCGGCCTCGGCACCGCTGCCCGCGCAGGTCGCGCAGCGACGCATCTTGGGGATCGTGATCTGGGCCCGGGTGCCCTCGATCACATCGCGGAGTTCGATTTCGAGGTTGTAGCGGAGGTCCGCGCCGCGTTGGCCGCGACCGCGGCGTTGCCCGCCACGACCGCCGCCACCAAAGAGGTCTCCGAAGAGATCGCCGAAGAGATCGGAGAAACTCCCGAGATCGCCGAAATCCTGGAAACCGCCCCCGGCTCCGCCACCCACCCCCGCGAAACCGAAGCGGTCGTAGGCCCTGCGCTTCTCGGGATCCGACAAGACCGCGTAGGCCTCGGAGGCCTCCTTGAAGCGCTCCTCGGCCGCTGGGTCGCCGGGATTGCGGTCGGGATGATCGGCCAACGCCTTCGCGCGGTACGCCGTTTTGAGCTCGGCGTCACCGACGTCATGCGAAACACCCAAGACTTCGTAGTAATCGCGCCTTGCCAATGGAAAGGCCTCGGAGGGTGATGGATCGGAGGGCCCGCCGGGAGAGGTTAGTCGGAATCCTCGGATTCATCCTCTCCGAGCGCGGCGTAGAGGTTCTCGGTCATTGCGTAGGTGAGAGTCGAGAGTTCGTCAACGGCGCTGCGGAGCGCCTCGATATCGTCGCCTTGCATCGCCGACCGCGCCTCCTCGAGAGCGGCCTGGATCGGCGTGCGCTCTTCCTCGCTGACCTGGTCCGCGAATTCTTCGAGGGTCCGCGCCGTGGAGTAGACCAGGCCGTCGGCCGTGTTGGAGAGTTCGACGAATTCTCGCCGGGTCTTGTCGTCGCCTTTGGCGTCCTCGGCCTCCTTTACCAGCCTTTCGACCTCCTCTTCCGCGAGCCCGCCCGAGGCCGAAACCTCGATGGCCTGGCTCTTGCCGGTGCCGAGGTCCAACGCCGACACATTGACGACGCCGTCGGCGTCGATATCGAAGGTGACCTGGATCTGCGGCACACCGCGCGGCGCCGGCGGAACCCCGACCAGCTCGAAGCGACCGAGGGTCTTGTTGTCCTTGGCCATCTCGCGCTCGCCCTGAACGACGTGGATCCGAACCACGCTCTGGGCGTCTTCGGTGGTGGAAAAGACCTGGCTGTTCGAGGTGGGAATCGTCGTATTGCGCTCGATGATCGCGGTCGCGACACCCCCTTGCGTCTCGACGCCAAGCGAGAGAGGCGTCACATCGAGCAGCAGAACCTCATCGATCTCGCCCTTGATCACACCGCCCTGGATCGCCGCACCACTCGCGACCACCTCGTCGGGATTCACGCTCCTGTTGGGCTCCTTGCCGAAGATCTCTTCGACCTTTTGCTGAATCACCGGCATGCGCGTCATGCCACCGACCAGAATCACCTCGTCGATCTGGTCCCGCGGGATTCCGGCATCCTCGATGGCCTGTTCGCAGGGCTCGACGAGCCGAGCGACCAGGTCCGAGACGAGTTCTTCGAATTCTTCGCGGGTGATGGTCGCCGTCAGGTGGGATGGGCCATCGCCCCCGGCGGCGATGAAGGGCAGATTGATGTCCGTCGATTGCGCCGAGGAGAGTTCGTGTTTGGCGCGTTCTGCAGCCTCTCGAATGCGCTGAAGGGCCATGTTGTCGCCCCGCAGATCGACTCCGGTCTCATCCTTGAAGCTGTCGATCAGCCGTTCGCAGAGCGCGCGGTCGAAGTCCTCACCGCCGAGGAAGGTGTCGCCATTGGTGCTCTTGACCTCGAAGACCCCGTTCGAGATCTCGAGAATCGAAATATCGAAAGTGCCGCCACCGAGGTCGAATACCGCGATCGTCTGGTCTTCGGAACTCGAGAGTCCGTAGGCGAGCGCCGCAGCCGTGGGCTCGTTGATCAGACGCAGGACGTTGAGTCCGGCGATCTTGCCGGCGTCCTGGGTGGCCTGTCGCTGCGAGTCGTCGAAGTAGGCGGGGACCGTGATCACCGCGTCCTCGACGTCCTCGCCGAGGTAATCGGACGCGGTCTCCTTCATCTTGGCGAGGACCATCGCCGAGATTTCCTGGGTCGAGTAGGCGCGGTCTCCCGCCCGGACCCACGCGTCTCCGTTCTCGGCGGCCTCGACGGTAAACGGCGTGACCGCGCTGAAACTGGTGACTTCTTCGCTGTCGAAGCGGCGACCGATCAAGCGCTTGACCGCAAATACCGTGTTCTCTGGATTGGTGACGGATTGGCGCTTGGCGATCTGTCCGACGAGCTTCTCGCCCGAGGCCGCAAAGCCGACGATGGAAGGCGTGGTGCGCGCACCCTCTGCGTTGGAGAGGACCTGCGGCTCGCCGCCCTCGAGCAGCGCGACGCAGGAGTTGGTCGTCCCGAGGTCGATGCCGATGACCTTGCCCAAGGCTTCTCCCCCCCCTATCCCGAAAGCCGGGAGGAAGCACTCCCGGGTTATTCGGTCGTTTCGCCGCCGTCCACGTCCGCGGGCGGCTTGGCGACCACCTCGCCGCCGTCCGCATCCGCGGGCGGCTTGGCGACCACCACCCGCGCGGGTCTCAGCAACCGATCCCGCAGCCGATAACCCTTTTCCAGCACCTCGACCACGCTGTTCGGAGGCACCGAATCGTCTTGCACCTGCGACATCGCCTCGTGCAGCGAAGGATCGAAGGGGCATCCCTCCGCATCGATCACCTGCACTTCGTGCTTCGCGAGGGCCGCGTAAAGCTCCCGCTGCACGAGTTCGACACCCTGCAGAAGGCTTGCCAAGTCCCCATCATCGCTCTGCTGTGCGTGCTCGATGGCGCGATCCAGATTATCGACAGTCGAAAGCAGATCCTTGACGAGATTTTCGTGGCCGTATTGGATTACGTCCTGCCGCTCCTTGTGGGCCCGGCGCCGGAAATTGTCGAAATCCGCGAGGAGACGGACGTATTTATCCCGATTCTCGACCAATTGGCCGGCCATCCGCTCGATTTCTTCGTCGCTGAACTCTTCGGTCGCGGGCTCTTCGGTCGCGGGTTCTTCGGCCGCGGGCTCTTCGGCCGCGGGCTCTTCGGAGCCCTTCACGTGACCCTCTTCGTTGATCGCTTCCGAGGCTTCTCGCAGGGCCGCCTCGAGTTCCGGATTCACGGCCAGGCTGCGCTCCGATTCCTCGGCGATGGACTCCCAGCCCTCGGCCGCGTCGGGATCCGGCTTGCCCTTCTCGTTCTGGGGTCCGCCGCTCACGCCAGGAGTCTCCCGGTGATGGCCTGGCTTAGATAGTCCACGAGCGGGATGACGCGGCCGTAGTCCATCCGGACGGGGCCGATCACGCCGAGCATTCCGAGCGGCGACTCGGGGCCGCCGTAGTGGCTCGCCACGAGCGCGCAACGGCGCAGACCGGGCTCGTCCACCTCGTCCCCGAAGGCCACGCAGACGCCGCTGGAGCCGAGCATGCGGTCGAGCACCTCGAGCAACCGCTGCTTGGTTTCGAGCGCTGCGAAGAGGTCGCGAATGCGCTGGGGATCGCGAAACTCGGGTTGGTCGAGCAGCGCGAGGCGGGTCGCGATCACGAGGTCCACCTCGTCGTCGCCCACCGCCACGGCACGACGGCCGAGATCGATCGCGCGGGTCAAGAGCTCGTCGGCGCGATCTCGCAGGCGCTCGGCCTCTTCGACCAGCGCCGCGCGCACCTCGACCAGCGTGCGACCCGCTGCGCGCTCGGAGAGCAGCACCGCGGTGCGGTCGAGTTCGCGCTGATTCCATTCGCTGTCGCCCGCGATCACGCGCCGATGCGCGCCGCCGTTCTTCGAAACGAGCACCACCAGCACGCGTTCCGACGAGAGTCGGACCAGGCTGATCCGACTGAGAACGATCCGCTCGAGTCGCGGCGCAACCACGAAGCCCAGTTGGTGGGTGCACTCGGAGAGCAATTGCGAAGCGACGTTGACCACGGTGTCGGGCTCCGCCTCGTCGACGCTATGGGTGATGTTGCGCATCTCGTACGACGCGACATTGCTCGCGTCGAGCCGCTTCGGGTCGAGCAACCGATCGACGAACAAGCGCAGGCCCCGCTCGGTGGGAATCCGGCCGGACGACGTGTGCGGCTGTTCGACCAGGCCCATCCCCGCCAGTTCCGCGAGCGTCGTGCGCACACTCGCGGGCGAAACCGGTATCGGCAACAGATGGGCGAGCGTCTGGGAACCGATCGGAGCGGCCTCGCCGACGTACGCCTGGACGATCGCCCTCAGGACGCTGGCCTGGCGTGCAGAGAGGTCGTGCGAATCGGACCCCACTTTGGGTTGTCTCGCAGCCACAGCCGCCCCCCATTCCCGTCGGAGCTCAACGGAGCCCTTCATCGAGCTGGTTGGTGGAAAGTTCCCCGGCGCGTTCCCTGCGCGCCGAAGACACAGTAGTCTAGCCCGATCATCGGCCGATAGGGCCCCTCGACTGAGCGTTCAAATCCCAGCAGAGGACTCCGCCTTCAGACGAATTCGGCAAAGACCGAGTCCGCGAACAGCCGGCCTCGAGCGCTGAGCCGCAGATCCCCGCCCCCAGCCTCGTCGAGCAGGCCGGCCTCGAGTAGCCGATCGATCGCAGGCCCGAAGAACGCCCGCGGCAGCCGCCCGAATTCGCTCTCGAATTCCGCGGCCAACAGGCCGCGCGACCCGCGCAGCGCGAGGAAGGCGGCCTCGCCGCGCGCGGTATCCGCATCGAAGACCTCGGTGGGACCCGCCGCGGGCGGGCGCCGCTGGGCGATCCGGTCGAGGTAGGTGCGAAGGTCGCGCACGTTCGAGACCCGGGCCCCAAACGGCGCCGCAGCGCTCGGCGGCTCGGTCGAAAAGGCACCGACCCCGAGGCCCAGCACCGGCTGCCGCTCCCAGTAGCGCCGGTTGTGAACGGCCTGAAAACCCGGACGCGCGTAGTTGGAGATCTCGTAGCGCTCGAAGCCGCCCGCGCGCAGGCGGGCCTCGATGGTCTCCATCATCGCGATGGCTTCGTCCTCGTCGGGGAGCGACAGCTGCCCGCGGCTCGCTGCGAGCGCGAAAGGCGTCCCCGATTCGATGGTCAGTTCGTAGCTCGAGACGTGATCCGGGCCGAACTCCAACGCGCGGTCGAGGTCGGACTCCAGGCCCGCCAGGCGCTGCCCGGGCGCTGCGAAGAGTAGGTCCAGCGAGATCGCCGGGAAGCCCGCGGCGCGGCACGCGGCCAGCGTCTGATGGGCCTCTTCGACCCGATGCGCGCGGCCCAGGCGCTTCAGGACCGCATCGTCAAAGCTCTGGACCCCGACCGACACGCGATTCACACCGAGTGCCCGGAAGTCCGGCAACCGGCTGCGCTCGAGCGTGCTGGGGTTCACTTCGAGGGTGGTCTCGAGCGGGCCATCGCCGGGAAACGCCGCCCGGATCGCGTCGACGATCCGAGCGAGCGACTCCGGGGTCAGCCGCGAGGGCGTGCCGCCACCGAGGTAGACGCTCGCGAGGTGGCGGCCCGAACCGCTGGCGTCTTGATACACGCTGCTGCGCGCGGCGAGCTCGTGCAGCAGCGCGTCGACATAGCGGGTCTCCTGCGCAGCGGCCAGCTCGGGGGCGGCGATCACCGCGAAGTCGCAATACGGGCAGACCCGCTCGCAGAAGGGGATGTGGACGTAGACGCCGACCGTCGAATTGCGCACGAGAGCAGGGTAGCCGCTTGGCCCGGGCGCTTCGCGCGGCGGCCTGCGTTACTCTCCGCGCGCCTTGAGCCATTCCGAAATTCGCTGTGAAGCCCTGCCCAACGGATTGACGGTTCTGTTGTGCGAGAGCGCGATCGCGCCGGTCGCCGAGATTCAACTCTGGGCCAAGGTGGGTTCCGCGGACGAGCGCCCCTTCGAGTCTGGGCTCGCCCACTTCCACGAGCACATGCTCTTCAAGGGCACCGAGCGCCGGGCGGTCGGAGATGTGGCGGGCGACATCGAAGGGGCCGGCGGCCGCATCAACGCCTACACGTCCTTCGACGTGACCTGCTACCACGCGACACTGCCAAGAGATCAGCTCGAAGCCGGCGTCGACGTGCTGACCGACGCGCTGCTCCACTCGACGTTCGTGGCCGAGGAGATCGATCGCGAAATCGAAGTCGTCCTCGAGGAGATCCGCCGCTCCGAGGACTCGCCGACCCAGGTGCTCGGCCAGGCGGTCTTTGCCGAGTGCTATCGCAAACACCCCTACCGCGCGCCGATTCTCGGCACGCGCGAAAGTGTCGAAAGCTTCAACCGCGAGCGCGTGCAGGCCTTCTACGAGCGCTGGTACACGCCGGACAACCTGATCGCGGTAGCGGTCGGAGACTTCGACGCCGCGCGCCTGATCGAACAACTCGAGGCCGCCTTCGAGGGCCGACCGCGCGGCAACGTCGAGCGCAGCCGCGTCGTGGAACCGCCCCAAGCCGAGCGGCGCGTCGTCGTCTGCGCGCGGCCGTTCGAACGCGTGAACCTGGAAATCAGCTACCCGGGCGTCAGCCTGCGCGACCCCGATTGCGCGGTCATCGATCTGCTGACTTTCATCCTCGGCAACAGCGAGAGCAGCCGACTGAACCGCTGCGTCAAGGAGCGCGACAGACTCGTCGACCGCATCGACGCCTATTCGTACACGCCGATGGATCCGGGCATGACCAGCGTGTCCATCGGCACGGACGCGGAGCGCGCACTGGATGCGATTGCGGCCGCGGTGCGCGAGGTCGAGCGCCTGCGGGTCGAAGCGGTGTCGAAGGAGGAATTGGAGCGCGCGCGGATCAATTTTCTGACCGCGGAGCACTTCGAGCGCGAAAGCGTCACCGGCATGGCGCAGAAGCTCGGCAGCTTTCACGCGACCGCGGGCGACTACCGCGAAGAAGCCCGCTACCTGGAGCGGATCCGCAACGCGACGCCGGAAGATCTGCTGCGCGTGGCGCTTCGGTACCTGGTGCCCGAGCGCATGACGGTCGGCGCCGTGCTCGCCGAGGCCGACGCGGCGCGATTGGAGGACGCGAACATCGACGCCGCAATCGCGCGCGGCACCGAGCAAACCACGCGCAGCTTCGCGGTGCCCGCGCGGCAGCCGACGCAGCACGGGATCCACAGCTACGCGATGATCAACGGCGCGCAGCTCTACGTACTGCCGCGCCGGTCGGTTCCCGTCGTGGCGGCCCGCGCCGCGTTCGTGGGCGGAACCCTCGCGGAAGACGAGACCCAGGCGGGCATCACCAGCTTCTTGTCATCGATCTGGTTGCGGGGAACCAGCAGCCACTCCTGCGCGGGTTTTGCGCGCGCGACGGAAAACCTGGCCGCCGACGTCGACGGATTCTCGGGCCGCAACAGTCTCGGGGCAACGCTGGAATGCCCCGTCGAGGCGCTCGATCCCACGCTCGAGCTCTTCTCCGAGATGCTTCTCGAGCCCTTGTTCGATCTCGAAGAAATCGAGCGCGAGCGCAGCGATATCCTCGCGGCGATCGAGCGCCGGGAAGACCAACTCGCACAACTCGCGTACCAGCTCTTCGCCGAAACCCACTTCCAACGCCATCCGTATCGGCTCGCGATGCTCGGCTCTGCGGCGTCCGTCAAGCCCATCAACGCCGACCGATTGCGCGACCACCACGCGCGCTTGATCCGCGGCGCAAACATGACGATCGCCGTCGTCGGCGATGTGGATCCCGACACCGTGGCCACCCGCTTCTCGGCTTGCCTCGCCGCGATTCCGAGCGGCGCTTTCGAAGCGCCCTCCCCGCCCCTCGAAGACGCGCCGCGCGAAATCCGCGAGGCCGAACTCCGCAAGGACCGCGCGCAGGCGCACCTGGTGATCGGTTTTCGAGGCCTCACCGTCGCGGATCCCGATCGCTTCGCGCTCGAAGTCATTGTCCAGTTGCTGGCCGGCCAGGGCGGTCGGCTGTTTCTCGAACTGCGCGACCGGCGCAGCCTCGCCTACGCGGTGAGCGCCCACAACACCGAGGGCCTCGCGCCGGGCCACTTCACCGTCTACATCGCAACCGCACCGGAGAAACTCGACGAAGCCCGGGCGGGCATGCTCGAGGAATTGGAGAAGCTGGTGCAGCAGCCCCCCTCCGACGAGGAACTCGAGCGCGCCAAGCGCTACCTGATCGGCAATCACGCCATCGGTCTGCAGCGCGACGCCGCGCACGCCGGGCTGATCTCGCTAAACGCCCTTTACGGCCTGGGCTCCGACGCCGACTACGCGTTTACCGAGCAGATCGCGGCCGTCGGAAAAGAAGAGGTGCTGCGGGTCGCGCAGCGGATCATCGACCTCGACGCCTACACGCTCGCAGTCGTTCGACCCTAGGAGCCTGACCCGAAACTCGGGGCAATCAACACCAAGACGGTTGTCTTAGGAAACGGGGACGAAACAAACGGGGACGTAGTTGAATAGTTGAATTGTTCAATATTCAATTGGGGACGATGTTGAGCACACGATTCAGCAGGTGGGGTCTGTTTTGAGGGAGCCGGGGGGAAGGGTTGCGTGCCCGGACAGACCACGACTGATTGTACTTGAGCTTCACTAGCCGGGGTCCAGTTGGCCGGATCGAGTTCTGAGCGAGCAGCTCTTGCGTCCCGGTAGCCGGGGTGTTAGGGGCCGAGCGCGAGGCCTTGGCTGCGCGGGTCGCTGCCGCCGCTGTGCCAGCCGGTCTCGGGATCGATCGCGATCACCTCGGCGACCGACCATTCCCAGTCCGATACCTCGACGTCGTGACCGCGCGCGCGCAGCGCCTCGACCACGTCATCGGGGATCGCGGCTTCGACGCGGAGTTTGTCGGGCACCCACTGGTGGTGGACGCGTGGCGCCGAAACCGCTTGTTGGACATCCATCCCGTAGTCGAGAAAGTTGATGATCGTCAGCAGCACGGTGCTGATGATGCGCGGCCCACCCGGGCTACCGGTCACGAAGACCGTGCGCCCGTGCCTGGTGACGATCGTCGGCGTCATGCTCGAGAGCGGTCGTTTGTAGGGTGCGACCGCATTGCGACCGAGCGTGTCGATCAATCCCCAGAGGTTGGGCTGGTAGGGGGCCTTCGCGAAGTCGTCCATCTCGTTGTTGAGCACGATGCCCGTGCCCGGAACCGTGATCCCGGAGCCGTAGAGGGTGTTGACCGTTCCGGTAATCGACACCGCGTTGCCGGCCGCATCGGTCGTCGAGAGGTGAGCAGTGCCAGAGTCGTTCTGGGGAAGGCCCGGCCCCTCGAGCGTGAGCGCGCGCTCGCGTCGACCCCAGTGCCAGGGTGCGCGCCGCCACCAGGGCGGATTGATGCGCGCGCGCAGATTCGCCGCGTAGTCTTTGCTGGTGAGTCTCGCGACGGGCACCTCGACGAAGTCGGCGTCGCCGAGGTGCGTGGCGCGGTCCGCGAACGCGAACTTCATCGCCTCGACGATGCGGTGGATGCTGGCCGACGAGCCGGGTCCGTAGCTCGCGAGATCGATGCCCTCGAGGATGTTGAGCGTTTCGATCAGCGCGACGCCGCCCGAAGACGGCGGCGGAAACGAGTAGATCTCGTAGCCGCGGTAGCTGCCGTGCACGGCTTCTCGAACCTTTGGCGTGTAGGTGCTCAGGTCTTCGAGCGTGATCAAGCCGCCGCCTTCCTGCACGCGCGCTGCGATCGCCTCCGCGATCTTTCCGCCGTAGAAAGCGCCCGGCCCGCGCTCGGCGATCTGCGTGAGCGTGTGCGAGAGGTCCGTCTGGACCAGCCGCCAACCCGGCTCGAGCGCGACGCCGTCGGGCGGATAGTGGATGCGCATGGTTTCTGGAAAGCGGCCTTCGAGTCGCGGTCGTTTCCAGTCCATCATGTCGACGTGGTAGGGGCTGATTGCGAATCCATCCCGCGCGAGGCGGATCGCCGGTGCCATGACCTCCGCGAGGCCCATCGTCCCGTAGCGCTCCAACGCCAGCGCGAGCCCCGCGACCATTCCCGGCGTGCCGACGGCGAGCGCACCGTACACGGAAGCGTCTTCGGCCACACCGGGCCGCACGTACATGTCGCGGTCCGCGGCACCGGGCGCCGTCTCTCGCCCGTCGATCGCCACCACCTCGCCGTCCGCAAGGCGAATCAAGATGAAAGCACCGCCGCCAAGGCCGGTGGAAAAGGGTTGCGTGACGCCGACCGCAAACGCCGAAGCCACCGCCGCGTCGACCGCGTTGCCACCCGCTGCGAGCATCTCAACGCCAGCGCGTGTCGCATCGACCTGCGAAGTCACCACCATCCCGCCGCGCGAAACCGCGGGCGCTCGGGAGGCAGCATCGACCGCTGGCGGGGTGATCCCATCGAGCGCAAGCACCAGCAGCGCGAGCAACGGCGCGCCAGAAAAACGGCCGCGGTGAGGATTCGACATCGCGGCAACGCTACCACAGCGCGGGTACGAGGCTGCGGGGAAGGCCGCAAGTCGCGTCTTCGCAACGCCAACGCGCGGGTGATCGCGGCTGACCGACCCAGATCCGGCCGCTGATCAGCGCGCGCAGCGTACCGCTGCAAGGCATCTTCGCGGCCGCAGGCGAACACAGCGGGAGTGGTCGCTTGCAGCATCTAGCTGCCGCTCAAGGAGCGCACGAGATGTTCCGACCAGCCCCATCGTGCAACGCACTCCGCTGATCGCGCTGGTCTGCCTGCTGCTCGCCGCGTGTGGCGATGAAGTCCCGGCCAAAATCACCGTGACCGCGGAGGATCTGATCGCCGAAGGCCCGCACGACCACGCGATCATCGAGATCCGAGACATCGGAAGCATCCGGATCCAATTGCTGCCCGAGCTCGCTCCGCTGACCGTCGAAAATTTCATCGAACTCAGCGAAGCGGGCTTCTACCAGGGCATCCTGTTTCACCGCGTGAGTCCGGGATTCATGATCCAGGCCGGCGACCCCGCCTCGCGCGATCCCGATCCGCGCCTGGTAGGGGGTGGCGGTCCCGGCTACCAGATTCGGGACGAGTTCAGCGACTTCCCCCATACGCGCGGCGTGGTCTCGATGGCCAACAAGGGCACCCGCAATTCCGCTGGCAGCCAGTTCTTCATCGTCCACCAGGACTCATTGGGGCTCGATGGGCAATTTTCGGTCTTCGGCCGGGTCGTCGAGGGCATCGCGGTCGTCGACGCCATCACCGAAGTCGAGATCGACACCTACGGGCGCTACGGCCCGATCGAACGCCCCCACCCGGTCGCGGTCGTGATCGATGCCGTGCGCATCGAGCGCGCGGGCGTCCGCATCAGCCGTGAAGCGCAGGGTGACCGACGCTAGGCGGGCGCCGCGCCTTCGATCCAACGCCGGTAGCGGGCGGGCGGGAAGAAGACCAGCCACATGATCGCGATCGGGACGATCTCGAGCAGGCCGTTCGCGATGCCGAGCGCGCCCGACCACTCGCCCGCGTTGAGATAGAAGAGATCCTGGGCGACGAGCACGAACTCCAGGCTCATCCAGAGTGCGCCGGCAACACCCCAGAGCAGGAAGTTATGGCAGGTGAGCGGTTCACACAGACCCACCTTGAGGCGCCGGCGGGCGCTGCGGTACTGGCCCAATCCCTCCACGCACATCCAGACCGACGGAGCGAACCCGCCCACGACTTGCGGCCAGTAGCCGGGGTTCGCAACCGGATCGACCTGTTCCCAATCACCCACCCAGGCCGAACCGGCTGAACCCAGCACGAGGCAAACGACGATCGCCACCACCAGCCAACCCGCCCAGTGTTGCTGTTTGCGAAACACGTCCTTCGTGAACAGTGCAAGAGCAACATTGCCCAGGTTGAACGCGAGCAACGACGTATAGGCGAAGAAGGGTGCGATCGATTGATCCCCCGCGGTAAACGCGTAGGGGATGTCGTAAAGCGCGTAGCCGAGCGCCCAGATCAGGAACGTCAGCGCGATGAGGTACTCGGGCGCCTGGCGGGTCCGCCGACTCAGCAAATAGATGCGCACGCCCACGACGACGAAGATGACGCCCGTGATCGCTTCCATGATGAACGCGTTTTGTTCCATGACCCGCCCCCACCAGCCGTCAATTTCGCGTGTCGCGGCCAATCGAGGCTGGTCGTGGAAGTAAATCGGGAACCCCCGATACCGACTTGAGCAGTTCATCAGCAACGGCGATTCGCGCGCAACGGACAGCCAGTCGTCAGGCGAGCGCCCGAACTGGGCCGGGCTAGGCGGGCGCCGCGCCTTCGATCCAACGCCGGTAGCGGGCGGGCGTGAAGAAGACCAACCACATCATGCCGATCGGGACGATCTCGAGCAGGCCGTTGACGATGCCGAGCGCACCCGACCAATCGCCCGCGCTCAGGTAGATGAAGTCCTGGATGACGAGGACGATTTCAAGGCCAGACCAGAGCGCCCCGGCAAGGCCCCAGAGCAGAAAATGATGGCAGGTCAGCGGCGCGCAGAGCCCGATCTTGAGGCGTTTGCGCGCGCTACCATAGTGGGCAAGTCCTTCAACGCCCATCCAGACCAGGGGTGCAAGCCCGCCCAGGGTTTGCAGCCAGTAGCCGGGGTTCGCAAGCGGATCGACCTGTTCCCAATCGCCCACCCAGGCCGAGCCGGCTGAACCCAGCACGAGGCAGACGGCGATCGCCACCACGAGCCAACCAGCCCAGCGCTGCTGTTTGCGAAAGACCTCCTTCGTGAACAGTGCAAACCCAACATTGCCCAGGTTGAATGCGAGCACCGACGTATAGGCGAAGTAGGGTGCGATCGATTGATCCCCCGCGGTGAACAGGTAGGGAATGTCGTAAAGCGCGTAGCCGAGCCCCCAGCACAAGAACGCCAGCGCGATGAAGTGCTCGGGCGCCTGGCGGGTCCGCCGACTCAGCAAATAAAGGCGCACGCCCACGACGAGGTAGATGACCCCCGCGATCGCGTCCATGATGAAGGCGTTTTGTTCCATCTGTCCGGCCGAGCAGACCTCCCACCGCCGCGTAACGCGGAGAAATTGGGGCTAAACCCCTCTACAGAATCGGGACTCCCCGCAAACGACTTGAGCCATTCCCTGGAGACGCCCTTCCACAGCCATCCGCCTTGGTTGACCAGATCCGTCGAACTGTGAGAGAATCGAGGCGTACCAACCTGGGTGGCGACATCGGTCGGGGAGTCACCGTATTGCGGCGTGTCCATGACACCCGTAGGGATTGATCCCCGGAGGCCCGATGTCGAAACCCCTGCTCGCTCTCATCTGCTGCGTGTCGGCCTTCGGCTACGCGGCTCCCACCTCGTCGCAGGTTCTCCACGAGGTCCTCAGGCGGTCGGCCGATCCGCGGGTCTCGGCCGACGGTAGTATCGTCGTCGGCGCCGCGGTGGGAAACGCGTTCCGCTGGACCCTCTCGCCTTCCCGGGTAACGAGCGAGACCCTTCCGATCCCGGACGCGCCGCTAGTCCTGGTCCATGGCACCAACGGCGACGGCTCGGTGATCGTCGGATTCATCAACCGCCACGGCTTCCGGTGGACGGCCGCCGGAGGCACGCAGAGCCTGGGCGCGCGGTTCGGCCACGCTCTGGATGTTTCGAGTGATGGCATCGTCGTCGTGGGGGAATCCGACGGGGAGGCCTTTCGCTGGACCGAAACCCACGGGCTCCAAGGCCTCGGCTTCCTGCCGGGAGGCACGCGCAGCCGCGCGAATGCGATCGCGGGCGACGCCGAAGTGATCGTCGGATTCAGCCTACCGTCTGCCCAAGCCTTCCGTTGGACGCCGGACGCAGGCATGCAGAGCCTCGGCAGCCTGCCCGGCAGGGAAGGGCCCGGACTGGCGCGGGGCGTCTCGAGCAGCGGCGACGTGGTGGTGGGGCAGTTCGGTTACGAGGCGTTCCGCTGGACCGCAGACGACAACATGGTCGGGCTCGGCTTCCTCTCGGAGGATCGCGCCAACAGCCTGGCCCAGGACGTCTCGAGCGATGGCAATCGCATCGTGGGCTATTCCCTGATCGATAACGGCGAGCTGGACGCGTTCCTGTGGACACCGGACGGTGGAATGCGTTCGCTGGAGGTGGTCCTGGAAGTCGACGAGGGACTCGACCTCGCGGGTCTCGACCTGCGCGACGCGACCGGCATCTCGGACGACGGAAAGGTGATCGTAGGCTGGGGACGTCGCGGCAGTACGGTGGTCACCTGGATCGCGGATCTGAACGAGTTCCCGCCCGACGCCTTCCAGTGCTACGACCTCGAGACCTCCAGGGACTCCGTCCGGTTTGAAGCGCGCGAGGTAGCGCTTTCCGATCAGTTCGGAGACACGGTCCAAATCGTCAAGAAGGGCAAGCGGCTGTGCGCGCCGGTCGAGCTGGACAGAGCCGGGGCCTTCGATCCCGAAGCGCACCTGCTGTGTTACGACCTGGTACACCGCCGCGGCCACGGCGACCACCAGGGACCGGAGCCCATCGAGGTGCGGGTCGACAACCGATTCGGGGACGACCAGCATCTGACCGTGACGCGTCCGAAGCAGCTGTGCGTGCCCTCTACCGTGGAGCGCGTCGAGTCGGGCGCCGCCCCTGGGGATGCGTGGGATCTCGAGCTGGATCACTTGCTGTGTTATGCGGTCCGAGCCGGTTTGCGCGACTTCGAGCCTATTGAGGTGTCGCTCGCGGATCGGTTCCAGACTTCGAAGCGGCTGCTGACGAAGCCCACGTTGCTGTGCAATCCCGTGGACAAGAACGGCGAGGGGATCCTCGATCCTGCGACGCACTTGACCTGCTACGAGGTGACGCCGCTCGAAGGGGATCCCAGGCTGCAGGGCGTGAACCAGGATGTGCTCGTGAGTAACCAGTTCGACGCAGAGCAGCGCTTCACGCTGAAGAAGCCGGCGATCGTCTGCGTGCCGTCGCAAAAAGAGCTCGTGGACGACGGACCCGCTGCCTGCTCCGCGATCGAACCGGGAGAGTTCGGCCTCTGCCGCTTGATCATTGGCTGGGGGATCGACCCGGGTACCGGGCAATGCGCGGCCATCTCGGGCTGCGGTTGTGACGAACGCTGCGAGGGTCGCATCTTCCCGGACGAGCTGACCTGTCAGCAGGAATGCGGGGGCCGATAGGCCGACGAGCGCTGGTCGTCTTCGCCCTGCTGGCCATGCCAGATCAAAGCGGGGTTTCTGGCAAGCCCGAGAACGACGTAGACTCGTGCCAACCACCGGCAAGTCGGCGCGCAGGAGGATCCATGTCACGACGTTCGATGGGTACAGCCTTACTGACGATCGCGCTGCTGACCGCGTGTGGATCCGAACAAGGCAGAGACGCGGCGGACGCAGCGCGCTCCGACGCAGACCTCGTGCTGCACGGGGGCCGAATCTTCACGGTGGACGACCGCCAACCCTGGGCGCAGGCCACAGCGATCCGGGACGGTCGGTTCGTCTACGTCGGAGACGATGCGGGCGTGCAGCGCTTCGTCGGCGCGCGCACCCGCGTCAGCGAGCTCGGCGGCAGGCTTGCGATTCCGGGGCTCGTCGACGCGCACACCCACCCGGGCAACATGGGGCACTACGGCGACAAATGGGCCGAGATCACGGCAACCGACCATGAGGAAGTGCTCGCTGAGATCGCCGCGTACGCGAATGCCCACCCGGAGCTCGACTGGATCGTGATGAGCGGCTTTCCGGTCGGGAGCTACGGAAAGGCCGGCCCCCACAAGCGCGACCTCGACCGCATCGTGCCGGATCGCCCGGTCTACCTCGTGGGCAACATGGGCCACAGCCGCTGGTTCAACTCGCGCGCGCTCGAACTCATGGGCCTCGATCGCAATACACCCGACGCGGTTCCCGATCTCGCCCGGTTCGCGCGCGATCCCGACGGCGAGCTCACGGGCTGGACCACGGAATGGGCGTTCGCGCCGTACCTCGCGCGGTTTCTCGAGGCCGACCTGGAAGCCAACCGCGCCGGCATCGCGCACTTCCTCACCTACCTCTCGAGCCTCGGCGTCACGACGCTGATGGACGGCGGCAACCGCTGGTACGCCGAAGAGGTCACGCCGCTGCTCGCAGAACTCGATCGAAGCGGGCGGCTGCCGGTCCGCTACGAAGGCGTCTACCACATCTACGTGCCCGAGCAGGTGCCCGGCGCGATCGACGAACTGATGCGCATGCGCCGCCGCTACGCGGGCGACCGACTCCGGTTCAACACGATCAAGATCCACTTCGACGGAACCCACGAAATCAGAACCGGCGCCGTGCTCGAGCCCTACAGCGACGACCCCGGCAACCGCGGCAACACGCTGATCGACGAAGACGCGCTCACCGCGTTCATCCTCAAACTCCATCAAGCCAGGCTCGATCTGCACCTGCACTGCGTGGGAGACCGCGCGATCCGGGTCGCGCTCAACGCCGTGGAGCGCGCGCAAGCATCGCTTGACGAACCGCTCTACACCCGCGTCACCCTCACGCACCTCGAGATCATCGACCCCGCCGACTACCCGCGCTTTCGCGAGCTCGGCGTGTTCGCCAACTTCACGCCCGCCTGGCACGCGTATTGGGAGGACGATCTCACCCGCGCCACGCTCGGCCCGCGTCACGCGAGATCCTTCCTGATCCGACCGCTGCTCGATCACGGCGCGACCGTGACCTTCTCGAGCGACACCACCGCGCTCGAAGGCATCGAAGAAGCCAACCCCTACCTGGGCATGCAGACCGCCCACAACCGGCAGTACCCACCCGACGGGCCCAACGCCACCATCCGCGAGCCCATCGCCGACCGCCTGTCGCTCGAGGAGCTCATCCGGGGCTATACCGTTGGCGGCGCCACCCAGCTGCGCATGAACGAGGACATCGGCTCGATCGAAGTCGGCAAACTCGCCGACCTCGTCGTGCTCGACCGCAACCTGTTTGAAATCGACCGTTACGAGATTGGCGAAGCCACACCCGTAGCGGTGCTGATGGAAGGCGAGGTGATTCACGGGCGGCTGCCCTGAGGGTGGTTTAGTCGACCGTCGACGGCCCTGCGGGCGCCGGCTTCCCGCGGCGCTCGACCCAGCGGCAGTAGAAGGCCGGTGGGAAGAATACGAACCAGATGATCGTGACCGGGGCGACCTCGAAGAGCGCGACCCCGAAGTCCAGCAGCAGCGACCACTCACCGGTGAGCGCGTTGACAAAATCGTTCGCGGTGAGGATCCCTTCGAGGATCACCCAGAGTGCGCCTGCGATTGCCCAGAGCAGGAAGCGGTTGCAGGCCATCGGCTCGCAGAGCCCGAGCTTCAGGCGGCGGCGGGCCTTGAGATATTGGGCGAGCCCTTCCGCGGCCATCCAGGTGGGCGGCGCGAAACTTCCGAAATAGTCGAGCCAGTACCAGGGATTGGCGAGCGGGTTGATGCCCTCCCAGTCACCGATCCACGCCGTGCCCGCGAGGCCCACGACGAGGCTGATGACGATCGCAGCCACCAACCACGTCGCCCAGCGCGCATCGCGCCGAAACACCGTGCGGATGAAGAGCGAAAAGGCGACGTTTCCCAACGCGAGCACGATCAGCGAGCCGTAGGAACAGACGGCCGGAACCAGCTCGTCCGATTCAACGATCGCATAAGGGATGTCATAGAACACATAGGAGAGCATCCAGAACAGGAAGCACGCTGCGATCAGGAACTCCGGTAGCTGGCCGGTGCGCCGGCTGAGCCGGTAGAGGTGCACGCCCACATAGAGATAGGCGAGGCACGCGATCCCGTCTCCGCCAAGATAGACGAGGTCCGAGATCAACTTTTCGACAGGCATGCTCGCGTCCATCCTTTTTGGGTGCCTCTCCAGAGCCGGACCGGGAACCCGCGGCGCGTGGGGCTAAATCAAGTCGGCTCTCGGGGGCAATCGGATCCCGCGAGCGGTTACTTGAGGGCTGCGTCCGCGGGCTTTCCGCTGCCTTCGACCCAGCGGCAGTAGAAGGCCGGCGGGAAGAATACGAACCAGATGATCGTGACCGGGAAGACCTCGAAGAGCGCGACCCCGAAGCCCAGCAGCTCGGACCACTCACCCGTGAGCGCGTTGACCACATCGTTCGCGGTGAGGATTCCTTCGAGGATCACCCAGAGTGCGCCTGCGATTGCCCAGAGCAGGAAGCGGTTGCAGGCCATCGGCTCGCAGAGCCCGAGCTTCAGGCGGCGGCGGGCCTTGAAATATTGGGCGAGCCCTTCCGCGCCCATCCAGCTGGACGGCGCGAAACTTCCGAAGAACTCCATCCAATACCAGGAATTGGAGAGCGGATTGATGCCCTCCCAGTCGCCGATCCATCCCATGCCCGCGAGACCCGCGAAGTTACTGACCGCGATCGCAGCCACCAACCACGTCGCCCAGCGCGCATCGGGCCGAAACACCGAGCGGATGAAGAGCGCAAAGGCGACGTTTCCCAACACGAGCGTGACCAGCGAGCCGTAGGAACAGACGGCCGGAACCAGCTCCTCCGATGCAACGATCGCATAGGGGATGTCGTAGAACGCATAGGAGAGCACCCAGAGCAGGAAGCACGCTGCGATCAGAAACTCGGGTAGCTGACCGGTGCGCCGGCTGAGCCGGTAGAGGCGCACGCCCACAAAGAGATAGGCGAAGCACGCGATCCCGTCTCCGCTCAGATAGACGAGGTCCGAGATCCACTGTCCGACAGGCGTGCTCGCGTCCATTCTTTCTGGGCCACTCCCTGTTGGGGCCGCTCCCCCGCCAGGCCCGAGGCCCGCGGGATGCGGGGCAAGACCGGACCGGCCTTCAGGTCCGATCGGAGCCCGCGCGGTGTCACTTGAGCGCGTTGGTCGAGGCCGGGCCCAGAGGGCGTCTGGAGCCCGCGAGAGCCCGAATCGGGCCCATCCGCGGCTGGCGACCGCAGCCGCGGGGGCAGCGCCCGATTCGCCAGGGCGCCCCGGCAGCGAGCGCGCCCCAATTCCCAGCCCCCGCTAGCCCACGCCAGAGCGACCGGCTAAATTGGCCGCCCGGTGGCCCGGTAGCTCAGTCGGTAGAGCACTTGACTGAAAATCAAGGTGTCGGCAGTTCGATTCTGCCCTGGGCCACCAACATAAGTCATTGATATAATTAGCAATTTAACATTGTCGCCTTTCTCATTAACTGCAGAAATCTAGGTTTTACTGCAATTTTTACTGCAACCAGCTCTCCACGACCCCCACCATCCGAAGTAGGGGAGGTTGCAGAGGGGAAGGGAGCCTGACCACTTCTTGTCCCCGAGGAAGTCGCTACGGCTGATCTTGATCTCGTATCCGGTGGAAGCCGGATTCAACAAGAGCCTCGGCATCACCCAGGCGTCGAGAAGGGAGTGGTTTCGCGGCGCTACGACTGCACCAACGACACAATCACGCTCGACGAAATTACCTCCTTTTCCACCCTACCTCCTTCCTTGGTGTGAGCTGCACTATTCGAAGGAAGTGATGGTGGTGAAGTATGGGTACGCATGTTTACGTACGATGGAGGACCTTGGAGAGCGTCTGAAGAGGTCTGACGACGACGCGAGGTAGTGTTTTGAGACAAATCCCTTCAAAACGTGCTGAAATAAAAAACCCGTTCAAACAGGATGGGAGGGGGTACCCCTCTTTTGCCCCCTCCCACTCTCAATATATCCGAGTAGATCGCGCGGTTAGGAGAATCTGTGTTATTTAAGCGTAATAGATCTGAACCGTTGACCAACCGTTAAACACATCCGAAAGACTATTCTTCTTTCAGTTTAATTCCGCGTATCACCCAATCGCTACAACCACCGGACAGATCACTTACAGACTACCTTCTCGACATGGCAGGCTTGACAAATCTGCTTCGCCCTAAGAAACTAGATGAACGACTTCAAAGCCTAGAGGTTCGTTGGATCCATGCGCGGACATCACCGTCCGGTGAAGTGCTCCGTAAGAATCGTGGGCAGCGCGCTGCTCCTTGGGATCGTCGCGGTGACCGTTGAACTGGGGTCAGCCGCGTCTTGCTTCTTTCTGAAGAGTCGGGCGCCGTTTCTGCTGTACACTCCTCCGACCGTCAGCCGCGCGGCTTGGGAGAACTACGTGAAGGTGCGTGACCCGGTCGTCGGGTGGCCGACGACGGATGCCCTGAACAGCGATGGCTACGACGCCTCCGGTTCCCGCCCGATACCCGCCTTCGCGAATCCAGGGAAGGAATGCATGACTCTATACGGTGATTCCTTCACCTACGCATCCGAGGTCGCACACGAGGCTGCATGGGGTAATCTCCTCGCCGAGTCACTCGGATGCCGAGTCGGCAACTTCGGGGTCGGCGGGTATGGCACAGACCAGGCGCTTTTGCGCTTCGAGTCCAATGAATCGGATGTCGCGCGCGTATCGATCCTGGGAATCATCCCACATAACGTGTTGCGCAATATCAACCAGTACCGCTATCTCCTAGACATGCGGAGCGTCCTGGGATTCAAGCCAAGATTTGTTCTCGCTGGAAACGATCTGCGGCTCGTGCCGTTGCCGAAACCCACGTTCGAGGAGTTGGCTCTCCTGGCAAGCAACCCTGGCCAACTGTTGCCTCACGAGGCTTTCCTACCCGGAACTCGTCTTGGCCCCGTGCCCCTGAAGTTCCCCTACACGTCGTCATGCTCAAGCTCGCACTGTTTCATCGCCAGGTCAGAAATTGGCTGCGTGACGAACCGAGCTGGCGAAATTTCATGGAGAGGGATCATCCTTCCAAGGCACGACAGGTAACGGTGGGTATCGTTGCTCGCTTCCTCAGAGGATGCACGGCGCGTGACAAGACCTGCTTCATCGTCCTCTTCCCGACGCCGAGCTCCTACCGATACTTCGCGGCAACTGGCCGCTCGGCCACTCAACCGCTACTCGACGAGTTCGACCGCAATGGGTTTCCCTACCTGAACCTCACTCCGCTCTTGGCCGACCGTTTGGGGATGGACGAGATCTGCACGATCTTGACTCGCCCGGAACGATGCATAGGCCATTTCAACGAGGACGGGAATCGACTGGTCGCAGAGCTGGTGCGAACCCATCTCCCCATCGACGCCGCGCTTGATCGGGTGGCCACGAGGAGTCGTCCCAGCCGGGCTCTCGAGGCTCTGCGGAGCGAGCCGGAGGAACGGAAACAATCCGCGGCTCGAGCTCACTTTCCTTGACCTTGCCCAGGAGCTGTGGTGATCTTGAACGAAGGAAAGGGTCGACGCACGGAGATCTGAAAAGCGTTCTGGCTCGGATTCTTTTTGCTTCATCGCAGACCCATTGAGGCCGCGCAACACCGTCACCACCGTCACTCTGCCCTTCAATCACTCCCAGAAATCCCCGAACGCGTCGTAGCTGATCGGCCCAAACGACCCCAAAACACACGTTTGCGCCATCCTGCTGGGATCTGGGTAGAATACGCCCCCAACGGCCTGGATCAGCCGGGGCGGGCCAGATGTCACTGATCGCCGAACTCAAGCGCCGCAACGTCTTCCGGGTAGGTGCAGCCTATGGGATCGTGGCTTGGATTCTCATCGAAGTAGCTCACACCGCTTTTCCCACACTCCAGCTACCGGACTGGACGACCACGCTGGTTACGGTTCTTCTGATCATGGGCTTCCCAGTCGCCCTGGTGATTGCCTGGGCGTTCGAGCTGACGCCGGAGGGGATCAAACGGGAAACAGCGGTTGATCCAGGCGAATCCGTCACCCACCACACGGGCCGAAAGTTCGACTTCGCGATCATCGGACTGCTGGTAATTGCTGTTATTTACCTCGCTGTGGATAAATTTCTGTTCCAAGCCGAGTCAACGCCCGCAGAAATCACCGCAGAGCAGGATCTTGCAGCAGAATCTGTCGCAAGAGAGAAGTCGGTCGCGGTACTGCCCTTCGTGGATCTGTCACCTTCGGGTGACTACGAGTGGTTTTCAGACGGCCTGTCCGAAGAGATCCTAAATAGCCTCGCGCATTTGCCCGAACTGATGGTCAGTGCTCGCACATCGAGTTTTCGATTCAAAGGCCAGGACCGAGACATCGGCGAGATCGCCCAGGTTCTTGGCGTGGCCCATGTCGTCGAAGGCTCGGTGCGGCGCGGCGGCGACCAACTACGTGTGACCGTCCAGCTGATCCGCGCTTCTGACGGCTTTCACCTCTGGTCCGAAACCTACGATCGGGCGGCGGAGGACGTATTTGCGGTCCAGGAGGAGATCGCTGAGAAAATTGCCGCCGCGCTCGACGTGGTGCTGGACGAGGATAAGCGCGACCGGATGTTTCGAACGGGCACACGCAACGTCCAGGCATTCGAAGCCTACCGAAAGGGCCGTGCGATTTACGACGCGTCACATGCTGAACAAACCTACGAAAGCCTCTTCGATGCCAATCGCTGGCTAGAACAGGCAATTGCGCTCGACCCGGATTATTCCGCTGCGCACCTGATGCATGCCGATGCCTACACTCATTTTCTCATGTCTGGTGGCGAAGCCTCATTTGCGTCGAAGTCGCAGGCTCCGGACCTGACAGAGGAAGAGGCGCTCCAACGTCTCAGGGCCGATATGCAAAATGCCTACCAGACTGCCCGCGACCCGGACACCAAGTTGGGGATGGATTATACGCGCACGGTCTTTTCAAGCGATTGGCATCGTCTGCCTGCTTTGATTGAGGCCCTCGACGATTTGCACCGAGTGGGCAAGGTCTTGAATGACGAAGGCGCGTGGTTTGTATTTCAAGCGACCCTGGGCGATGCGGAATCCTACCTGGCCCAGGTCAGGGATCGTCAGCGGCTGAGCCCCCTGGACGTGTGGTACTGGGCGGAATCAATGTATGGGCTGATGGCGCTCGGACGGTATGCGGAAGCGATCGAGGAAGTGCGACGCGGACGCCGAATCGCTGGCAACTCACCCGTCCTCACTGAGGCGGAGGCCCTGGCATATGCCTTGTCCGGAGATCCCGATACGGCCGCCCGAATGTTTTCGACCGGAATCTTCGAAGATCCGGTTTATGCGCAGTCCACCCGAGCCCTGGCAAGCGCGCTGAGCGGTGATGAAGAAGAAGCCAGGCGTCGCGCCGAAGAGATCGAAGCACAATTCGCGCGACACGACCGCCTTCTCTGGGTCTATCACCAACTCGGGGACGAGAAGAACCGCGCACGGTTGGCGCGAGAAATCGACGCCCAACCGCTCGGTTCGCAACAGCTTCTCAGTTATTCTGTGGTAGGCAACTACTTAACGTTCAGCCTCGATGACACGCCCATTCTACGAGCCCGTCTAGCGGAGATGGGGCTTGATGCGTCTGATTTCCAGCCTATGCCGCGCTTCGCTGCAATTGCAGAGGAGGCAGACGAGTAACCTCCGCTCCCGGCTCATACATGCGTGCGCGAGATGGAGCGCAACGGGAAGTTGGAACCGATTTCTGAGGTTTCAGCGACGATTCAGTGACAATCGGCTGGAAATCTCAAGATTCAAATGCGTCCAACTGATTTCAGCGGGCGTCAGCAGGTACTCGCGGCCAGGGAGAGAGGTCACCAGTGGCAGATGACAAGCGAGTGGCGAAACGGAAACTCGAAGACCGTGCCGTTCCTGGCCACTGGGAAGGAGATCTGATTGCGGGTTCAAACAACACGCACATCGCAACACTAGTCGAACGCCAATCTCGATTCACGATGCTTGTGAAGGTCAAGGGAAAAGACACTCAGAGCGTTGTGAAGGCTCTCATCAAACAAGTTCAGCGCCTAC
>JADFQO010000025.1 GCA_022561775.1 Myxococcales bacterium | reverse complement strand
TCGACTTACCAAGCTCGACTTCTCGGTCGTTTCGCGTGAGACCTTCGAACAGCGACGGCTCGAGTACCACTACACGCTGCAAGCGGAATTCTTCGACGTCTACGAGGTGGTCGGCACCGATACCCACGAACTCGAAAAGGGTGACACGCTCTGGGATCTCGCCGAGAGGCGCTACCGCGTGCCAGTGTGGCTGCTCCGCCAGTACAACCCCACGCTCGACTTCAGCGCCCTGCAGGCTGGCGCCCCCCTCATCGTACCGCGCATCGCCCCGCGCGAGAGCTAGGAGCGCGGCCGCAGCATGCGGTCGCGCACCTGATCGAACTTTTCTGCGCGGGCTGGTCACCTGCTCGATGGGGAGACCTATCTAATGACCACGACGCCATCTTCCTAGATCAGCCTGTTTATATTGGCCCCACCAAGAATCCTGCAGGATGATTCGTCGTTCTAGCGCGGGTCGCGCGTTGAAGTGTCGGGGAATCCGGGCAATAAATGCCCTCTAGTGCTGCCGCCTGGTACCTCGAATCTGAATCGCCGATGAGCGGTTCGTCCATCTGCCTACGCCTGGGGCAGGCCGATATGATCGAGCAGCTCGCTGAAGCGCGGGTCGGCTCGGAGCGGGTCCCACGTCCCGTCCACGCCGATGTACGGCAGCAGGAAGTCGCGCCCGCGGATGCCCCGCTTGAGCTCTTCGAAGGCGCGGTCGTGATCTCCGAGCCCCACGTAGATCATCGCGCGCGAAACGGGCGACACGTACAGGGTAGCGGCCAGCCCATCGAGCTCGGCCAGGAGCTCGCGTGCCCTCGGCGCATCGCCCGCAACGGCATGGCAGTACGCAATCTCTCCGATGATGGGGGGGTCTTCCGGGTACGTCGCGCTCGCGCCTTCGAGCACTGCGAGCGCTTCGGCGTGTCGCTCCGTGCCGCAAAAACCCGTGATGACCGCCTGGTGCAGGCCCGCGTACCCCGGCATGATTTCCTCGGCTTCCTTCCAGAAGCGGTACGCCTCGTCGCGGTTCCCGATCCAGACCTGCAGCGCCGCCATGTCCATCATCGTCTCGACGCGCAACGGATCCAGCGCCCGGGCCCTCTCGAGATGGACGATCGCCTCATCGAAGCGGCGCTGGAAGGCCAGTAAGTACGCGTAGGTGGAGTGCGCCCACGCGCGACCCGGGCTCAGCTCGAGCGACTTGAGGAATTCTGCCTCCGCCGCCGACCAGTCCCAGTTGCCAAACAAATGAACCAGGGCGATCGAGTTGTGCGCGGGGCCGGACGCGGGGTCGAGTTCGAGTGCCCTCTGCGCGTTCGATCGGGCCCGCGCGATCATCTCGCGAGGCACCGATGGCCACAGCTCCGAGCTGACGAGGCTCCAGGAATGCGTCGGCGCACAGCTGTACTCGTCGGCCAACCCGGAGTAACCCAGCGGGTGATCGGGCTCGAGCTCGATCACCTTCAGGAAATAGCGAACGGCGCGACGCGTGTCCTCGCGCGTACGCTTCATCTGGAAGTAGTAGCCTTTCAGGTACGCCTCGTACGCGGCGGGCGAGATCGGCCGTGTACTGCCGGCGCCAACCGGCGGAGCGGGCGAGACCTCTACCTGCACCTCGTGCGCGATCGCGCGGGCCAGCTCGGCCTGGAGCGCCAACACGTCGCCCACATCGCGGTCGTAGCTCTCGGCCCAGATGTGCGTGTCGGTGCGCGCGTCGATCAGCTGCGCGGTCACCCGGACCCGCTCACCCGAGCGCAGCACGGATCCCTCGATAATACCGTCGACACCGAGCTCGGCGGCGATCTGCCGGATCGACAGCTCGGTGGTCTCGTAGGGCGTGACCGATGTGCGCGAGATCACGCGCAGATCCCCGAGCTTGGCCAGCTCCGTGATCAGGGCTTCGGTCATGCCGAAGCTCAGGTACCCACCCACCTCGTCGGTCGACAAATCGTGAAGCGGCAATACCGCCACCGAACGGATCGGCGTCGACCCCACTTGCGGGCGCGAGTTCCAGAGGACGAGGAGCCCGATCAGAACCACCGCCACCGCCAGGGCGGTAGCCGTTCGGAAGCCGGGCCGGCTCGCTGCCGCGGACGCGCGCGCGCTGGTTTCGGGCGGGCCAAGTGCCCCCGTGACCGACCACACCACCACCGGCGCCGCGATGTTCTTGAGCGTCTGCTCTCCTTTGCAGACGACCTCGACGCCCGGCTGGTTCTTGATCGAGTCATGGACAGGGCCCGACACGGCGATCTCCCCGGGCTCAGCCAACGGGTAGATGCGCGCCGCGACGTTGACACCGTCGCCGTACACGCGGCCATCCTCCAGGGTCACGTCGCCGAGGTGGATGCCGATCCGCACCTGGAACCCGGCATCGCGCGCGAGTTCGGTCTGGATCGCCAGCGCGCAGCCCACGGCCTGCAGGGCGCTCGGGAACACCGACAACGACTCGTCACCCTTCTCTTCGATCCACTGACCGTCGTAGCGGGTGATCTGTTCTCGAACCAGCGACTCGTGCCGCGTGCGCACACGTCGCGCCGCGGCCTCGTCACGCTCCATCAGCGTGGAGTAGCCAACCACGTCGGTGAACAAGATGGCAGCGAGCCGGCGCTCCACGCAGCCCCCTCCGGTGCAGGCGACAAGCTTACCCGTGCAGGGCCGACGCCGCGAGCGCGGCGATCGCGGGCTTCAGACCTGGAAGAGGGTTTCGTCGGGCAGGCGGATCGCGGTCAATTTGCCGCCGTAGACCGCGCCGGTATCGATGCCGATGCTGAAAGGGGAATTCCAGCGCACCTGCAGATCGTTTGCGGGTGTGTGGCCGTAGATGATCGTGACGCCGAGCTTGTGGGGAAGATCTCCGGTCGTTCGGTTCCACAAGAAATCCTCCACGTCGGTGCGCCGCAGCGCGTACTCGACGTCGGCTTCGTCGAGCGCGGAATTGCTCAAGCCGGCGTGGACGAAGAGATAGTCTCCTTCGCGGTGG
Organism: Myxococcales bacterium; assembly: GCA_022561775.1. Taxonomy (GTDB): domain Bacteria; phylum Myxococcota_A; class UBA9160; order UBA9160; family SMWR01; genus JACZVU01. Next base: position 38,646 of record JADFQO010000025.1, on the reverse strand, counting down.
TGGAGTTTGAGCTTTCGAAAGAACGCCTCGTGTTTCTTGGGAATCTTGAACAGGGAGGGTTCGAGATCGGATTCGAAGTAGTCGTAGCTGACCAGGGTCCGATCGCCGCCGTTCATCAGAAAGGCGTCACCCGCGAAGTACAGCGGATCTTCCCAACCGAGAAAATCGAGGAACATCGACTCGTGATTGCCGATCAAGAACGTGCAGGTCCGCACCTTGGCGAGCGCGATCAGGTATTCGACCACGCCGCGCGAGTCGGGGCCGCGATCCACGTAATCGCCCATGAAGATCAGCTGGTCGTCGTCGCGCAGCGGAAGCGCTCCGATGAGCTCTTCGAGCGCCTGCCGTTCACCGTGAATGTCGCCAATCGCGTAGAACACCAGTCCGATTGATCTCCGGGAGCCTAGCGCGGCGAGTCGCCGGTCGGTCGATCCAGCGACCCCCGACCGGCACACGCCCGCTCCTGCGTCATCGGCGCGGCGTCGGATGTGCTTGATGGCTCGCCGCTCACGCAGCCGCCGCTCCCGTGCGGCGCAACGCGAGCTGTCCACAGGCGGCGCCGATATCGTCGCCGCGACTGCGCCGCAACGTCACCGTCACTCCCGCGCCCGCGAGGACGCGCAAGAAGGCGTCGATCGAAGCTTCTGACGGAGGTTGATAGGCGGACTCTGGATGCGGATTCATGGGAATCAAATTCACCTTGCAGGGAATTCCCCGGAGCAACCCAGGCAACCTCCTCGCATCTTCCAGGGAATCGTTGATGCCTTCGATGAGTGTGTATTCGAAAAAGACCGGCCGCCGATGGTTGACGTCATCGAGTTGGCGAAGCAGAGCGAGCAGCGCGTCGAGCGGGTAGCGGCGGTTGAGGGGCACGAGCCGATCCCGCACGCGATTGGTGGTCGCGTGCAACGACACCGCGAGGTTGACCGGAGCGATCGCCAGGAGTTCCTCGATCTTTGGAAGAACACCGACCGTCGACACCGTAACGCGTCGAGGCGCCATCGCAAAGGCCTTGGGATGCACGAGGATCGCGATCGCCTCGGAAACGGCAGCCAGATTCAGCAGCGGCTCACCCATCCCCATGAACACGATGTTCGTGATCTTCCGGGGCGCTTCCAGAACTTCGCGCATCCGACAAACCTGCTCGACGATCTCGGCGGTCGTCAGGTTGCGCGTGAACCCGAGCGCGCCGGTCGCGCAGAACGTGCACGCCATCGCGCAACCCACCTGGGTCGAGACGCAGAGGGTCGTTCGATCGGTTTCGGGAATCAGCACCGACTCGACCTGCGCGCCGTCGGCGGCGAGCAGAATGGCCTTGAGGGTGCCGTCGGTCGACCGGTCCAGGCGGTCGATCTCCAGACAGCGGATCTGCCAGTGCGCTTGCAATCGCTCGCGAAGCGCGCGGTCGAGATCGCTCATCTCGCTGAAGTCCTCGACACCACGCTGATAGATCCACCCCGCGACCTGGTCGGCGCGATAGGCGGGCAGCCCCTCGCCGACGAAGCGCTCGCGCAGGCGCTCGAGCGAATAGTTCTTGAGATTCGGGCGATCGGGCATGGCATGCGGAGAGTAGGCGCTCGGGCCGTGCACTACGAGGTGACCCGGGAAGGGTGACTCGGCGGGCCACGCCCCGCAGCCGCGCGGAATCAGAGGATCTCTTTGGGGTCGAAACCGTGACGTTGGCTGAGTGTGTCGGTCACGTGCCGAATGATCAGCTGGACCGAGCGGTCGAAGGAGATGTTGTCGACGATCGGCACCTCGAAGCGCTCTGCGAGTTCCAGGAAGTGGTCCTGGATCTGGAGAATCGAGTCGAGGTTCTCCAGATAGCGGTGGGGGGGGCGGTCCTTGGCCTCCGCGGCCCGCGCCGCAAAGCGGTTGCTGAAGGCGTCCTCATCGAGCGTGCCCACCACGAGAAAGATCACGTCGGCAATCTCCGAAAAGGACTCGAGATCGATCAGGCCCGGAACGATCGACACGCCGTCCATCACCAGGCTCGCGTTCTCGTTCACCGCTCGCTCGAGCGAAGCCCGAATCCCGACCGAGACCGTCGCGGCCTGCTCCCGAAACCCACCGATGACCAGGTCGACGCTCTTCCGCTCCGAGGAGAGCAATTTGTGGGCGTCGTAGGAAGAACCGTGAATCGCGGGCGCAAGCGCTGGTGAGAGCATCAGGCGCATGATCTGTCGGATCGAGTCCGTGGACAGCACCCGGCCGATCCCGAGCCGGTGGGCGACCTCGAGCGCGAGGGAGGTCTTCCCCACACCCGCTGCGCCGCCGAGCAAGACGATCACGGGCCGATCGGGGTCCTGGTACTTGCGCCAGACCAGATAGCGCCGAGCGGCCTCGCCGCCCATTCTCCGGCTGAGTACTTCGTACGCCAGCCCTCTCAACTCACGGCGATCGACCTCGCGCGCGCGCCGGTTGACGAGATCTCGCTCGATGTCGCGCGCGACGTCGAAGGCGTCGTTGGGTTCGATGGCCGCAGCGAGCAGTGACTGGGAGAGAATCCCCTTCGAAAACGGCAGGCCCCTGCCCCGGCCCGTGATGGTGATCTCATCGGCGGCCGCGAGCGCGGGTTCGACGCGATCGGCCTGCGGGCCAAGAATCTCCAGAACCGCCTTGGTGAGCTCCTCTTTGGGGACGACCGAACGGCCCCGGAAGCGCGCGCGGACCCGGTCGGCGGTCCGATACGCCTCCTCAAAGGCGATCCCGCGCGCCATCAGCGAGTGGACCATGATGCCGCGCATGAAGGGGCGCCGGTTGCAGGCGTCTTCGACGAGGATGCGATCCGGGTCCAAATCGCCGCTCCACTCGTGTTGATTGTCCCGAGATTCCGCCATCGCGCCCAAGCTAACCCACGCCCAGAGGCGCCGCGAATCGAAGCCGTGCGTCAAACGCCCCTATTTACGGGAGGTTTTGCCCTAAAGCAAAACAAATTCTCCATGTTTTGGGTTGACTTGACGGGGAGCCGGACCCTACGCTTGCGACAAGAGGGTAGGGGGGGCTTTGGGTACTTCGGGACCGTCGTCGAGGTGAGTTCTGTCAGGGGCCGTTTTCGGACGCGCGACGTCGTGGATCTGCTGAAGATCTCGCGGCGGCGGCTGCAGTATTGGGCGCAGACTGGTCTCGTCGAACCCAGCGCAAAAACTCCAGGGGGGCATAGCAGATACAGCTTTGAGGACCTGGTGGCCCTTAAAGCCGCAAAACGACTGATCGACTCCGGTGTCTCGGTCCAACGGATCCGCGCTTCCATCGGTGCGCTGCGCAAGATCCTTCCGACCGTGAAACGGCCTCTCGCCGAGCTGGTGCTCGTCGCAACGGGCGACGTGGTCCTGGTGTTCCGGGAAGGCACGGCATTCAATGCTGTCTCGGGCCAGGAGTGGGTATTCGAAGTCGCGAAATTTAGTCGCGAAGTCGAGGCGTGGCGGCGCTCCGTCGCAACATTGCCGCCGATCCACACGGCCCAGCCCAGAGAGAGATCGATCCACGATCGGACGGCTTGATGAATTTGAGATGGTATTGACCCAGTAGCTCGGAACCAACCCGCCGGAGAGATGACCGCGTCGCAAGTCGGCGCGGCTCGAGCCGGACCCGCGTCGATGCCGGATCGCCCAGGCGATCGGCGAAGCGCGATCCGGAGGGGGGAGGCCAATGCGGGTCATTGCAATCGTGAATCAGAAGGGTGGCTGCGCGAAGACCACCACCACCGTCAATCTGGCGGCAGCGCTCGCGTCGGACGGCGCCCGAGTCCTGGTCGTCGATCTCGATCCTCAAGCGCATGCAACACTCGCCCTGGGGATCGACCCAGACAACGTCGATGAGAACCTCTACGAGATTCTCGCCGAACCGGGCGGCGGCGAACGCCTGCAAGAGATCATCCTCGAAGCGGGTAAGAACCTGGATCTCGCTCCGTCGGGCATCGTGCTCTCGGCCCTCGAGCAGAAGCTCGCCTCCGAGCGCGTCGACGCGAGGACAGAGCGCCTCAGCGCGGCCGTCGACTCGCTCCCTGAAGGCACCTACGAGTACGTGCTGATCGACTGCCCACCCAATGTGGGCCTGTTGACCTTCAATGCGCTGCGCGCCGCGAGCGAGGTGATCATCCCGCTCGAAACCAGCCGTTTCGCAATTCACGGCGTAGACAAACTGCTGGAAACGATCGCACTGCTGACCGAGCGGGTTGGCCACGACCTGACCGTACGGATCCTGACGACCCTCTACGACGGCCGCACGCGATTCGCCCGCAAAACGCTGGCCGGAATTCGCGAGACCTTCAAGGACATGTGTTTCGATACCGTCATCCGAGTCAACGTGAAGCTGCGAGAGGCTGCGGGCCGCGGGCGACCGATTGCGAGTTTCGCTCCGTCGGCAAACGGAGCCGTGGATCACGCGGCACTGGCCGTCGAGGTGGAGGCCTCGCCGCCCGTGCAGCAGCCCGAAGCCACCCTCGCAGCCAGCCCGGTCCAGCAGGCGGCTCGGGAAGTCGTGGTGCGGTTCCGCGATGCGAAGGCCAACGACGTGAGGATCGCCGGCGACTTCAACGGCTGGATTCCCGACAAGGGCGTGCGGTCGCTGATCGAATCCGACGGACAGACGCGGGTCTGGACGAAGATTCTTAGGCTCGCACCCGGCACCTACCAGTATCGCTACGTAGTCGACGGGGAATGGCGGGAGGACCCTGAGAATCCCGAGGCCGTTTCGAGCGCGGTCGGCGGGCGCAATTCCGTTCTGGTGGTGAGCTAACGGAATGCTAACTGTTCCATCCCGTCGCACGGCAGGTATGATCGGTTCCGACTCGGCGGGCAACGCGTAAGCCGCCGTAAGCGTCCACGTCGGAAGTGTCCGCGCCGTAAGCGTCCGCGCCGTGAGCGTCCGTTTGGGAAATGATCCGAAGTTGCCGCGAAAACTCGAAGACGTACTCGACTATTTCCTGCCGGGAGCCGGTGCCCGATCTTCGCTGACGCGCGCCAGCGCGCATCCCGGCGAAGATCCGCAACCGACAGATCACGCACACCCCGACCGGAGCCCGGGGCCGAATCCGAACCCGCGGGCGCGCGTGGACCGACCCGCCGCGCTGCCGATCATTGCACTACCCATCGGGGACCGAGATGTCGTGCACGCGGCGTTCGCGTGGAACCTCGTCGTGGAAGTCGCCCGACTCGGCGCCATTGCCACCCTGCTCGCCCCGGCCGATCAAGCAGCCGCATCGCTTTGGCCGCCCTCCGGACGCGGCCCGATCGGCGCCGAGCTGGAACTCGTGCCCGCGACGAACCTGCGCGAGCTGAATCGCGCCGCCCTGGATGTCGCGGTGTCGCGGGCCGCGGACGCCAAGAACGGCGGTGTGATCCTGGCTCGGGTGCCCCCGGCGTGGTTGAACGGCGCGTCGGACGGACGGGCGCTGTTGCGCTGGGTGTTGCTCTTTGCGGCCACGGAGTCCAAGGATCTGCGAGAAACCTACCGGTTGGCCAAGAGCGTGGTTCGGGTGGGCCCGACCCCGCGGATCGGCATCACGATCCACGGAGCTCGACGGATCGAGGAGGCCGAGCGCGCGTTCTGTCGACTCGCCGACACCGCACAACGACATCTGGGACATTCCGTCGTGAGCTACGGGCTTCTCGTGGACGACCTTCACATCTATCGCGCCATCGTCGCGCACCGCCCGATCGGACTCGAGCATCCGCAGTCCCGCGCTGCGCGAGCGCTGCGCGATGTCGCGCGGTTGCTGCTCGACGATGCGCAGGACCACACCCTTGGCTGAATTGACACTCGCCGAGCCTCCGCGCCGATCCCAGCTGGTCGAAGGGCTTCGCGCCCGACTGTCTGAGGTCGTTCCGGCATTGCGGCTGATCGCAGAAGGCGTGCTGGGCGCGGACTCCAGCATTGACTTCGTCGGCGTCGAGCCGACGGGACGGGTGGTTTTGATCCTCGTCGGCGAGGAAGGCGACGATCTCGAGCTGATCGGCCGAGCGGTCGCGCAGCGCGCGTGGGTCGAGCCGCGGATTCGAGACTGGATCCAGCTCGCGCCAAACCTCGGCCTGCGGCCGGGAGCGGGGACGCGCACCGTCCTGCTCTGCCCCTCCTTTCGCCACGAGACCGAGGCCGCCGCGGCCGCGCTCGGAGACCGGGCGGTCTCGCTGGTCCGGTATCGCTGCCTGCTGAACGGGGGCAACCTCGAAATCCTGCTCGAGCCGGTCGCTCGAGAGGTCGGGCGCGGGTCGACCCCGCCGAGGCTAGACCGCTCTGCGCTTCCGCCATTCCGGACCGGCCTCAGTCACGAGGATCTCGGGCTGACCGCGGAGGAGTACGTCGAGTTCGAATGACTCCTGGCTTCCCCCGGGGAATCACGCCTGAACCCTGGAGGTCGGCGCATCCGGCTGAACCGGAGCATTCCGGATCGCCAACAGGGTACCGCCCACGACCAAAAGCGGAATCGCGAGGAAGTTGAGGCCGGGCACCCAGCAGATCAGGAATGCCGCGCAGCCGAAGCCCGCGGCGGCGCGCTTGTTGGTCATCAGCCAGATCCGCTTCTGTCGAAACGAATAGCGCCGGCGATCGAGCGTGTAGCTCGCGTAATCAAGGGGGAGGAAGAAGATCGCGAAACCCACGATTGACGGACCGGTCAAGAGGTGAGCCCCCGGAATCAGGAACCCCAACAAGGCGAGGCTCCCGACCACGGCGAGAAAGAAGACCGCCCTGCACAGTTCCTCGCGCAGCGAGCGAAGCACCTCCGCACCGCTCCCGATCAGACCCGAGGGTGCATCCTCTTCGACCGCTCCGGTTTCGATCCATTCGACCCGACTCGCGAGCACGTCGAGGAACGGGGACGCGAGCACGTTTGCGACGAGAAAAGAGATCAGCAAAGCGACGCCCGCAATCACGGCGAAGATCAGCGCACCGAGGATGGCCGACGCCGCCTTCACGGGGCCCACCCACAGCCACGCAACCCAGCTCGCGGCCTCGGGGGCCGGCATCCAGAGCGTCGCCCATTGGTAGAGATGGCCGGCATGCGCGACCAGCAGTGAAACCGCAACCGCGAAGGCCAACAGCGAGAACCCGATGGGCACCGCTGCGGGTGCCCATAGCCTCCTCTCCTTCAGCAGCAGTCGCCCCCCTTCCAGCGGGAGTTGAAATCCGTCCAACAGCGAGAGCGGGTGCTCCATGCGCTTCTCCGGCAGAGGCGGGGGCCGTCTATACTACTATTCCGGACCGGGAATCCTCGGTTCAGAGCCCACCGATCACCGACCGCGAAAATTGGAGCCCTGACGATGATCTGCCAACTACGCACGACAGCGATCGGCTTTGGCCTGCTGGCCACCCTCGCCTGTCAGCACTTCAGCCAAGATCAACCCCGCAGCGACGGATCGGGAGGACCAGCGAGTTCGGCGGCGGTGGCGACGATCGACGGTCGAACGATCACCGTTGGCGAACTCGACGATTTCATCAAAGAGGAGCTCTTCAGCGATGAGACTTCGGAGCGCGACCTGGCAACGCTCTACAAAGTGCGCGCGCGCGCCCTCAAGGGATTGATCGACAAGATCATCGTCGAGAAGTCCGCCTCCGCGGCGAATCTCCCGTTCGAGGATTATCTAGATCAACAGGTCGAGGCCGAAGGCGAAGTGCCCGAGGAAGAGATCGCCGCGTTCTACGAGGAACAGATCGACCAGATGGGCGGACTCAGCCTGGACGAAATGAGGGAGCGGATCAGCGCCTACCTGAAGGAGCAGCGCGTCGTAACCATCGTCGCCGACCTCCGGGAGCAGGCCGACACCGAAATCCTGCTCGAACCCGTCCGCATCGGCGTAGAAGCGATCGGACCGTCCAAGGGGCCCGACGATGCGGTCGTGACGATCGTCGAATTCAGCGACTTCCAATGTCCGTTCTGCCAACGCGTCACGCCGACCATCGATCAGATCCTGGCCAAATACCCGACCCAGGTGCGGTTCGTGTACCGGAACCTTCCCCTCAGCAACATTCACCCGCGCGCGCAAGCCGCGGCAGAAGCCGCCGCCTGCGCGGGCAACCAGGGGAATTTCTGGGACTACCACGATCTGATTTTCGCCAACAGCCGCGCGCTCTCCGACGAGGACTTCGAGCGTCATGCGTCCGAACTCGGATTGGAAGTGCAGGCATTCCGCCAGTGCGTGCAGAATCGAGAGACCCAACCGATTGTCGCTGCGGACGCCGCGGCGGCCCAGAGCCTTCGCATATCCGGGACGCCTTCATTCTTGGTCAATGGAATCCCCATGCACGGCGCGCAGAACCTCGAGGCGTTCTCGAATGTCATCGACGCGGAGATCGCGCGGGAATCGACCGCCCGATCCGAAGCGACCCGCTGATAGACCCGATGGCGAAGATCTTCAAGGCATACGACATCCGCGGCGTCACGCCCGACGAACTCGACGCGGAGGGCGCGCATCGCATCGGGCGCGCGACGGCGCGCTTCATCGGGGCGGCCACGTTGGCTGTGGGCCGAGACGCGAGGCGGAGTTCGCCGGAATTGTTCGAAGCGCTCGTTCGAGGCATCCACGACGAGGGGGTCGACGTCGTCGACCTCGGACTCATCTCGACGCCGATGCTCTATTACGCGGTGGAGGCATTGGCAGCCGGCGGGGGCATCATGGTCACTGCCTCCCACAATCCGGCTCAATACAACGGATTCAAGATCTGCCGGGAGCACGCGATTCCGATCGGCGAAGCGAGTGGGCTGCTGGAGATCGAAAAACTCTCGGCTGAAATCGCGAAACAGGCGCCTCGACCGCAACGCGGAACGATTCGATCCGTCGACGTTCGCGAGGGCTACGTCGACCACGTTCTCACGGTGGGGCGCGAACGCCCGAGGCTCAAGGTCGCGATCGACTGCGGCAATGGCATGGCTGCGGTCGGATTGGAGCCGCTGCTGGAACGCCTGGATCTCGAAGTCGAACGCCTCTACTTCGAGCCGGACGGAACGTTTCCGAACCACGAAGCCGACCCGCTGAAGCCCGAGAACCTGCGCGATCTGGTGGCCGCGGTGCGCCGGACCGGAGCCGATCTCGGCGTCGCGTTCGACGGGGATGCGGATCGCGCGGTGATCGTCGACAATACGGGCGTTCCGATTCCCTCGGACCTGATGACGGCCCTGCTCGCCCGACGCCAGCTCGAGCGCAAGCCGGGCGGGCGCGTTCTGTACGACCTGCGCTCCAGCCGCGCCACCGCGGAGGAAATCGAGGCCGCGGGCGGCGTGGCCGAGATGTCTCGCGTGGGGCACTCGTTCGTGAAGGCGCATATGCGCAAAGTCGACGCCATCTTTGCGGGCGAACTCTCGGGCCACTTCTACTTTCGTTTTTCGCCCACGCTGGTCGCGGACGACGGCGTTGCCGCGTTCGTGGCGGTGCTCGACCTGCTCGCCTCGGAAAATCGGCCGCTATCCGAAATCGTGGCCCCGCTGAGGCGATATTCGGCGAGTGGAGAGATCAATCGCCGGGTGAGCGACATCGAGACCCTGCTCGAAGAAATCCGATCGGAGCACGCCGACGCTCCCGTCGTCTCGCAACTCGACGGACTGTTGGTTCGCTACCCGGATTGGTGGTTCAACCTGCGACCGTCCAACACCGAACCCGTTCTGCGGCTGAACGTCGAAGCCGACAACGAGTCGTTGATGATCGAGAAGAGAGACGCCCTGCTCGCGCGCATCGGCGGCCGCTAGAAAACGCGCACTGAGCCCGCTCGACTAGCTGCGCACCGCCCACGAACGCTTCGAGGCCAGCGCGCAATTCGGCAAGATCGTACTCGCTGTCGAAACCTGGGCCGCTGGACCGAGCCTCGTCGGCGTCGAAGCCGTTAGGGCAGGTTCACCTGGGGTGCCTGCTGCCGCATCCGGTTGGCCTTGGCTGGATCTCCCAGTTTCTCATATGCCTCGGCAGCAATTTCATAGAATTTTCCGTAAGCCGGATCGTACCCGATCCCTTCCTCTACATATTTCAATGCCTTGTAGGCATCTCGACGTGCCTTCAAGGCATTGTGCGCATCCCCACGTGCCAGCCAGAAATTTCCCAGCGCCTCCAGGATCAACACATTGTCCGGGGCAACGCGATAACCAAAACCGAGATATCTCTCCGCTTCGACATCATTTTTCAGCTGCTGGAAATAATATTCATACCCAGCCCTGAAGTAAAAACTCGCCAACTTTGCCTGATGGCGGTTTTGGTCGTTCAACCAGTTCAAAAAACCGTCGACATGGGGCGGCTTGTTATTGATCAGTATCTGGAAGAAGCCGTCGAGGAGGGCATCGATCTTGCCATCGAGCAAATAGCGGGAACTCAGCACCCCAGCATAGACGTTCAGGGCATTCCGGTAGGAAGGATATATCTTCAGGGATCGATCCAGGTAAAATGCCGCTTCATCGAGGATCTCTTGTTTGCGGGCATTGTCCTGTTCCTCTAGGGAGGCTTCGTACAGGGAATATCCCATGAAACAATTGATCCGAGCGCTGCCGGTAGAAACGCTTACTCCGGCCCGGTTCAACGACATATCATCTTCCCAGTCGGGAACGCGGGCGAAAGTCTGGAAGCTGAAACCCAGCACGAATAACGCAGCGATCCCAACGGGGACTGCCCTGGACAGGGAAGGCTTTGCGTCCAGCCAGGCCGGCATTTTCCGGGTGAGGATCCAGGCCAAGACCAGGCAATATCCGACCGAGGGCATGTACAGGAAGCGTTCGTTCATGAATGTTCCGATCGGGAAGAAGAGATTGGAGACGATGGAAAATGTCGCCAGGAAAAACAGCACGGACCAGGAGGCGATATTCCCCTTGCGAAATTTCAGCACGGCAAAAGCGGCCATGGCCAGGTAGAGAATCAAGGGAATGATCGCCCGGAGATCGCTGAAGCCAACCAACCGCACATGGTAGGGATAATAATCATGGGTGAGCGGATGCGGAAAGATCAAGAGCTTGAGATACCAGCCCCAGGTATAGAAAATCGTCCCGTATTTTTCCCCAGTCGAAGCCTCGACAAATGGATTGTTCATCAGTTCAGTGACTTCCTCGCCACCTCCCAATAGGGGAAGACCTACAGCCTGATAACGCATAATTAGGTATACCGCTGTAGAAACCGCCAGGGGGACCATCGCGATCATGAAAGTACGTGTTTTCACCTTGGTAAAGACAAGGATGCTAAGAGGGGCAACGGCCAGGAAGGTGATGGCGTTTTCCTTGGCCAGGAGGGCCAGCAGAAAGGTCAGGCCGCCGAGAGCCAGGAAGATGGGATTCCTACTTCGAACGTACCGAAAGGTCAGCAACAAGGCAGCCAATGAAAACAGCAGGGCCAGGATCTCGTCCCTTCCTTTGATGTTGGCCACTACTTCCGAATGCAGGGGATGCAGTGCAAAGAGCAGGGCTGCCACAAAGGGAAGTCTGAAATACCAGGGATTTTCCTCTTCTCTGCGCGTGAAGACCGAAAAGAGCCGAAACAGCACCAGGCAGGTGGCCAGGTACAACAAGACATTGATGAGGTGGCTCATGGCAGGCTTCAGGCCGTACAATTCATGCTCGATGGCAAATGACACCAAGGAGAGTGGTCGATATCGCGAACCTGCCACGAGGTTTGGTTGCTCGCCGATATAACCTGCCAAGCTATCGGAACTCAGGATTTCCCCGATCCCGTTTATTCCTTCCTGGACAAATTTGTTTTCCTCGATCACGATCTTGTCATCCAGGACAAAACCGAAATTCACCGAAGATAGGTACAAGAGCAGGGGCAGGAGGACCAGGATCAAAGCCTCCCACTGATGTCTCAGCACGAATGAGGTCTCATTACCTGCAGCTTCTGCATTTGCTGCTTTCTTGTTCTTGTTACCCATGGAGTGAATTTGGTTTTTGTGACCGCGAAAAGCAAGTTTGTCCGTTCCGGTTCGCTTCGCTTGGCGAGAATCAGCTCGGCCAGCTCGGCGACGCTGTCGTTGCGAATCGCGGCACGGCGGCGTTGCGCGATGACTTGAGCCTGGCGGTGGTGCGAATAGAGCGGTGCGTTACCGGATCGGCTTGCTCTCGACGATGTCCCAGCGGAAAGCACCGCCGCCGCGCTCGAGGACCGCGATCTCGAGCGTGAAGCCGTCCGAGGTCTCCCCGCGGCACATGAAGCGGTTGCCCTCTCGGCCGGAGGCACCGGAGGGACAGCGGATCGTCGAGCCCACGCCTCCCGTCTTGAGGGCGAACTCCGCCTCGAGCCGGGAGCCGAACTCGTCTGCGGTCTGCGCGCTGGACCCCGAGCTGGATACTTCGACGAAGCATCCGACCGCGAGCAGCAGGCTCGCCAACGCGGAAATCGTCGGAATCGGTCGAATCGCCACGAGAAATACCTCGAACGATTCTCATCGGCGACTCCGCCGTCCAGGTTGAGTGGCGGTCCGAGAGGACCGAGAGAGAGCGCTCGATTTGCACCACTCGACAGCGTGGAAATTGTCCGCGGCGTTCGCCTCCGACCGCCAGCTCCTTCAAGCCGCTCGATCTCTTCCTGGACAATCTGAAAAAACACCACGGTCGCGAAAGAAATTGACCGCGGAAGCGACCGGAGCTACACTGAATACAGTGGTGGGGTTGGAGCCATCATGAGATTGACCGTATTCGCAGCAGCCGCCGGTAGCGTGGTGGCTCTCGTGGGATTCGCGGGCGCAGCTAACGCAAGCGCCACAATCGACCTGATCTGGGCCGACACCGGCACGAATCAGATCAGCAACGTGAACACGTCCTCAGCCATCACCCTGCAGGTGATCCTGACCGCAGGCCCCAACGGCTCGGCGGGCGCCGCCGTCAGCGTCGACTACAGCGCAGCCGTGGGCAAGCTTGCAGTGCTCGGATACGCGAGCACGCCATCGGAGGGAAATGATAGCCCACTGCCGGTCCATCTCGTGGAGACAATCGACACCGGATCGCGGGTTGAGGGCATCAACTCCATCGCGCTGATCCCCGTCGGTCTTGGTACTGGCCTCATGGTGGGCCAGAGCCACCAGCTCGGAACGGTCACGTTCCACAAGAGTGTGCTCCTCAATGGCATCTTCGAGATCCGGTCAGACGCGAATGGCGCGGACGACGCCGTCTTGGACCTCGCCGGCAACGAGATCCAGGTGGATACCACGTTCAACAGCGCGTTCCTGGTTAACGTTTCCGAGCCCGATTTTGATGGTGACGGAGTCGCAGACAACCTCGACAACTGCTCGGTAAGGGTGAACCCCGATCAGGTCGACACAGACGCAGACGACTGCGGAAACGTCTGCGACGCGGACTACAACCAGAGCGGTATTGTCGACATTGGAGACTTCGGCGCCTTCACGCAGATGTTCGGCTGTTATTGCCTCCTTTGCGTCGAATGTATTTGCGAGTGCGAACTGTATCAGCATACGCCGCCGATCGGCCCCGGTGAGTCGGTCAGCATTGCGGACTTCGGTTTCTTTTCCCAGAACTTCGGCGGCGCCCCCGGCCCTTCTGGGACGACGGCCGGAACGACAGCCTGCCCGTAGGAACGCTTGCTTGCGGTGACGGACACCCTTGGCCCGATTGCTCAGACCGAGGGTGCTCTTTCCAACGAGACCGCCGGGAAGCGAAGCATCCGAGCCGACTGGCTCAGAATCCCGCCCTTGCGACGGCTCACCCGCAGCGCGACTTGATCGGTGCCGAACTAAAATCCCCACAGTAGTCCGCACACTCACAATTGAAAGCGAAGCAATCCCGGTAGTTCAGTCGCGCACCCAACGGGCATTGACCCCGGCGAGGGGGAGCGGCACCCTTGAGGGGTCAGCGGCGCCCGCTGACCGAACGGGGCCGGCGCCCCCGGCTTGCTTTTGGGGTCAGCGTTCGCTGGATTGGAGTCCGTCATGTTCGGAATCGGAACGACCGAACTCTTCATCGTCCTCGGAATCGTGATCGTCATCTTCGGTGCGCGGCGCCTTCCAGAACTCGGCAGCGGCCTCGGCAAGGCGATCAAGAATTTCAAGGCCGGCGTCTCGGGCAAGGACGAGATCGACGTGACCCCGAATCAGGATAAGGTCACGGACCGGGACGGCGACACCTGAAAGATTGGAGCCCCCCGACGCCGCAAGCGAATCCGCAGGATTCGCCCGCTAGCGGTCCAGCCCTTGGAGTTCGAAGCGGTCCGCAGATCGGGGTAGATCGGTCAGCACGGCCTCGAAGGAAACCCAGCGTTCGCCCGCCGCAGTGATCCGACCGGCGCGGCGCGCCTGGAAGGCGTCGAGTTCGCTGGGACTGGATTCGCGCAGGATGCGCTCGGGAACCGTGGGGGCCAGCGGGATCGGAGCCCGATCGATCTCCCGGCCCGTCGCGTCGATCAGCCGAATTCCGAGAGTCTTCCGCGAGGTCCGATCGGAACCCGGCGCGAGGCGGATCCGACCCGAAACCACGTAGATCGAACCCGCAACCGCGTTGTCCACCCAGCGGCCGACGATCTGGTCGGCCTCGAATCCAGCGCCGCTCCAGCTTCCCGCCGTCGCGCGCGCGTCGCTCCAATTCGGCGCGAGACCACCGACGAGCGCGATGATCATCATCAGCGAGACAGCTCCCCAGCCCACGATCGCCAAGATCCGATCGGTCCAGCGTATGGTTGTCGGCGAATCGTGGGCCATCGCGACGGCGATCTCCACTTGGGGTTCAGCGCGCGCGCCGGAGCGCGCGACGGCGGCCGGCGCATCGGCTTCGGCTGGTTTGTCGCCGAGGCCCAAATCCGAGAGATCGGCGAATGAATCGCTGCCATCGGCGGCGCTGTCCCCAGCGGATCCGGCGATCGCGGCCGGTTCGCCGCGGTCGACACCCTCACTCGAAAATTCCGATCCGGATGCCGAATCGCCCGTCGATTCACCCAGCCGCGAATCGGCGACGCCGATCTCGCCGAACAGATCGTCGGCGCCCGCCGCGGCGCCGGCCTCGACGGGAACACTGGACTGGGGCAGTTCGTCGGCCACGTCCTCAGCCGTGGAGAAGTCGCTCCAGTCGCCGCTCTGATCGAAGGCGGGCTCGGTCTCGTCCCCGCCCTCTTCAGGCTCGGCGAATCCAATCTCCTCGTTTGCTTCGGGCTCGGAGAATCCAATCTCCTCGTTTGCTTCAGGCTTGGAGAATCCGATCTCCTCGTCTGCTTCAGGCTCGGAGAAATGGATCTCCTCGTTGAACTCCCAATCGCTTTCCTCGTCGGGATCGAAATCCTCTTCCGGCGCCGCTTCTTCCTCGGGATCCGGATCGGCTCCGGCTGGAGCTTCGGTCGAGAGCGCGTCATGAGCGAGATCGTCGGCGCTCTGCGGGTCGCTTGCCTCGGGAGGAGCGATCACGAACGAGTGATCGCAATTCGTGCAGCGCAAGCGCGCGCCACCCGCCGGGATCTTGGCGTCGTCCAGCTCGTACTCGGCGTTGCACTTTCCGCAGGTGACAAACACGGAGATCGACCCCCTTCCGATTCCCGGCCGCGCAGATCGGGCCGCCCCGGCTATGCTTGGGGGGCTTTCCCGATTCCGACCCGTTTCATTCGTTTCGGAGGCGGGCGGGCCTCGCTTGAGATCTGCGAGGCCACCGAACGGCAGATTAACGCTCTCGGAGGCCCTTCTTGGCCGCAGGCGCCCAGCGGTCCCTTCTGGAGAACCGGCTCGTGATCGTCACCGGAAAGGGGGGAACCGGGAAGACGACGGTTTCCGCCGCGCTCGCGTTGGCCGGCGCCCGGGCGGGCCTCCGGGTCCTGGTCGCCGAAATGGGCCCCGACGAGCAGATTCCACGCCTGCTGGACCCGCGCGCGCCGCGGGCGGGCTATGCGGGCTGCGCGATCCTCCCCGGCCTTCGAGCCATGCGGATCGAACCCTTCGAGGCGCTCGCGGAGTATCTCGGCCTGCAACTCGGGGTTCGCGCGATCGTGGACGCCGTGGTGCGCAACAGGGCCTTTCGCCAGCTCATGACCGCGGCCCCCGGATGGCGCGAGCTGATCACGCTCGGAAAGATCTGGCACCTCGCCCAGCTCGACTCCGAAGACCCCCCAGGTCGCCGATTCGACCTCATCGTCGTGGACGCACCGGCCACCGGGCACGGTGTCGCGTTTCTCGACGTTCCGCGCGTGGTCGTATCGGCGGTTCGGGCCGGCCCGCTTCGCGCGCACGCGCAGCGCGTCGAGCGCATGCTCGAGGACTCAGACCAGACGCTCGTGCTTCCGGTGGCGCTCGCCGAGGAACTTCCCGCTCGTGAAATCGCCGAATTGACGGACCGCGTTCGCAATGAGATCGGAATCTCGATCGACCGCGTGATCGTCAATGCGGTGGTCGGACCGCCCTTCCCCGATGCGATCCGGGATCTCGACGAAGCGCTCGCTCGACTCGACGGCGATCTCGAGCTCGGAGCGCTGCCGCCCCCTCGCGTACTGGCCCGCTGCGCGCACCACCTCCGATCGCGGCACGAACTCAATCGCCGCTTTACGGCCGAGATTCAACACACGACGGGGCTGCCGATCGTCGAACTCCCGCGACTCCCGGAAGGCATCCAGGGCCCGGATCAGATCTCGTCGCTGGCGAGCGCGCTGCTCGCAAAGCCGGTCTTTCTCAAATGAAGCCAGACGCGAAACTCGACGCCATGCTCGCGGACCGGGAGGTCATCGTATGCGTGGGCTGTGGAGGTGCGGGCAAGACGACCGTGGCCGCAGCTCTCGCATTGGAGGCGGCGCGGCGAGGCCGCAAGGCGCTGGTGCTCACGATCGATCCAGCGCGCAGACTCGCGGATGCGTTGGGTGTCGAATCCCTTGGAAACCGCCCCCAGGCGATCCCTCGCGAAACCCTCGACGCGCTCGGCGTCCCGCGGCGGGGCAATCTATCGGCGATGATGCTCGACATGAAGCGCACTTTCGACGATCTCGTCGAGCGCTTTGCGGAGAGCGAAGAGGTGCGCGATCGGGTTTTCGAAAATTCCATCTACCAGCACGTCAGCAATGCCCTCGCGGGCAGCGTCGAATACTCCGCGATGGAAAAGGTCTTCGAGTTGCACGAAAGCGGCGCGTTCGACCTGATCGTCGTCGACACGCCACCGGCACAACACGCTCTCGACTTTCTTGAAGCGCCCCAGCGCCTGCTCGAATTCCTCGACAGCCGGCTGGTGAAGATGCTCATTCACCCCGCTTTCGCGGCGGGCCGCTTCGGCTTCCGCCTGTTCCATCGTGGCACGCAGTGGGTGCTCCAGGTCCTCGAGCGCATCACGGGCATCGGCTTTCTCGAGGATCTCTCCGAGTTCCTGATCGCGTTCGACGCCATGGCCGACGGCTTTCGCGACCGAGCCCACCGCGTGCGATCCCTGCTGCTCGGTCCCGAGTCCACCTTCGTTCTGGTATCGGGTCCCGGCGGGGAATCCGCGCGGCGCGCCAGCGACTTCCTCGACCGCCTCGAGAGCTACGGCGTCTCGCTCGCGGGAGTGCTGGTGAACCGAATCCGGCTCTGGCCTTCGGAGGGCTTCCCGCCCGGAGGCGATGCGCAGCCAGCTGCCGACATCGAGGCGCTGCGGGATGCACTTCGGGCCAGCGAGGGCACCGACTATCCCGCGCAGCTCGCCGCCGAAGCGGCGGTGAAAGCGGCGACGAGATACGCTGAGTGGGTACGAGCCGACGCGCGATCCGCCCAGCCCCTGCGCGAGAGAATCGAAGCACAGGGTCGTTTCTGGGGCCGTGTACCGGAGTTCGAAAGAGACGTTCACGACCTCTCGGGCCTGGGGCGTGTTGCGGATCGGATCGCGGGGAAGGAGGAGCCGTAGCGTGCCGACGAACGATCGCTCTAGAGGCCGGACGCGGCAGGGCGACGCGGCGCCCCCGGTTAGCGCAGCCGAAGCCGTCACCTGCGCGCGGAAGCACGCCTACTCGGCGATCGCCGAAGCGCTCGCAGCGGTTTGCGCACTGCTCGACGCATCGTCGTTGGCGTTGAGCGGGGAAGCGGCCGCAAGCAACACCCTGCTGGGCCCGATCGCGCGAATTCTCGAGGGACTCCGCGCGGAATTTCGCGGCGGCGCGGCGACGGGTGAAGCCGCTGCCCTGCTCCGCTCGATCGCCGAAGCACTCGATGCCGAAATCGCGCGTTGGGAGGCGCGCGCCGAAACCGACCCCGAAGCGCGCGCGGTGTTGCGCGCATTTCTCGGACTTCGCGAACTGCTGTGGGAGTTCGGAATCCGTCGCGAATCCGACGCGAGCGGGAGCGGAGAGGCCTCGGTGCCCGCCACACGCAAGGCGGGGCGCTCGATTTCCAAGCGGCGCAAACGGCCGCGTGTGCAACGCGTAACGGTCGAGGGATGACCCGCGATTTGACGAGAACGGTTCTCCAAAGACGAGCTGGGCTAACGTATCTTGGCGAAATACAGAACCGGAGCTCCCGACGCTGCAATGCGAGGAATCCGCGATGAGCGTGTTGATCAAACGCTACGCAAACCGAAAGCTCTACAACACCAAGGCCAGCCGCTATATCACGCTCAAGGGCATCGCGGAGTTGATCGAGACCGGTGAAGACGTCCGCGTCATCGACAACGAAACCGGCGAAGACATCACCAACGTCGCGCTGTCACAGATCCTGGTAGACCACGAACGCTCCAACAGCACCGTGTCGCGGACCCTGTTGTCTGAGATGATCTCACGTGGTGGCGACGCGCTCTACGGCGCGCTTCGCCGGGGCGTTGGCGACGCCAGCGAGGGAATTGGAGAACTGCAGAACAACCTACGGCGAATCATCAAGAACCGGGAGCACGACGCCAACAGACTCGGCGACTGGATCGCGGTCGCCACGCCGGACTTCGACCGCATCGTACAAGGCGCGATGGAGCGCGTCTTCAAGGTGCTCGACCTGCCACGCCGCGAAGACATCGAAGCCCTCAACGCAAACCTACAGCGAGTGGCCAAAGCCGTCGAATCCCTGCAGCACGCCGAAGCCAGCAAGGCCGCCGCCAGCGACAAGTCCGGCGGCAAGCCCCGCGACAAGTCCGGCGGCAAGCCCCGCGACAAACTCCGCGACAAGTCCGGTGACAAACCCCGCGACAAAGGCGGCGACGAGATCCACTAACGCGCGACCGCCGCTTCAATCCCAGACCGAACTGCGGTCGCTCAGTCCCGTGTCGATCAAGACCTGGATCTGCGAGCGAAGCTCCTCGTTCATTCTCGAGATCAGCAATTCATCCGAGGCGGCGTCGGGCGCCAGGTGATCGATCGAGATCGGCTCGCCGATTCGGATCACCCACTTGGTCGGCAGCGGCAGGAGTCCGAGCGGGCCGAGCAGCGGAAACGTCGGGGTGACCGGAAGGAACGGCAATCCCACCACTCGCGCTGGAGTGTCCCATTTGAACAGAATCGGATGGGCCTCTTCCGCGCCGACGATGCCGATCGGAATAATTGGAACCCGCGTCTCGAGAGCCACGCGCACCACACCGCCCCGGCCAAAGCGCTTGAGCCGATAGCGTTCGCGAAAGACCTTCGCGGCGCCCTTCTGTCCCTCGGGAAAGACCAGAATGGCCTCCCCGGAGCGAATCAATCGCTCCGCGTTCTCTCGGCACGACCGCACACCGCCCAGCCGCGCGAGGTAAGGCTGCACAAACGGAAGTGTGATCAGCCAGTCGGCGACCATGAACCGCGGCCGCAGCTTCGAACGCATCCGCCAGATGGCGTGGGAAACCATCAATCCGTCATAGGGCAGAAGTCCCGAGCGATTGGCGACGAACAGACACGGACCGGCGTCGGGAACCTGATCGATTCCATGGAGCTCGATTCGCCAGTAGTGTTCGTAGAGAAGCTCGAGCACGGGGCGCGTCCGGCGCAACACGATTTCGTCCATACCGAACTCATCGACTTCTCCGGAGCGCTCGCTCATTCCCAGCGTGCTCACACGACGTTGGATCTTCCGGATGAGTGCCATCCAGTCGACCTTCTCGACGGGAGCCCGCTGTCGCGCGGGAAAACGGGTCCGAATTTCTCCGCGAAGTCCGTCGAGCGCTTCTCGAAGATCAGCGCTCAGCACGTCGGGCCGCTCGGCGTCGATCGGCGTTTCTAGATCGGTCCCGTCGTTCACCGCACCCTCCCCGTCACCGGTAGCGCCTCATGCGCCTGGTGGAGACGAACGACATCCAGGCTTCGCGAGTGGTATAGACCGGCTCGCCGAAGGCATTCCAGCCCCGCTGCCCATCGGCCACCCAGAGGTAGCGCAGGTAGTCGTAAAAACCCTCGGGCGGATCTCCAGTCTGCCCCTGGGACGGGTAGTAGGCCATCCGGTAGAGGATCGGGGACGGCATCGAGAGAATGCGCTTGCCGGCGATGCGAAGAATCGTGGACAGGGGTAGTACGCCCCGACCGACGACGTTGAACACACCAGGGTGTTGATGGAGCGTCGCGGTTTCAAGCGCGTGAACACCGTCTTCTTCGTGGACAAACTGCATCAAGGGGTCGTACCCCATCAACTTGGGGACGAGAATCCGTGAAAAATAACGCGCCACGTGATCCCAGTAGGTGGGCCCGAAGATCCAACAGAATCGCAACACAGTCACTTCGGTGTCGGGATGATGCGCGCGCCACTGCGCGAGCAACGACTCGACCTGAACCCGGTTCGAGACCGAGTGCGAGCCGGGATGTCCGCGCAGCGGATGCTGTTCGGTCAAGAAATTCGGGTTGTCCGGCCAGGGGCCGTAGAGCATCGTGCTCGATGCGACGACCAGTCGCTTGACCTTGGCGGCTGCGCAGGCGTTCATCACGTGGAGGCTTCCGATCGTCTCGAGTTCGTGGTCCATCTCGAGATTCGGGGTCGGTTCGGATCGGAACGCCGTGTGGACCACAGCCTCGGCTCGCTCCTCGGCGAGCACCTCGGCGACGCGGCTGTCGGCTGTCGGCTCGGTCAGATCGACGGTGTGGAAACGCACGAGCGGATCGAGCCGGAAGGGGCGGCGGCAATCCAGACCGACGATTCGAATGTTGGGCGACCGCTGCAGCAGCCGCCTGACGAGCGAACGCCCCAGATAGGAGCCAAGCCCGGTGATTGCGATGACGCCAGGTGAATTCAACGGTCCTCGGGGAGGCGATGCAGTGAGTTCGCAAAGTCGCGCCTCGCTGCCTTCCGAACCCTCAGATACCATGCTGCGCGATGCTCGCCAAGCGGAAGACAGCAGTTGTCGAGGACAAGCGCTTCCTCGACCACCGCGGTCCCGCCGGCCATCCGGAGCGCCCCGAACGGATCTCCGCGGTCGGGGCCGCGATCGATGCCCGCGGCGAGCCGCTGACCCGATTTGCGCCACGCGCCGCTACACCCGATGAGATCCTCCGCGTGCACAGCCGCGAACACTTCGATCGGATCGCCGAGGCCAGCCGGCGCGCGCCCGCCCAACTCGACCCGGACACCTACGTTTCTGCCGAGAGCTTCGAGGTGGCACTGCTGGCCGCCGGCGGCACCACCGAACTCGCGCTTCGCGTGGCGCGAGGCGAGCTGGATAGCGGTCTCGCGGCTGTTCGACCGCCGGGCCACCACGCCGAGAGCGATCGCGCGATGGGGTTTTGCCTGTTCAACAACGTCGCGATCGCGGCGCGCGCCCTCCAGGAACAAGAATCCGTCGATCGGATCATGATTCTCGATTGGGATGTTCACCATGGCAATGGCACGCAACACGTTTTTGAAAGCGATCCGTCGGTCCTCTACGCGTCTACCCACCAATTCCCCTTCTACCCGGGAACCGGCGCCGTCGACGAAATCGGCGTCGACCGAGGTGAGGGATTCACGCTCAACGTTCCGCTTCCGGCCGGTTGCGGTGATCGCGAGTACGTCGGCGTGATGGAGCGTCTGATCGCACCGGCCGCGCGGTCGTTCCGACCGGAAGTGATCCTGATCTCCTGTGGATTCGACGCCCATCGGGACGATCCCCTCGCCGCGATGAACGTGACGCGCGAGGGCTACCGGGACATGGCCGGGATCGCGCGCGCACTCGCCGACGACCTCTGCGGAGGTCGCATTGTGTTCGTCCTCGAAGGCGGATATGCGGCTTCCGGCTTGCAGGACGGCGTGAATGCCGTCCTCGACGTGATCACGCGCGAAGATTCCCCGGAAATCCCCAAAAAGGCTCCTGTTTTGTCTGGAACGGTGCTCGACACCGTCATCGAGCAGGTTTCACGCGCTCACCACCGCTAATTTTTCGAACCTCGAGACCATCCTAAGACGCGGTTCTAAGGCGAAAGTGAGCGCGTTTCTTGTAGCTAATGGACGCGTGGACCACGACATCTTGTACGAACTGCCCATTTCGATCGGGCAGTTGCGGAAACCCTTGCGTGTTGAATTAAAGTGGTTTACCTGTGTCCCGTGGTGGGGAAAAGTGGTACAAAGTGGCAAGCGCCCACTGATACCGCGCAGCGAGTTCCCGCTGATGTTTCGAGGAAGATTCTCTCACACGATCGACTCAAAGGGTCGCGTGAGCATCCCGTCGGGGTTCCGATTGGAGCTACAGAGCCGCAGCGAGCAAGCACCGATCGTGACCAACGGTGTGACCGAAGCCGGCGAATGTCTCTGGTTCTACCGCTATGAGGATTGGTGTGAATACGAGTCCCGCCTCGTGGGGCTCGCTCCCGACAACCTCGACGTCCAGGCTTACGTGCGCTTCATGGTATCCGGCGCCACCGAGTGCCCGATCGACAACCAGGGCCGCTCGCTGCTGCCAGCATTTTTGCGCGAGCACGCGAAGCTCGGACGCGAAGTCACGATTGCCGGCGTCGGAACGCGCATCGAAATTTGGAACAAGTCGCTGTTTGACGAGAATCAAACCAGGACCCAAGAAAACTTCCAGCGCATTGCGTCGGTGGTTGCGGGCCTGGATCGGTGAGGAGTGTGTCGGTGGGGGGATCGACGGAGTTCAGTTCCTTCAATTGAGAGGTTGGGGTGGTGTCCCCGGAGTATCTTTTCGCGGTGAATGCAATGTCACTTGGGGGGGACGGAGTGTTCCCGCGAAACAGGTATTCCGGGGCACACCCCGACTCCCGCCCAGCCGTCAGCCAGCAGCGTAGACCCGGTGCACTCTACGCCGAAGCAAAACGAGTTTTTTCACCGGCCCGCGCTCCTGGAGGAGTGCCTGACCGCCCTCGCACTGCAGCCTGGCGCAATCGTGGTGGATGGGACCGTGGGAGGGGGCGGACATGCGGCGGCGATTCTCGAGCGCACGGCGCCGGATGGGCGCTTGATCGGCCTCGATCTCGACGGTGAAGCGATTCGCGAGTCGCAGCAGCGACTCGAATCATTTGGAGATCGGGTCACGCTGATCCAAGAATCGTTTCGCAATCTCGACGCGGTACTCGCGCACCTCGAGATCCCGGAAGTAGACGCCGTTCTGCTCGATCTCGGCGTCTCTTCGCATCAGCTCGACTCTCCGACGCGCGGATTCCGCTTCTCGTCCGAGACCGCGGCAGACACCCCGCTCGACATGCGCATGGACCAGCGATCGGGAACGACCGCCGCGGACCTGCTGCGTCGCGCGAGCCCCGAGCAGCTCGAGAACTGGTTTTCGGACTACGCAGACCTCCCGGGAGCGCGAAAGCTCGCACGTTTGATCGTTGCGGCCCGTCGACGCGCGCCCCTGAGGACGGCGGCCGATCTCCGTGCGGTGATCGCGGATGCCCGGATCGGGCGCGGTCGCCGACACGATCCAGCCACACTCGTCTTCCAGGCGCTCCGAGTCGCCGTCAACGACGAAGCCAACGCGCTCTCGGAGGGACTCGAAGCCGCGATCGAGAGCCTTCGCGTCGGGGGTCAATTGGTGGTCCTCTCGTACCACTCGGGAGAGGATCGCGTCGTCAAGCATCGGATGCGGGACGCCGCCCGAGGCTGCACGTGTCCACCGCGCACACCGGTCTGCATCTGCGGTGGGAAGGTGCGACTCCGCGTCATCACGCGGCGACCCATCCCGGCCGGCGATGCCGAACTGCGTGAAAATCCCCGCGCGCGCTCCGCAAGACTGCGCGTCGCCGAGCGCGTCGCGGAGGCCTCATGAGCCCGCTCCACGATCTGCCGGGAGCGCCGTCGCATCGATCGAAGGCTCCGTTTTCCCCAAAACTGCGCAAGCGTCGCGGGAGGCGCGGCGTGGGCAATGCGAGGAATCTGATCGGCCGCGACCTTGCGATTGACGCACCCCGCAGCCGGCTTCCCATCTGGTTGATCCCCGGGATCGCCGTTGGCGGGGTCTTCGCCGCACTCGCAATCGCGTATGTCCGCGTGGAGCTGATCGGCCAGGGCTACAAGCGCTACAGCGCGGTGGAGCGCCTGCAATCTCTCGAAGAAGAACAGCGCCGCCTCACCGCCCGCGTCCGCGAACTGCGCGACCCCGCGCGGCTGGCGGCGCTCGCCCGGGAGATGGGACTCTCGCGCCCCGACCACGTGATCACACTCGCTCCGGCCGGCGACGAGCCGCGCCCATGAGATCGGCGCGCGTGCAGATCTCTCTCCGACGGATCGGGATCGCACGCATATTGCTCCTCGTTCCATTTGTCGTGCTGGGAATTCGAGCCGCAACCCTCAGCGTGGACGAGCGGGGTTTTGCGCGCGGTGAAGATCAGACCCGACGGGTTCTCAAACTCGCGCCCGGACGCGGCGCCATCGTCGATTCCTCTGGAGCGGAACTCGCGCTCTCCGTGGAGTCTCCCTCCATCTACGCGATTCCCTCCTCGATCGACGATGTCGATGTCGTCGTTGCGAAACTGGCACCAATTCTCGGCTGGAAGCGACAGAAGCTGGCCGATCGGATACGCGATCGACAGTCCTTCCTCTTTCTCGCTCGCTGGGTCACTCAGGAGCGAGCCCAGCGGGTTCTCGATCTCGGTCTCGCCGGGGTTGGCGTACTCGACGAGCCGCGCCGCATCTACCCCCATCGGCATCTCGCCGCCCAGCTGGTGGGCTTCGCGAACATCGATGGCGAAGGCGTGCGCGGCATCGAGGAGCAGGAGGACGATTGGCTGCGCGGAATGATGCGTCGCATTCCGGTCGAGCGAGACGCGCGCGGTCGGAAGCTGTGGATCGGTGGCGACTCGCAGTGGAATACGGCGGGTGGCGACGTCGCGCTCACCATCGATGCGACCCTTCAGGCGCAGGCCGAAGAAGCGCTTCGAAAAACGGTTGCGGCTTCCGGAGCGCGCGGCGGCATCGTCGTCGTGATGGATCCGTGGACCGGCGACATCCTGACGCTCGCCGAGAACCCGAGCTTCGATCCCAATCATTTTCGGACTCTCGACTTCGCGTCGACTCGTTCGCGGGCATTCGCGGATGCAATCGATCCGGGCTCGACGCTGAAGACATTCCTGATCGCAGCAGCCCTCGAAGAGGGCGCCATCCAGATCGGTGACATCGTGGACTGCGAAGACGGCTCGTTCCAGATTCCGGGCAAGATCATCCACGACCACCATCCAAATGGCGCACTGACTCCGGCGGAGATCCTTCGCGTCTCGAGCAACATCGGAGCCGTGAAGATCGCCTACCGACTCGGGCGCGCCGCCCACTACCGGGCGCTGCGTCGGTTCGGTTTTGGCAGCACCACCAACAGTCACTTCCCAGCCGAGTCGGCGGGCCTAATGCGGCCCTGGAAGAAATGGATGCCCATCGACCACGCGACGATCGCATATGGCCAGGGAATCAGCGTGACACCGATTCAGCTCGCGGCAGCCACTTCCGTGCTGGCGAACGGCGGGCTCTGGGTACAGCCGCGTCTCGTCTCCGCGAGGCGACCTCCGGGAGGAGACTGGCATTCGAGTCGACCGGAGCCCGGACACCGCGTCGTCCGAGAAGACACCGCCGACGCGATCCTCAAAATGCTCGAAGGAGTCGTCTCTCCCGACGGAACCGGAAGCCTCGCGGGATTGAAGGGCATCCGGGTCGGCGGAAAGACGGGCACGCCGCAGAAGTACGACAGCGTGTCGCAGTCGTTCTCGCCGGATCGCTACGAGGCGTGGTTCATGGGTGTGGTTCCCGCAGACGCACCCAGACTCGTTATCGTCGTGCGAGTGGACGATGCGCGAAGACCCGCGCATACTGGGGGAGCCACTGCGGCGCCGTTGTTTGCACGAGTGGCGGCAGCACAGCTCACACGGTACGGAATCTTCACCGAGCCCGAGCGACGCTCGGCAAAACCGAGCCCGACGGTCACCGTCGCTCGAAGCGAACCACTTCCCTCCGTCTCCGCAGCGCCGGGAAAACCAGCACCTCGATCGCGGCCGAGTGCCGTGCGTCCGGCGCAGCCGAGTGCCGTGCACGCATCGAAGCCGACCGCCGTCGAGCAACTCACGAGCCTCGGAGATCGCGTGCTGTTGCCCGATTTCCGAGGTCGAACACTGGCTGAAGTCAAACAGATGACGACAGGGCGGATCGAAGTGCAAATTTTGGGTCGGGGACGAGCGGTCACCCAACAACCGCCGCCGGGCACGGTTTTCGCGCTCAACAGCGGCCCCGTGACCATTCGCTTCGAGGCCCAAACGGCGACGAGCGGCGAGGAGGAGATCTGATGCTGCTCTCCGCGCTGTTGGACGCATTGCCTCCCGAACTCCGAAGCGCCGGTGGCAAAGCCAATGCCGCCGAGCGCGAAACGGAGATTCGCGGAATCGCCTACGATTCGAGGCGGGTCGAGGCCGGCGATCTCTTCTTCGCGCTGCGCGGAGGATCGGCAGACGGGCACGACTTCCTCGGGGCGGCCTTCGAACGCGGTGCGGTGGCGGCAATCGTCGAGTCCGTGCCGGCAGATCTCGGGCTTGCGGATCGCCCCGTCGTGGTCGTGCGGGACAGCCGCCGAGCGCTCGCCCCAATCTCGACGCAGTTCTTCGGCAACCCCTCGTCGGAATTGACCCTGATTGGGATCACCGGAACCAACGGCAAGACCAGCACGACCTACCTCGTCGAATCGATTCTACAGCGCGCGGGTGTTCCGGTCGGAGTGATCGGGACGCTCGACATCCGCTACGCGGGAGAACAGCAGCCCGCCGTCAACACGACGCCGGAGAGCTACGAGATCCAACGCAGCCTGCGCGCGATGCGCGATCACGGCATCGAGTGCGCGGTGATGGAGGCCTCTTCCCACGGCCTGGCTCTCGATCGCGTTCGGGGTTGTGAATTCGCGATCGCGGCGCTCACCAATATCAGTCAGGATCATCTCGACTTTCACGACTCGATGGACGCCTATCGAGCCGCCAAGACCCGACTCTTCGATCCCTACCTCCGCGCAAACGGATCGGCTGTGGTGAATATCGATGACGCGAGCGCCGACGCGTTCATCCGCGCCGCCGAACGATCGGGTGCGAAGCTCATTCGCGTCTCGCGCAAGAGCGAGAGCGCCGCGGAAGTCCGTCTCGAACAGGCCCAAATCGAGTTGAACGGCAGCGATGCGCGAATCGCCCTTCCGAGCGGGGTCCTGGATCTGCGAATCCCACTCGTGGGCGACTTCAACCTCGAAAATACCCTGATCGCCTGCGGTATTGCGGTCGCGCTCGACATCGATCCGAAGATCATCGCCGAAGGCGTCGAGAACTGTCCACAGGTACCCGGACGCGTCGAGCGGGTGCAGACGTCCCGGGAAGCAGAGCCGATCGTCGTGGTCGATTATGCGCACACACCCGACGCGATCGACAAGTTGTTTGCGACGCTTCGCCCGCTCGCCAAGGAGCGGCTGGTTGCAGTCTTCGGATGCGGCGGCGATCGCGATCGCAGCAAGCGCCCGCTGATGGCGGAGGCCGTGGCGCGCTGGAGCGATCGGGTCGTGGCCACCAGCGACAATCCGCGGTCCGAAGACCCGCTGCAGATCCTGAAAGACGTGGAGGCGGGGCTCACGACGTTGCGGCGGGTCGAACCCGAAGCGCTCGACGCTACCGACGGTTCCTACGCGATGATTTCGGATCGGCGGCGCGCGATCGAAACCGCGATCGGCATCGCACGACCCGGTGACATGGTCGTGATCGCCGGCAAGGGACACGAGAACTACCAGATCGTCGGCCCCGACCGCCTGCATTTTGACGACCGCGAACAGGCGCGCAGCGCCCTGCTCGCGAGGAACTCGCGATGACGGTCGCGTTCAGTGTCGGAAATGCGGCGCGCTGGACCGAGGGTACGCTGGTAAACGGCGATCCGGCGACGGCCCTCTCGGGAGTCTCGATCGACTCGCGCACCGTCGAACGCGGTGAGCTCTTCCATGCAATCGCGGGCCCCAACCACGACGGGCATGATTTCCTCGAAAACGCCCTCGATCGGGGCGCGGCCGCGCTGGTGGTCGAGCGCGGGCGCGCGTTGCCGAACGCGCCAGCGGTTCCCGTCATCGCCGTCGAAGACACCACGCGCGCACTCGGAGCCCTCGCCGCGGGCCACCGCTCGGAATTTCACGGCCCCGTCGTCGCGATCACGGGCAGCAACGGCAAGACGACTACCAAGGAAATGTGCGCGGCGATCCTGTCCGTGAGCGCACCCTGCCACCGGACGCCCGGAAATCTGAACAATCAATACGGGCTGCCTCTGACGCTGCTCGGCCGGAACGAAGCCGACCGAGCACTCGTCGTGGAACTCGGGATGAATCACCGCGGCGAGATCGCGCAGCTCGTCGAGATCGCGAAGCCGACCGTGGGAGTGATCACCAACATTGGAACAGCGCACATCGAATTTCTGGGAAGCCAAGCCGAAATTGCCCGCGAAAAGGGCGACCTGGTCGCGCATCTCCCCACAGAGGGCACCGCGGTCCTCAACGCAGACGACCCGCTCGTGCTCGCGCAGCGAAATCGGGGGAGCGCGCGCGTGATCAGCTTCGGGACCGCGACCGACGCAGACGTGCGTGCTGTGGATGTCGAAAAGATCGACGACCGGGGCTACCGGCTCGAACTCGAGACGCCGGAGGGAAGCGGCACCGTCGAAGTTTCCGGCCTGGGGCCAACGACGATCATCAATGCGCTGGCCGCAGCGGCCGCGGCCCTCGCCGCAGGCGCATCGGTTGCAGACATCACCAAGGGACTCGCCGACTACCCGGGCGTCAAGGGGCGCTTCGAGCGGCGAGAACTATCTGGCGGGATCGCGCTCGTCGACGACACCTACAACGCAAACCCGCAATCGATGGAGGCCGCGTTGCGTTTGCTGGCGGAAATCAAGGGCGCTCACCGCGCCGTGGCCATCCTGGGCGATATGGGGGAACTCGGCCAGACGGCCGAGGCCGCCCACCGCGAAGTCGGCCGCCTGGCAGCGTCGCTCGGGATCGACTTCCTGATCGCATTGGGCGGACGAGCTCAGAACATTGCCACCGGCGCGGTCGATTCGGGAATGGATCCAGCTCACGTCGTCGTTGCGAGCGATCACGACGACGCGAGCGAGCGCGCCTGTGGATTCCTGAGAAAACACGACACAGTGTTGGTGAAGGGTTCACGCTCCATGCGAATGGAGCGCGTCGTCGAAGTGATCGCCTCCGAGAGGGGAAGCTGAATGCTCTACCACCTGCTCTACCCATTCGCCTCCGAATTCGGCGCGTTCAATGTCTTTCGCTACATCACCTTCCGAACCGGTGCGGCCACGCTCACCGCGCTCTTCATCGCCTTCATGGTTGGGCCGCCGCTGATCCGGGCACTCGAGAAATTGCGGGTGAGTCAACCCATCCGCGATGTCGGCCCGGACCACCAGAGCAAAGAGGGAACGCCGACCATGGGTGGGCTCTTGATCCTGCTCTCGCTGCTGGTGTCGGTGCTGCTCTGGTCGAATCTGGACAACCGCTTCGTCTGGATCGTCATCGGCATCACTTCGGGTTACGGGGTATTGGGATTCATCGACGATTACCGCAAGGTCCGGCGGGGCCACAGCAGCGGGATCTCGGCTCGCGCCAAGCTCTTCTGGCAGACGGTCATGGCCATCGCAGTCGCGCTCGCGATCTACAGTGCTCCAGATTTCGACGCGCATCTCTCCGTACCCTTCTTCAAGAATTTCACGCCGGACCTCGGAATCCTCTACGTCCCCTTCGCGGCCTTCGTGATCGTGGCGACGAGCAATGGCGTCAATCTGACCGATGGCCTCGACGGGCTCGCCATCGGCCCGGTCCTGATCGCAGCGGGAACCTTCTTGATTCTCTCGTACGCGGCGGGCCACATGGGCATCGCCGATTACCTGGCCATCAAGTACGTCCCTGGCAGCGGACATCTCGCGATCTTCTGCGGCGCTCTGATCGGCGGCGGACTCGGATTCCTCTGGTTCAATGCGTCCCCCGCACAACTCTTCATGGGAGACGTGGGTTCCCTCGCTCTCGGCGGCGCCCTCGGGACGATCGCCGTGCTGATCCGGCAGGAATTTCTGCTTCCGATCGTCGGAGGCATCTTCGTCGTCGAAACGCTCTCTGTGATGATCCAGGTGGCATCGTTCAAGATGACTGGAAAACGCGTATTCCTGATGGCGCCGATCCATCACCATTTCGAGAAACTCGGCTGGCCCGAACAGAAGATCGTGGTCCGCTTCTGGATCGTGTCGGCAATTCTGGGACTCGTGGCTTTGTCCACGCTGAAGCTTCGCTGATGGAAGGAATCGCGAATCAAAAGATCCTGGTGCTCGGGCTCGGCGCGACCGGACGCAGCGCCGCAAATTTCTGCATCGCCCGGGGAGCGAGCGTTCTGGCTGCAGACGAGCGTGGTGAGGATCAGTTCATCGGACTCGAGAACCTCGACCCCCGCGTAGATCGCGTTTTCGGCAAGCCCTTTCCCGATCCTAGAGATTTCGACCTGGTGGTTCCGAGCCCAGGCGTCGCTCCCGAGCGCTACCGCGATCGAGCGCAGCGCGTCTGGGGTGATATCGAGCTCGCCTATCGATTCATCTCGGCGCCGATCATCGCGGTCACCGGAACGAACGGAAAATCGACCACTGTCCGCTTGCTCGAGGAGCTGCTCTGCGCGGCGGGCGCCCGCGCCCGCGCCGCGGGGAACCTCGGGACGCCGGCCCTCGAACTGGTCGGCGAGCCGCTCGATTTTGCGATTCTCGAAATCTCGTCCTTCCAGCTCGAGACCGTTGAGACCTTCCGACCGGCGGTCGCCGCAATCCTGAACATCACGCCGGATCACCTCGATCGTCACGGCAGCTTCGAGGCCTATGCATCCGCCAAGGGGAAACTCCTCGCGAATCAGCGCGACACCGATGCCGCGGTTCTCAATCTCGACGACCCGACGGTTGCCGCCCTCGCGGAGAACGCAAGCGGACGCGTGTTTCCGTTTCGGACACAGGGGGCGGTCTCGCCGGGGGCATTTTTCGATGCAGGCGCCGTCGTTCTCTGCAAAAAGGGCGCGGCGCCAATTCGGATTTCGCTCGACGCGATGCAGCTGACCGGACTTCACAACCGAGAGAACGTCGTCGCAGCGCTCGCTACGGTGCACGCGGCTGGAGTCGATCCCGTACGCGCTGCGGACGCGTTGGCGACGTTCGCGAACCTCCCCCATCGCAGCGAGTTCGTGGGGCGGGTCCGAGGCGTGCGCTACATCGACGACTCCAAGGCCACCAATCCCGGTGCAGCGATCTGCTCGTTGGCGGGATTTTCTGAAAATCTCATCTGGATCGCGGGAGGCCGGGACAAGGGCCTCGCGTTCGGAGAATTGGCGGATGCGGCCGTCAAGCGGGTTCGCGCCGCCGTGCTGATCGGCGAGAGCGCGAAGAAACTCGAAGTCGCACTCGCTGGGCGCGTACCCGTTTGCAGCGCCGCGTCAGTCGAAGAAGCCGTGGAGCGCGCATCTGAGCTCGCGCAGCCGGGAGACGTGGTGCTGCTCGCTCCCGCGTGCGCGAGCCAGGATCAATTCCGCGATTTCCAGGAGCGGGGAGAGCGATTTCGCGCAGCGGTTACCGAACTTCGATCCGGGGAGACGCCATGAGCGGTCGAGTCCCGCGCCGCTATTCGCCGCGCTCCAACACCGCACGCACGGTGCGCAACCCCCGCGCCTTCGCGGACAACGCGCTCGACGGCAGGGTGATCGCTGCATTTTCGACCCTCGCAGGGATCGGCCTGGTGATGATCTACAGTCTCACGGCACCGCTTGCTGCTACGAGCGCGGTACCTCCCCAGTTCATCCGCCAGTTGTTTGCGCTCGCGACGAGCATCTTGGTGCTGATCGCAGCGCTGCGCGTTCCACTCGCCGTATGGCGTCGACTCGCACTACCGCTCTGGGGAGTTTCGATCGTCCTGCTGATCGCGACCCTGGTCATCGGGATCGAAGTCAACGGGGCCCGGCGCTGGCTCGAACTAGCCGGATTTCGCCTGCAAGCCGCAGAGGTCGCGAAGTTCGCAACGGTTCTCGCCGTTGCGGTGCTGCTGGCCGCGACTCCTTCGCGTCGAAAACGCCTGAAGCCCGTGGTCGGCGCAGCCGCACTCTGCGCTCCACCGGTCGCGCTCCTCTTGCTGCAACCGGATTTCGGCAGCGCCCTCGTCCTGTGCGCTGCGGTCGGAGTGCTGCTCTTTGCGGCGGGCATCCCGATGCGATTGCTGATCCCGCCTGCCGCTCTCGCGGTCGGGGGAGCCGCCATCTACATCACGCTTCGACCCTACGCGCACCTGCGCTGGATCGGCTTTCTGGATCCCTGGGCGACCGCGACCCGCGAGGGTTTTCAGCTCGTGCAGTCCTTCGTGGCCTTTGGGCGCGGGGGCATTTTCGGAGTCGGGCTCGGCGGCGGGCGACAGAAACTCTACTACCTGCCCGAGGCCCACACGGACTTCATCCTCGCCGGCATTGCGGAAGAACTCGGTCTCGTCGGCGTTCTGGTCGTACTCGGCGCCTTTGCCGCGTTCGTCTGGGCGGGGGTGCAAATCGCCCGACGCGCCCAGGAACCGCTCTCAGCACTGGTCGCGATCGGGATGACGTCCCTGATCGGAATTCCGGCGGCCGTCAACGCGGGCGTGGTGATGGGATTGCTTCCGACCACGGGCTTCACCCTACCCTTTGTCTCCTACGGCGGAAACTCGCTGCTGATCTGTTCACTCGCGGTCGGAATCCTGCTTCGGGTCGGCGCTCGTGAAGCAGCGCCCGCACAACCGCGCATTTCGGGCGCATCGCGCAGAAGGATCGGTCGAACGTGACGGAAGTGACTCAGATCCGTCACTGGGTGGTGGCGGGAGGCGGAACGGGCGGACACGTCACGCCCGCGCTCGCGTTGGCCGAGCAGATCCGCAAGCGCGGCGACGAAGTCCTGCTGATGGGAACCGATCGGGGGCTCGAAACCAGACTCGTGCCGGAGGCCGGCTTCGACCTGTTGGCGCTCTCTGCCCAGCCGATCTACGGCCGAAGCCTGTCCGCGCAGACGCGAACGATCCCGGCGATCGCCCACGCGTGCTGGTCCGCCTGGCGGACCATGGGCTCCTTCGCTGCCGACTTCGCGATCTCCGTTGGGGGATACGCGTCGATGCCCGCGGTGATCGCCGCGGCCCTGAGGCAGATCCCCATCGCGATCGTCGAACCCAACGCGATACCGGGTCGAGCCAACCGCGCGGCGGCGCGATTGGCGAAGCTCATCTTCGTGCAATTCGAACAGGCGACGGCAATCTTTTCGGAAGCGGGCGCCTCGAATCGGGTGCGAAATACCGGTGTGCCCCTGCGCGAGAAACTGGTTGAAACCTTTTCGGGCAACCAGCCCAGACGCACCGCGGAGCCCCCGTTTCGACTGCTCGTCGCCGGCGGAAGCCAGGGTGCCCGTCAGATCAACAACGCGATGATCGAAGCGGCCCCGCGACTGGACGCCTCTCGCATCGAGATCTTCCATCAAGCCGGAGAAGCCGATCGGGAGCGTACCGAGACCGCGTATCGAGCCGCCGGCTTGAGAGCCGACGTCGTCGCGTTCGAGCCCGACATGCCGGCACGCTACCGCTGGGCCGACCTCGCACTGTGTAGGTCGGGCGCGCTCACCGTGGCCGAACTGGCACTCGCGGGGCTGCCGGCGCTGCTGGTCCCCTACCCGTTCGCGGCGGACGACCATCAGACAGCCAACGCGGCGGCGCTCGTCGCGGCGGGCGCCGCTCGGATGCTCGATCAGAACCCGCTGGGCGGCGAGCGCGTCGTGAACGCGCTCCGCGAAGTCTTCGAAGCTCCCGAACAGCTCGCAGCCATGGGCGACAGCGCTGCCAAGCTGGCTCGCCCCGATGCCGCCGCCCAGATCGTCGAAGATTGCGCAACGCGGATGGGGAGGTAGGGATGGAGCGTCGCATCCAGCAGATCCACTTCGTCGGCATCGGCGGCATCGGCATGTGCGGGCTCGCCGAACTGCTCCACAACCAGCGCTACCGGGTGACGGGTTCGGATCTGCGTACGGGACCGACGGTCGAGCGGCTGCGCGGCCTCGGTGTGTCCATTGCGATCGGACACGAGGCCGCGAATGTCGGTGACGCCGACGTCGTCGTCTATTCGTCGGCTGTGCGTGCGAACAATTCTGAGCTTCGCGAAGCCGATGCCCGAAACATTCCCGTGATTCCGAGAGCGGAGATGCTCGCGGAAGTGATGCGGCTCAAGAACGGAATCGCGGTCGCGGGCAGTCACGGCAAGACCACGACCACCTCTTTCATCGCCCACACCCTCGATGCGGTGGGCCTGGACCCGACGGCGATCATCGGCGGACGCGTGCTCGCGTCCGAGAGCGCTCCGACCGGGGCCCGACTCGGAGCGGGCGATCTGCTCATCGCGGAAGCGGACGAAAGCGACGGTTCTTTTCTGCGCTTGACTCCGGTCATCGCGGTCGTGACCAACATCGACCGCGAGCACCTCGACCACTACGGATCCTACGAAGCGCTGCAGGAGGCCTTTGCGTCCTTCGCCAACCGGATTCCCTTCTGGGGCCTGTCGGTTCTCTGCTTCGATCATCCGGGCGTGCAAGCCATCATTCCGCAGATGACGCGACGCAAGGTGACCTACGGCTTCGCCCCGCAGGCGGACCTCGTCGCAGACGCGGTCGAAGTCGACCAAACGGGGATGCGGTTTTCGGTTCGCGAGCGCGGATCCGCGCTGGGCGACGTCTGCATCCGATTGCCCGGGCGCCACAATGTGTTGAACGCCCTGGCGACCATCGCGGTAACCCGGGAACTCGACGTACCCTTCGCGGACACCGCGGCCGCCATGGAAGAGTTTCTCGGTATCGAGAGGCGCTTCGAATGCAAGGGAGAGGTCGCCGGCATCGCTGTCTTCGACGATTACGGTCACCACCCCGCGGAGGTTCGTGCGACACTGGAAGCAGCGAGAGCGTTCCATCGCGGAAGGGTCGTAGTCGCATTTCAGCCCCATCGGTACAGCCGCACCCAGGATCTCTGGGAAGATTTCGTTACCGCATTCAACGACGCGGATTATCTGGTGATGACGGAAATCTATGCGGCCGGTGAAGAGAAGATTCCGGGAATCGAATCCGCATCCCTCGTGGAAGCGATCCGCGCCCATGGGCATCGGGACGCACATTTCATCGGCGATCTCGACGCTGTCGTAGAACGACTTCTGGCTGAACTCAAGCCGGGCGATCTCGTTCTCACCCTCGGAGCGGGAAGTATCTCGACACTCGGCGAACGGCTGGTCAGCGGCCTGCGGGAGGAATACGCGTGATTCCTGGTGCTGCCCGCGAAGCCCTCGAAGAAACGCTCGGAGATCGAGTGCGTTTCCGCTTCCCGCTCGCACGCTGCACGTCACTACGAGTCGGCGGGCCGGTGGATGCGTTGGCGACACCGGAGACGCGAGAAGAGATCGCACGCACCCTCGCAATCTGCGCAGCACACCGGATTCCGCACTGCGTGATCGGAGCGGGCTTCAACACACTCGCCCTCGACGATCGCTTCGAATGCGTCGCACTTCAACTCGGCAGGCTGCGCCGCCTGGAGGAGCGGCCGGATGGCTGTTTGCGGGTGGAAGCTGGCGTCACCCATAGCCAGCTGACGAACTTCTGCATCGAGCGTGGCCTCGCGGGGCTGGAATTCGGCTGCGGAATACCGGGAACCGTCGGGGGCTGGCTGGCGATGAATGCCGGAATTCCGGGCCGCGAATTGAAAGACGTCGTACAGGAGATCGAAGTGATCAGCCCGACTGGGCGAGGGGTGAGGCATATCCCGCGTGCCGAGTTGCGCTTCGTCTACCGCGCCCTGCGCGGACTCGCGCCGGGTTCCGTGATCTTGTCCGCGCTTTTGAGCGTGACCCTTTCCAATACGGGCGCGGTTCGCGCAGAGGTCGATCGACTGCTGGCAGCACGCCAAAAAACCCAACCCCTCAACGTTCCGTCCTGTGGTTCGGTGTTCAAGAATCCGCCGGGCGATTTCGCGGGTCGTCTGGTCGAAGCGGCCGGCCTGAAGGGGCGCCGCCTGGGCGGCGCCGAGATTTCAGCGGTTCACGCAAATTTCATCGCCAACCGCGGGGGTGCGACTGCCGCAGATGTTCTGGCTCTGATCCGAGAAGCCCAGGCGGCGGTCTGGCAAACGGCGGGCAAGAGGCTCGTCCCCGAGGTCCGGGTCATCGGAGACAAACCATGAAAGAGCTCTATCGATCGGATCGGCGGATGCCGGGTGAACGCTCCCATCTCGCTAATTCCCAGCGCGAGCGCGACTACTCCAGACGTCAACAGCGCGCCCACAGACACCTGGAGCGGATGCGGAACCAACCGCGACCGCACCCCCCGTTGTACGCGGTGGTTCCGGCTGCGGTCGTCGCATCGCTGACGATCGGCGCACTTTTCGGTAGCCCGCTCGTCGCGACGGCCCGCTCCTGGATCGCTGGCGAAACGGTGCGCTATCACTTGAAAAGGGTGAACGGCGTAAAGCGCATTAAGCGCACCCATAACGACCTCCTACTTTTCGGAAAGACGGCCCGAATGACAGTTCAAGACGACAAGGGAGTTGTCTTGTCGGCCCAGATTGTTTATTCCGATCGGGAGACTCTCAAAGCTCACTTGACGACGGTTTTAAAAAACTGGTTCGGGGAAGTCTCGAAATAGAGCATATGAGATGTAACCACAGAGGATTGGAGTTCGTGTACGGCAGGATCCGCGGTCGGCGCGTTTGGAAGTGCGCGTACTGCCGAACGAGGCTCAAGGGGCCTATGCCGGAAACTAAGAATCAGAAGATTGTGCGCGAGTTCAAAGGTGGTTTGTCAATGGTCGGATTGGCGAGGAAGTTCGGGATGACTTCAGAGCGCGTACTGCGCGTGATTAGGAAGGCACTTTAGTTAGAGCATTGGAGGGTACATGGCTAACACAGATTGCAGATTGCCATGGGTGGAGAAGAGGATTCTCAATCTCTGCCGGTACGCCTGGATGAGATACGAATGGTATCGGATGTGAGCATCAGTGACAAGCTCGTGGAAGAACTGAACACGGCCGAAGCAAAGGCGTGGGATAGCCTGGGTCGCTACAAGTTCCAGATGTTCGGATACTGGGCCGCGATCTGGGTTCATCTGAATCGGATCGGGGGATTCAAATTGCCGAACCCTTGGAGTGGCTTGGTTCGCGCCGGCCGAGAAACAGGGAAGGGGCCGACAGTGGAAGAACAGGGCGACCTGGTCCCGAGAGAGGATTGGTAGGGTCAGAATAAGGCTTGGAGGAAGCATGAAATACACGGCTCGCGTCTGCATCTACTGCCTGCTGCAGTACGACTTGGGTGTGCTGCCTCCGGAGGGCTGACACTCCATGTTTTGCGAGCCCGTGGACGGCGGCTTCTGTGATCTTTGTAGCGGTGCGGCCTTCGGGTTGTATCGCGTTCCGTATGCTCAGGGGGAATGTAGCGCAGGAGAGAGGGATGAAAGAAACCAACCTGATGAAGCGCATTCAGATTGCGCTGTCGAAGATCGGGTCAAGAGTATTTAGAAACAACTGCGGTGCCCTGCGTGACAGAAATGGAACGTGGGTCAAGTATGGCGTCGCGAGACCTGGAGGGAGTGACCTTATCGGATGGACTCCGGTTGTCATCACTCCTGAGTACTTCGGCCGGACGCTCGCCATCTTCACTGCGGTCGAGGTGAAGAAGGACGACAAGGCAAGGCTGACGCCGGAACAAGAAAACTTCATCGACGTGGTCACGAAGTCAGGCGGCATCGCGTTCGCGACCACGTCCGTCGACGACGCGGTAGAGAGGGTCCATGCCATCAAAGGCAAGGTAGATTTCAGCTCCCAAGATAGGTTTTATACCCCTCTCCTTTGCCTTCTTGTAGAACTCTATTGCACCATACAAATTGCCGTGGTCAGTTAAAGCCAAAGCAGGCATCTCAAACCGAGCCGCCTCATTAACTAAGTCGGGGATTTTCGCCAATCCATCAAGAAGCGAGTAGTGAGAGTGAGTATGTAAGTGAATGAAAGACATAAAGATACTTTATTTTATAGCATTAAGCTTTCTTACCTTTATTATTCCAATGATAGTTATCCGCAAGAGAAACATTATAGATTTGTTTACCCAGTCATATTATCTGTTTTTCAGTATAATCGGGTTAAGTATCTTTACGGTTTTAATGTGCCAGATCCTGGCGTGGGCATCCCTCCGAACCGGGATGATTGCTTATTTATTTATACTTGTAATTCCCATATTAGAAATAAATATATTGCAATATGTTTACATGAAGAGTAATACTATACCTCAGGAATCCATGCAAAAAAGGAGTTTTAAGGAGATTTTAAATCCCTTCAAAAAAAAGAAATCATGAATTTAAAAGAAGTGCGGTTAAATATTCAAAATAAATTTATGTTACGCTG
>JADFQO010000053.1 GCA_022561775.1 Myxococcales bacterium | reverse complement strand
TCTCTCGAGCCTGCAAGTGACCGACGACCTCACCAGCACGTTCCCGGCGCCGGCCAGCTACTCGATCCAGGTGGTTCCAGCCAGCGGCAGCCTGGTGGTGAACGCGGGCTACGACGGCAACGCCGATCCCAACCTGCTGGCCGGGACCGACACGCTGGCCGTCGGAGCCACGGCCACGATCACCTTCACGCTGCGCTTCGATCCCAATGGACTTTCGGGTCCCTTCAACAACACGGCCAACGGCAATGGTCAGAGCCCCTTCGCAGTGGGGACGACGGACGCGTCGGATGATGGGGTGGATCCCGATCCCAACGGCAATGGCGATCCCACGGAGGCGGGCGAGAACGATCCGACTCCGATCATGCCCGCCGCGAGCACCTTCTCGCTCCTTCTGACCAAGCAGGCCTCCCGGGCGGAGGTCTCCGTTGGCGACATGCTCGAATATGCGATCGTGGTCGAGAACCGATCTTCACTGCCGCTCGCGGACGTCGAGATCTCCGATCGAATCCCGCCGGCGTTCCAGTTCCTGCCGGGCTCGGCGCGGCTCGTGCGGGGCAAGCAGAAGGCGGCGCCGATCGGCGTCACGCCCGGGCGCCCGGTCGTCTTCGGCCCGTTCAACCTCGCTCTGGGAGAGACGGTGCGCGTCCGTTACTTCCTGCGCGTCGGTGCCGGCGTCCTTCCCGGAACGTACGTGAATCGCGCCGACGCGACGTACGACCTGGGAACCCCGATCGGAAACACGGCGAAGGCCAACGTCAAGGTAGTTCCGGACCCCATCCTCGAGCAGACGACCGTGATCGGCAAGGTCTTCCACGACGCCGACGGCGACGGGTGGCAGGACTCCGCTGACGCGACCCACGTGACGCTCTGGAGCGCTCTGCTCCCAGTGTTCTACGTGCCGCAGGGCACCACGGTGGACTGGGGCGACGGGCCGCGGCCCGTGCCCGACACGCAGGATGGCTCGCCGCTGTTGAGCGGCCTCGACCTCGGCACGCTGCCGGGTCGGTCTAGCGTGGCAGGCCCGATGGAGGGCCGTCGCGTGGTGGTACGGGCGAAGCTCAGGCGGTCCATTCTGGCACAGGTCTGGGTCGAGAGCCGCGAAGGCTTCCGCGTGCGCGTGATTCCGAACGGACACTCCTACTTGGAACCCAGCGGCCGCGTAAAACGGGGCACGACCTCGCAGGAGCTGGAGCTCTGGAGCGACGTGGAGCTGATCGACGGAGTCCCGACCCTGAAAGTGGAGATCGCCAATCAAGGTCTGCACGAAGAGGGAATCCCCGGCGTGCGCATTGCAACCACCGCCGGGTTGTTGATCGAGACCGATGCCTACGGTCGATACCACGTTGCGGATGTCGACGGAGGCCGCTTCGACAGGGGCCGCAACTTCATCCTGAAGGTGGACCCCGCCACACTGCCCCCCGGTGCGGTGTTCACCACCGAGAACCCGCGAGTGGTGCACCTGACGCCGGGGCTGATGATGCAGGCGAACTTCGGCATTCAACTGCCCGTGAGCCCCGTTCCGGAGAAGATCGTGTCTATGAAGATCGGGGAGCTCTTCTTCGAGTCGGATCACGCGACGCTCACCCGCGACGCCGAGATCGCGCTGATGCGAGTGGCCAGGACGCTGAACCGATACCGCCGCGGGGTGATACGCATCGAGGGGAATTCGGATCTGCGACACACCGCGCAGTACAATCTGGAGCTGGCCCTGCGGCGAGCCGAGGTCGTTCGGCGTGTCCTCCAGAAGCTGTTGGGAGACGAGCGGATCCGCTACGTGGAGATCTACGTCGACTCTCCGACCGAGGGGGACGAGGCGATTCCCGTGGATCCGACACAACCCGTCGATCGCGGTGAGGAGCCGCAACCCGAATGGGAACCGGAGCCGCTGACGCAGCCGGGCGAAACCCCGCAGCCCGAGGCGCCGGTCTCCTCGCTGATGCATTGGCTGGAGCGGGGCGCCGAGTGGCTGGGCGGCTGGGTGATCGGGACAGCGCACGCCGCGGAGTTCCCGGAGGCACCGATCTGCAATGGACACGTCTGCGAGGCGGACCCGCAGGTGTGGTTGGACGCCTCGGACACTGTAGAAATTGCGCACGGTCGCCCGTTGGAGCCGGTCACCTTCAGGGTCGGCCTGAACCACGACCCGGCTCAGCTGGGCCACCTCGAGCGCTGGGAGCTCGTGCTGTTCCGCGCCTCCGATGGCGAGGGGGCGGATCCCATCCGGACCATCCTCGGCAGGGGCTGGGAGCAGGGTCGGCCAGTGATCTGGGACGGAGCGGTCCGGCCCGGCGAGACCCTGCAGCCCGGAGACGAGCTCTTGTACGTGGTTCGGGTCTACGACGCCCAGGGGCTCCTGGACGAGTCGGTGCCCCAGACCCTGCGCCTGCGCGAGGCGAGCGTAGAGACGCTGGAGTCGGCCGCCACCGCGGCGGAGTTCGTGGAGGTGCCAGCCTGCGAAGGGGGGATCTGCTCCTCGGGGCCGGGCTTTGCGGTGGAGGTCGTGAGCCACGGAGAGGGCCAGCCGCGTTCGTTCGAGAACACGCCCGAAGGCCTCGGAGACAACCGCCGCGTCGACGTGTCGGGCACCTTCGTGGTTCGGCTTCCCGGCCGAGGCAGCGTGTGGGCCACGGAAGACCCCACCATCGTCGACCCGCGCTTGAACGTGAAGACCAACCCCCAGGCGGCGATCGAGGCCGGCCATCTTTCGGAGCCAGTGCGCTTCTACGTATACACGAACTACGCCGCCTTCCTCGAGCGCTGGGAACTCCTCATCTTCCGTGCGACGGACGGCGACTTGAACGATCCCATCGAGACAATTTCAGGGCAAGGCCTGGCCATGGACCAACCAATCGAGTGGACGGGCAGCGTTCGAAGCGGCGTGCGGCTGAGGGCGGGAGATGAGCTGGCCTACGTGCTTCGGGTCTACGACGCCGACGGGCACGCGGATGAGACGGTACCGAAGTCCTTCTCCCTGAGGGACGCGGGTCGGACGACGCGCGATGCGGCGACGGATGTGCTGGCGGAAGAGGAAG
The DNA here is from genome assembly GCA_022561775.1 of Myxococcales bacterium. Classification (GTDB taxonomy): domain Bacteria; phylum Myxococcota_A; class UBA9160; order UBA9160; family SMWR01; genus JACZVU01. The sequence continues at coordinate 7,821 of JADFQO010000053.1, read as the reverse complement.
CCCGCGAGCCGACCGCTGAACCTTCCATCTATGGAACCAGCGCGTTGGCGCGCCAGACCATCCCGATCCGCGGAAGCAGGGTGCGCGTCTACGCGGATCTGGCCGACATCGAGGAGCTTCGGATCAACGGGGAGCGCGTTCCCGTGGACGCGTCGGGTCGCTTTGCCCGCGAGTGGATGCTGCCGGTCGGAGAGCACGTGCTCGAAGTGGAGGTCGTCGAGGCGGATGGAGAAGTCGTGCCCCGGAAGCTTCCGATCGAGGTTCGCGGAAAATACTTCTTCCTCGTTGGACTGGCCAACCTGACGGTCGGACAGAACCACGTCTCCGGAGCCATCGAGCCGCTGTCGGCGGACGACCACTACGACGGCGACGTGTTCGTGGATGGGCGCCTCGCCTTCTATCTCAAGGGAAAGATCCGGGGCAGGTACCTGATCACCGCGCAGGCGGACACCACCGAGGCGGGGATCGGCCAGATCTTCACGGAACTCGACCACACCGATCCGCAACGCTTGTTCCGCAACCTGGACCAGGATCGCTTCTACCCGGTGTACGGCGATGACTCGACGACGATCAGCGACGTGGACACCCAGGGTCGCTTCTACGTACGCCTCGAATGGGACCACTCCCAGCTGCTCTGGGGGAACTACGACACTGGAATCACGGGCAACGAGTTCACACAGTACAACCGCAGCCTCTACGGCCTGAAACTGGACCACCAGAGCGTCTCGACCACCGAGTTCGGAGAACACCGCCGCCAGCTGATCGCCTTCGGCTCGGAGGTGAAGACCGCGTTCGCTCACAACGAGTTCCTGGGGACCGGCGGAAGCTTGTACTACCTGAAGAACACCGACATCGTTCAGGGATCGGAGAAGGTGAGGGTCGAGGTGCGCGACCGCGATTCCTTCCGGGTCGTGCAGAACGTCACCCTCGAGAGAGGACGCGACTACGAGATCGACGAGATCCAGGGACGGATCATCCTGGCTCTGCCGCTCTCCCAGGTGGTGGCGGGGCCCTCGCCCTCGATCATCAAGGACGAGCCGCTCGATGGCGACGAGGTATTCCTGCTCGTTGACTACGAGTTCGTTCCCGATGGCTTCGACGTGAACGACCTCACGTACGGGGTTCGGGGCAAGGCTTGGGTGACGGACCATCTGGCGGCGGGTGGGACCTTCGTCCACGAGAATCGCGACGGTGTCGACTATGAGCTCCGGGGCGGAGATCTGACTCTCCGAGTCGCCAAGGGGACCTACCTCAAGGGCGAGTACGCACAGAGCGAGGGCACTCAGGCATCGGAGGAGCTGCTCTCCGTGGATGGAGGACTCACCTTCGCGCCTCTGAGTCGCGCCTCTGGGGTGGCGGATCGGGGCGGGGACGCGATCAACGTCGAGGGCCGCGCCGACTTCGGGGAAGTGACCGGGGGGCGGTTGAAGGGAGAAGCCGCAGCGTGGTGGAAGCGGCGAGACGCGGGCTTCTCCACGGCGTCATCCGACACGGGCACCCGCACCACCGAGTACGGCGGCGAGTTCCAGTGGACGGTGAGCGATGCTCTCGTGCTCTCCGGGCGAGGCACGCACAGAGACCGCGAGAACGAGCTGAAGGAACGGGCCCTCAGCCTGCAGGCGGATTACCGCTTCGCGGAGCGCTGGCAGCTGGGAGGCGAGGTGCGCGACGTCCTCCGGGATCCCGCCGTCGGACCGAGTGAAGAGGCGACGCTCGGCGGCCTTCGCCTGGGGTGGGACGTGACGTCTTCGACCCACGTGTATGTGAGCGGCGAGACGGCCCTGCGCCGCAATAGCCACTATGACGCCAACAACATGGGCACCCTCGGGGTGCGGTCCAAGCTGAGCGATCGCTGGACGTTGCGGGCCGAGGCCAGCGCGGGCAACCGGGGGGAGTCGGTCTTGCTGGGCACGGGCCTGAACCTGACTGACCGTTACGAGCTCTACGCGAATTACACCATGTCCACCGACCGGACCGATGGCGAGCGGGGGCTGGCCACCTTTGGACAGCGGGTGGGAGTGAGCGACCAGCTCCAGGTCTTCACCGAGAACCAGTTTACTCACGGAGATAGACAGAGCGGTCTCGCCCAGGTGTACGGACTGAACTTCGCGTTCACCCCCGAGTCGTGGTTGGCGCTCGCGGTGCAGAGCAGCGATCTCGAGGATTCCCAGTTGGGTTCGATCGAACGGGACGCAGTCTCGTTGTCGGCGGGCTACACCAACAAGCGAGCGCGATGGAGGTCAAAGGTGGAGATCCGTCTGGACCGAGGCGATGTGGATCGGACCCAGTGGCTGACGGCGAACCTGCTCGAGTACAGGTTGACCCCGAGCTTCCGGCTGTTGGGCGGTCTAAACGGGTCGGTGACGCGGGATCAGGATGCGATGCGAAAGGTCGCGCTCTTCGTCGAGGCGAACGCGGGATTTGCCTATCGCCCGGTGGGCAACGACAGGCTCAACCTGCTGGGGAAGTACACTTACCTCTACGACCTCCCGAGCGAGGGTCAGGATTTCGGTCGGACTGACGAGAGTTCGCACGTGGGATCGCTCGAGGGAATGTATCGGCTGCTGAAGCCGTGGAGCGTCGGTGGGAAGGTCGCTTACAAGTACGGGAAGCTGCGCGCAGATCGGGACGACGGGCCGTGGTTCCGAACCCAAACCCTCTTCTATGCCGCTCGCACGAACCTCCACTTCCTGCACAAGTGGGATGTGCTGGCCGAGTATCGGTGGCTCGAGGTGGAGGAGACGAAGGACCGCCGGCAAGGCGCTCTCGCCGCGCTCTACCGGCACATCGGAAAGAACGCCAAGATTGGCGTCGGCTACAACTTCAGCGACTTCGACGACGATCTCACCAACCTCGATTACAAGAGTCGAGGTTGGTTCGTGACCCTGATTGGAAAGTTCTAGTCGTACTGTATTCGCGTCGCCCGACGGGAGCCTTCTCACACGCCCCTTCTGGGGCGTCCGCGCGGAATCCTCCGAGGTGAAGGCTTTAAGGCCCCAGCTGCGTCGTGTCGATGCGTTGAGTGTGGAGCAGTGTCGCAAGCTGGGTGAAACGCGCCGGATGATCCGGCTCTGGACTTCGACCTTCGGGGTCCTGGTGGCGCTCGGGCCGCTCGCCGCCCCCGTGGCTGCGGGAGGAAACGTACGCATCGCGGTCGTCCAGAGTCGGGACGCTCCTCCCTTTCGCGCGGTGCGGACGGGCTTCGAGCGGGTGCTGCGCCAGAAGGGCATCGCGGCGAGCTACCAGATCTACCCGTTGGACGCCGAAGGCAACCCGCCGCGGAGTCTCCTGCGCAGCGAGGCAGGGCTCCTGCTCACCCTCGGCCCGGTCGCTGGCCGAGCGGCGTCGAGTCAGATTCACGACGTGCCCATCGTCGGTGCGCTGATCCGCCGAAGCGACCGAGTGGAAGCCACCGGGAACGCGACCGGAGTGTTCATCGACTATCCCGTAGACACGCAGCTCCGCTGGATGCAACGCTTGCTTCCAAAGCACCGAAAGGTGGGCGTTCTCTTCAACCCCGGGGAGAACGCGGAGCGGATCGACTCGGCCCATCGAGCCGCGAAGGACCTGGGCATGAAGCTGCTCGCTGAGGAAGTGTACCGGCCAGGAGATCTTCCGAAGGGCCTTCGCGAAATCGCCCGCGGAGCGGACCTGATCTGGGGCCTCGCCGATCAGATGGCGCTCACGCATCAGACCGCCAAAAAGTTCATCGTGTTCTCCTTCCGAAATCGGATTCCACTCTCCGGCGGTACGACTTCCTGGGTGAAGAGCGGGGCGCTGTTCTCGCTCGAGCGCGACTACGAGGACATCGGCATGCAGTGCGGGGAACTCGCTGTGAAGATCCTGGCGGGAGCCTCGCCCGCCTCGCTCCCTCCGACAGCTCCGCGCAGGCTTCTCTACTCCGTCAACCTGAAGACGGCCCGCTACATGAGGGTGAAGCTTTCCGATCGCGTGATCCAGGATGCTGCGTATGTATTCGAGTAGCGGCGCTAGGCCTTGAAGCGCACGCGACGCCGGATCGGTCTTAGCGCGAAATTCACCGCGCTTACCGTCACATCCGTGATCGTAACCTCGCTCGGGGTGCTGCTCTTCGCCCTCCAAAAGGGGATCGAGAGCGATCGTGATGCCCTCGTGGAGCACGGCCGAGCGCTCTCGGCCTTCGTCTCCGAAAACATCGAGTACGGACTCTACACCGAGGACGAGGCGACGCTGGCGCAGATCATCGACGGGCTCGCGGTAGACGAGGATGTCGCCTTCGCAACCATCCGCGACCGACACGGTGTGGTCCTGGCGAGCCGAATTCTGAGCGACGACGCATCGATGAGGCACCTCCGGGAACGCGAGATGGCGTCCTTGCCCGATGAGACAAGGGTTCGCCACTTCGTGTCCGAGAGCAACGGGCTTCCCTATATCGAGATCGTCACGCCGGCCGCCAGCCGCGCCGCCAGTGAGACGGATGAGCTCTTCGCCGAATTCGACCCGTCAAGCTCCGACGGGGAGGTGATCGGTTATGTCCAGCTGGTGCTGAGCACCGAGCGGCTGCGCCAACGCTTCCGCGAACTCCTGAGCAACACTCTCATCTTCGTTCCGGCCGCGCTTTGTGTCGCAGTTGCGCTCACGATCATCATTCTGCGCCGGACGACTCTGCCGATCCAGGAACTGGTTCGCGCGACAAACGAGATCTCCGGCGGAAACCTGGACGCCGAGGTCGAGATCACGACCCGCGACGAGATCGCAGATCTCGCGAATTCGTTCAATCTGATGCTACATCGGTTGGCCGAGTACCGGGACGAGGTCGAGGCCCAGAAGGCGCAGCTCGAAACCAAGGTCGTGGAACGAACCATCGATCTGCAGAAGGCCACCGATCGAGCGATCGAGGCGGCCCGGCGGGCCGAAGAGGCGAGCCGAGCCAAGTCGGAGTTCCTGGCGACCATGAGCCACGAGATCCGCACGCCGATGAACGGCGTCCTCGGGATGGTCGAGCTGTTGCTGCATATGCCACTGGAGGTTCAGCAGCGACGATCGGCGCAGTTAGTGCAGCGATCGGCTGAGTCTCTTCTCAGCATCATCAACGACATCCTCGATTTTTCGAAGATCGGAGCGGACAAGCAGCAGCTCGAGACGATCGACTTCGATCTGCGGGAGATGGTCGAGGGGATCATCGAGCTCCTCGAGGGACAGGCGCAGGCGAAGGGTCTTGAGATCAACTGGGCTTTTGCCGAAGACGTCCCGATCTTCGTGGGCGGCGATCCGACTCGACTCGGCCAGATCCTCACGAATCTCGTTGCAAACGCGATCAAGTTCACCGAGCGCGGGGAGGTGGCAGTAGAGGTGCGCCGGGTTTCTGATCCGGCGGCGAACGCTGGTGGCGAATCCGACTTGCACTTCTCGGTCAGGGACACGGGGATCGGAATCTCGCCCGAGGCTCGGCGCATCGTCTTCGAACCCTTCGCCCAGGCGGACGGTTCCATGAAGCGGAAATTCGGCGGCACGGGGCTCGGCCTCGCCATCGCCAGCAAGCTCGCGAAGGCGATGGGCGGAGAGATCGGCGTCGAGAGCGAACTGGGGAAGGGATCCAATTTCTGGTTCACCACTCGAGTGAGCAAAGGCGAAGGTTCCAAAACCGCTCGCCCGTCGGCACGTGGGAGCCAAGACGGTCTCCGCGTTTCGAGCGACGAGCCGGCTTCGGATCAGACGGAAGGTGTGGTGGGTGCGCCCGCCGCAACCTCCGAGCGGCCGGAGACAATCGACACGGTGTGCGTTCTCGTAGCCGAGGACAATCCGGTGAACCAGGTGGTCGCGCTCGGAATGCTGCAAAGTCTCGGCTTTCGGGTGGATGTCGTTGCCGATGGTCGGGAAGCGGTGGAGGCGGCAGCCCAAGCCCGGCACGATCTGATCTTCATGGACTGCCAGATGCCCGAGATGGATGGCTTCGAGGCAACCGTGCGGATCCGGGAGCAAGAGGAGCTGAGCGGCATCGGCGCGGGCGCAGCGCACCGCGCCCGGACTCGAACCCCGATCGTCGCGCTCACCGCCAACGCAATCAAGGGGGACCGGGAGCGCTGTCTCGATGCAGGGATGGATGACTACGTGTCAAAACCCTTCTCGCGGCAGCAACTTCTCGAGGTGGTCAAGCGCTGGGTACCCGCAGCGGCTGGCGTGGTCATCAACTGATCCGTTGCAATCCCTCGGGGCGAGCCTACACCGGCTGGACACGTCGCAGTTCGGCGACGACCGGGATCGGGTTCGCATCGGAAGCGCAGCTCCCCTTCTCCTTCTGTAAGGCGAACGCCAACTTGCTACAACTCCCTCACACGATCGCCTTCCGGAGGGTCTGCGATGCCCCGGCCGGCTCGAAGCGTCGCGATCCTGCATGAGATTCCGGACGCCCTCTACTCGCCCTTTGCCGATCGCCTGCGCGACCATCCCGGGCCGATCTTCCCGCTCCACATCGGCGACACCTGGATGGAGCCCTTCGTCGCTCGAGACGCGCGCGCCATAGAACTCGAGCTTCAACCGGCGGTCGAACTCGAGCCTGAGAGGCCTCTTTCTCGCTTCACCCATATACCCCCGGCCGCAAGTAGCAGCGATGCGCAAGTGTGTCGCAGATCGTGGAATCGAACCCCTTTGAGCCCGGATTCCCCAGGTGAATCTTGCTTCTTCGCTGACGCGAGGCCGATTGCTGGCCGTCGGAAGAAAAACAGCATTTGTGCAAATTCGCGATAGACGTCTGTCGAGTAGTCGTCGGGGAACTTAAAAAGCCTAACATAGAACTGCCTGAGTATGATGATTCGCATATTGCAGTCACTGACGGCAATACGTCTGACGGAACACTCAACAGCCTCACGAACTCTCCCTTTCTTTGTTACGTCCAGAGCCCGCTGATTCGAGAGGATCGGATCTATGACCGCTTCCCGGGGGAAGAGAAAGACGTCCGAGAAGTCCTGGACGCTCTGGGCACGTGCTGGCTTACCCGCGGGCTATTCGAGCCATCTCATAGCCTCCGTGCGGCCTTCCTGCACGCGTTCGAAACCGCGAAAAATAGTAGCCGAAAGGAGGTGAGCTGCATTAGGAATTCCGGACCACAACAAGTGTGAGTTTTCGGCAAACTGGGCCATGAGATGGCCGAGCTCTTACCTTGAACCCCGAGAACGGCTGCTACAATGAAAAAGGGTCGAGACGGTAGGCTAGAAAAAGCGCGAGGGATTCCAAAAGCGCCCTTTAGGGGCGCGTAACCAATAGGGTAGGGGGTCTCAGGAATTCTCATGAACCTTAAAGGAACTATCCAAGCTCTTGGTCTCGCTGTTGCTGTGGTGATTATCGCATCCCCCGCTATCGGACGGGACAACTCAGCTCTCAAAAAACGACTCACATACCTTCGCGATATTGAGGAAGTTGCGTGGGTCGAGTTCGAGGATAACGACGTATACGTGGGTTTCACGCACAGGCCATCTGACCTTGCTGCTGTCATCAACACCGCAGCTCTACATGGAAACCGCGCTCATGGGTTCGGCGTACACGTTTGGGCGGTTTTTGCGAACCCTCGCGGATGGAGACCGGGCGATGGGCCGTACTATTGCGAGGCGACTGCGCGTTACGATGAGTTGAAAGACTCATGCGACTGACCAAGCCGACGCAAAGCCACGGCTAGCTCCTACCCGGGAAGGCGGGAAGTAGGGTAGGGGTCTCTCGTCTACCCGAAACGACAACACGGCGCTAATGCGCCGTCTTTTTGGATAGTCGTGTCGCCCTCCTGAAAGCCTCGTTCCCGTACTGTGCCAAAACTCAGGTTAATCGAAACGCATGCAATTCCGGGAACTT
>JADFQO010000003.1:90000-142262 GCA_022561775.1 Myxococcales bacterium | reverse complement strand
GCTCAGCGGGCGTGCGCGCTACTGGATGGGGAGGCGAAGTGATGCCCTCACGAGATAGTCTTACCAAGGGAGGAAGCTCCGGCATGGCACGAGCGAGTATCCAGTGGGACCACAGCCGTGCGACTCCGGCGCTCTACGTCTATGCCAGCGGGAAGGTGGACGGAAGGCGGAAGCAACGCAGGATGCGAATCGCGGGTGACGACGAGACTCTCGCAGAAGAGGTCGCGCGGGAACTCAATCGACGCTTCCTACTCGGCGACTTCAGCTTCTTCGAGAAGGCTTCCCGCACGCAAGCCGTGCGCAAGCAGCCAAACCTGCGCTTCACCCTCGAAGAGTGGGGATCTCAATGGTTGCAGAGCTACCAGCCTCCTATGGTGGAGCTGGAGACTTGGAAGAACTACCGGGCGCACCTGCGAGACCTCACGCGGCGGATTGGTCACCGTCGCCTAGAAGAGATCACTACAGCCGTCGTCGTCGATCTCCGCACCGAGTTAGAGGGCGGCTTGAGGAAACGCACCGTGGACGGCCGTCTCGGTGTTCTGCGGCTGATCCTGCGCGACGCAAAGATGCGAGAGCACATCGCGAAGAGCCCGTTCGACGAGCCCCTACCAAAGCGCCGAACAAAACGGACACAGGCTCAGATGTCCAAGAAGGTTACATTCCGCCCGTTTGTCGCGGACGAGCTGGAAACCCTATTAGCGGTTCTTCGAGACCCACACGACTCGATAGAGCGTATGTACTTTCCGGTCACAGAGGCATTGCTCCTGACCGGATTGCGCTGGGGGGAAGGAGCGGCTTGGATTTGGCCACACATCTCGCAACCCGAGCGGCGAATTCATATCCTGCATGCTCTACCGAAATCGAGGACCGTAGATGTTTCCTCACTCGTGGCAACGAAGACGGCTGCGGTCTGGTCGATTCGGATTGGCCGCCCCCTGGAGGAGCTGCTGTTTCGGCAGCGCCAGCGCTCCTATGTGGGACGCGAGGGAAGCTGGGTCTTCCCGAATTCGAAGGGTGGACACCTCAACTACCGGAACTGGCTAGGACGAGGATGGCCCCAAGCCCTCGAACGGGCTCGCGTAAAACCTAGGGAAGGCGACGCTCAGAAGGCTTTGCGGCGTTCGTACATTACCAGCGCGTTGATCTGCGGACGGAACCCGAAGCTCGTCTCCTCCGAGGTCGGTCACACAACGGCGCGAATGGTCTTGGAAACTTACGACTCGTTCATCGACCCGGCGAACTGGCCTGACGCAGAAGAACGGGAGCACCTCTCTAGCATCTTCGGCTGGGACGGCGATGAGATCGTCGGCAGCGGTGCCCGTGCTACGCATGCGCTACGCAAGGCCCGCTGATGTTCGGTAGCAGAAAGCCCCGCCGAGCTAACTGCTCGACGGGGCTTTGGTTTCTGGAGCACGAGACCGGGCTCGAACCGGCGACCCCCACGTTGGCAACGTGGCGCTCTACCAACTGAGCTACTCGTGCCTGGAAGCAAGCCTCATTCAAGCTGGGCTGCGGCGTCTCGTCAAGGCTTACCGCGCCGGACGCCGCGAACAGTGGCCTTCCTAGAGTTTGGTGATTTTTTCTCGCCCAGCCGCGACGTCCCGGGTGGCGTTTCGGGTGTCGAAGACGCGGTTGCAGGCCGCGACGACCCGCTCGTAATCGACACCCGCGTGCTGCGTGATGATCACGACCAGATCGACTTCGCCGAGCAGGTCGTCGGTGAGGTCGGCGCTCTTGTAGGTGCGGCCGTCCAGCTCGATCTCCTGGACGTGGGGATCCGAGTAGCGGATCTCGGCGCCCTTCTGGGCCAGCAACCGCATCACATCGAGGGCCGGCGACTCGCGCATGTCCGACACATTCGATTTGTAGGCCACGCCGAGGATCAGGATCTTGGCTCCGTTGACCGCAATGCAATCCTCGTTGAGCAGATCGTTGATGCGCTCGGCGACGTGGCGGGGCATCTGGCCGTTGATCTCAGTCGCGAGTTCGATAAAGCGCGCCTGGAAGTTCAAGGACCGCATCTTCCAGGCGAGGTAGGCGGGGTCGACCGGAATGCAGTGGCCGCCGAGACCCGGGCCCGGCAGGAACTTCATGAAACCGTAGGGTTTGGTGGCCGCAGCCTCGATCACCTCCCAGACGTCGAGGCCGAGGCGCCCGCACATCAGCGCGACCTCGTTCGCGAGACCGATGTTGATCGCGCGGAAGGTGTTCTCGAGCAGCTTCACCATCTCGGCGCTCTGGGTCGAGGAAACCGGCACGATCTCGTCGAAGACGAGTCGAAACACCTGCGAGGCGAGCTGCGTGCAAAGCGGGGTCTCCCCGCCCAGCACCTTGGGAACTTCGCGCACCGCGAAGTCGGTATTGGCGGGATCCATGCGCTCTGGCGCGAACGCAACCGCGAAATCCTCACCGACCTTCAGTCCGCCGGCTTCGAGCATCGGCACGTAGAGGTCGTGGGTAGTGCCGGGATAGGTGGTGCTGCCGAGGATGATGAGCTGGCCCGGACGCAGGTATTTGCAGATGTCCTCGACGGCGCGGATGATGTACGAGACGTCGGGGTCCTTGGTCTTGGTGAGCGGCGTGGGTACGCAGACGTTGATCACGTCGCATTGCGCGAGTTCGCTGAAATCGCTCGTCGCGCTGAGCGTCCCCGCCGCTCGGGCCGCCGCGAGGTCCTCGCAAGAAACATCCTCGATGTAGGAAACCCCGTCCTGGATCGACCGGACTTTCTGCTCGTCGAGGTCGAAGCCGATCGCCTGCACGCCCGCCTTCGCGAAGCCGACCGCGAGCGGAAGCCCCACATAGCCGAGGCCGACCACGCCGATCCGAACGTCGAGCGCGTCGATCTTTCCGCTGAGTTCCTGCAATCGCGTCATGCCGTGCTCCCGGATTCGGGGGGATCGTCTTGTCCTTCAGCGCGGAAGTAACCCGCGAAATAGGCGTAACCGGACCAGAGCGTGAGCAGTGTCGCGAGGCCCAACAGCGTCAAGCCGATCGTGTGGAACGAAAAGACCAGCGTCGGGTAGTGGAAGATCATGGCTCCGATCGCGACGTTTTGCGCAAAGGTCTTGAGTTTCCCGTAGCCCGAGGCCGCCATCACCTGCCCCTGGGACGAAGCCAGCCCGCGCAGGCCGGTCACCGCGAGCTCGCGGCCCACGATCACCACGACCATCCAGATCGCCCAGGGCGGAATGCGTCCGGTCGTCGCCACGAGGACGATCAGCGCGGTCGAGACGATGAGCTTGTCGGCGAGCGGGTCGAGCAGCTTGCCGATGCGCGTAACCTGCTGACCGCGACGCGCGAGCCAGCCATCGACGAGGTCCGAGAACGCCGCGATCGTGAAACACCAACCGATGATCAGGCTACCGGATCGGTTCGAAAACCACGGCAGCAGCAGCAGAATCGGCACCACTCCCACGCGCACGACGGTGATCGTGTTCGGGAGGTTCCAGAATTTCTCGCGCGCAATCCGGTTCGGGTCGGCTGCGGAACGGGCCGCGCTGACCGATCCGTCATTGACCGAAATCGTCATTGTATTGGCGATAGTAGGTCATAACCCGCTGCACGTAATCCCGCGTCTCCGGGTAGGGGGGAATCCCGCGGTAGTGGTCCACCGCCGATGGGCCCGCGTTGTAGGCGGCGAGCGCGCGGCCCATGTCGCCGTAGCGGTCGAGCATCTCGCGCAGGTAGCGAACACCGCCGCGCACGTTCTGATCCGCCGAAAACGGATCCGCGACACCGAGCTTCGAGGCGGTCGTCGGCATCAGCTGCATCAGGCCCTGGGCGCCCTTTCGGGATACCGCGTCCGTGTCGAAGCGGGACTCCGCGGCGATCACCGCCTTCACGAGGGCCGGGGAAACGCCGTGCTCGCGCGCGGTGAGCAGGATCAAACCGTCGTAACCCACGTATTGGGGCACGCGCGGGTTCGGCTTCGGATCGCGCCGCGGCCGAAGAATCGGCACGTAGCGCGGGTCGTTCGGGATGTTGCTGAAGTGGGTCACCCCGCGCGAATCGACGAAGGTGTAGATCTGGCCTCCAGCATGGGCCGCTGCCGCTGCCAGGAGCAACAGACCGCAGAGCAGCGCGCTGGTCGCACCATTTTGCCAGATTCGCAGCAGCACCCAACCTCCGTTCGCCCGACCCCTTCGCGAGGCCCACGGCCGAATGCCCCGCGGGGAATCCTCGACTCCGCGCAACCCCACGGGTACAGTCGACGCTGTTTCGCCGAACCCTCCTAATCGGAGACTTCCGGGCTCTCCCTTAGGTCGAACTCTCCGAGCCGCGCCCGGCCCACGCGGAGACCCCCCGTGCAGGAACGCCACGACTCCGATGTCCTCGTGATCGGAAGCGGGATCGCCGGACTCTACTACAGCCTGCAGGTCGCCCAATACGGGACCGTCGCGATCGTCACCAAGAAGCGCGCCGTGGACTCGGCGACGAACTGGGCGCAGGGCGGGATCGCGGCCGTCCTGGACAATCGGGACTCCTTCGAAGCCCACGCGCGCGACACGATCAACGCGGGCGCAGGCCTCTGCCGCGAAGAAGTCGTCCGTCGGGTCGTCGAGCGCGGACCCGCAATGATCGACCAACTGCTGAAACTCGGCGCCGACTTCGACGCCCCGAGCGCGGACAGCGCGCGTTCCGACCTCGCCTTCGACCTCGGTCAGGAGGGCGGCCACACCCACCGGCGCATCCTTCACCACCGCGATACGACGGGCCAGGAGATCGAGCGCGCGCTGATCGCGCGCGTGCGCGCACATCCCAACATCACACTCTTCGAGACCCACTGCGCGGTGGACCTGCTGACCGCCCAGCGCGCGGGGCTCGCGGGCGCCGAACGCGCGTTGGGCGCCTACGTGCTCGACGCCGACAGCGGGCGGGTGCACCGCTTCTGCGCTCACGTGACGATGCTCGCGACGGGCGGCGCGGGCAAGGTCTACCTCTACACCAGCAATCCGGACATTGCGTCGGGCGACGGAATGGCGATGGCGTACCGAGCGGGCGCGTCCCTCAGCAACATGGAGTTCGTCCAATTCCACCCGACCTGCCTCTACCACCCGCTCGCCAAATCCTTCCTGATCAGCGAAGCCGTGCGCGGTGAAGGCGGCATCCTGCGCACGGCGGCGGGCGACCCCTTCATGGAACGCTATCACGAGATGAAGGATCTGGCTCCGCGCGACGTCGTGGCGCGCGCGATCGACACCGAACTCAAACGCTCAGGCGACGACTCCGCGTTTCTCGACATCACGCATCGGGACGCCGATTTTCTGCGCGAGCGATTCCCCAACATCTACGCACGCTGCAAGCAGTTCGGCTTCGACCTCACCGAGGAGCCGATTCCGGTCGTGCCCGCCGCCCACTACTGGTGCGGGGGCGTGCGCACCGACATGGCGGGCGAGACCGACCTGCCCAATCTCTTCGCGGCCGGCGAGGTCGCCTGCACGGGACTCCACGGCGCGAATCGGCTGGCCTCCAATTCGCTCCTCGAAGCGCTCGTGTTCGCGCACGCCGCCGCCGAGGCGACCGGTCGACGGCTCGGCGACCTCTCGCGCGAACCGATCGAGGTGCCCGCGTGGGAAGAAGGCGACGCCACCGAGAGCGAAGAGGCCGTTGTGATCACCCAGAACTGGGACGAGATCCGACGGCTGATGTGGAATTACGTCGGCATCGTGCGCAGCGATCGGCGTCTGGAACGGGCGCGGCGGCGAATCGAGCTGCTCCGTGGCGAGATCACCGAGTACTACTGGGACTGGAAGCTCACACCCGACCTGATCGAATTGCGCAATCTCGCCACCGTGGCGCAACTGGTCATCGAATCCGCCGCACTCCGATGCGAGAGCCGGGGGCTTCACTACAACGTCGACCACCCGGATCGCGATGACGAACATTTCATGCGCGAAACCATCGTCTGTCGCTGATCGATCACTCGAACGCGGCGCCGAGCTCAATGCGAAACGATCGTGATCGAACCGAGATCGGCGAGAAACGTGAGCGCCCGCAGGATCTCGACATCGGGCTCGGGGATCATGTCGACGATGCGCCGGATCGTGAACTCACCTCGCGCGAGATCGAGCACCGCGCCCTCCACCTTGGAGGTTTCCTCTCGACCGGACCCGGCCGGCGCGGATTGGAAGCGAACCTTGGCGTCCAGTGGGAGCAGATCGAGATCCAGCGTCTTGAGTTCATCGAGGTGGCGGGCCGCCTCGAGTATCGCCGCGTCGAGCAGCATCGGCGGATCTTCCGACATCATCGGCTCGAGTCGGGCGTGGAATTCGAACGAACCCTCCTCCCAACCCAGTATGCGGGTCAGCGCCTTCATTCCGCTGATCGCCCCGAGCTGCGCATAACACAACATCTTACCTTCGAAACCGATGACGCCTTCCTCGTTTTCGTGGCTGACGGTCAGCGTTCCGCTCGGCGCCGTCTGGCCGAGCATCTCGAGCAGATGCTGTGCCCCGACTTCCGCCAGAGAGCCGCGCATTCCCCCCAGGCGCCTGCTGTGCTCGGCACTCTGGAGATCGGCGATGAAGGCACGCACTTCCTCCTGTCGCTCGGGAGGTGGATCGAACTCGATCGCGAGCGCAACCACCCCGCCCTTCGTCGCAATCTGGCGCGTGACGGTCGCGTCGACGCCGAGCGACTCGCCGCTGGTCGGATGGTCGATCGTCACATAGACCCGCGCGCCGACGGGAATCGAATCGCCCGGGACGGAGACCAACACACCACAGAGACTGATGTCGCGGGTGTGGCCAGACAGCGAGACGTCCGGCGCCTTGATCCGGATCGGCACCTGGGCGGGCACGCGCGGCGCCTTCCGGCGCCCGGCGTCGGGCGGTTCGGGGCGAGGCGCTCCCGCGGCCTGACAGAGGGGTCCCAGAGCGGCGCGAAGTGCCGTCTGGGTACAGGAGAACTGGACCGCCACGCCCGGCTGCGCGCCCGCCTCCGCCATCTCGGGCGGCACGATGTGAACGATCTCTCCGTCGAGTCGAACCTTCGCGGTCTCGCCCGCAATCGTCAATTCCACGGTCACCCCCGTGCGCAGGGTCGCGGGCTCTTCCGTCGCGATGAACACGCCACCGTTCACGAGATTGGCGGTGTGTTCTCGCTGGAATTCCTCCACGCTCGCAAATTCCAGCTGGAGAACCCTAGACGGGGCGCCCACGGCGGTCCCTCACTCGACAAAGCAACATGTCCCGCTCGGTCTATCGGCCGCCGGGGCATAACGCTCAACTTTCGGAGGGCTCTGGAGCGCGGATCAAGCGCGCCCACTCGAAGTAACCGCAATGTGCAGATATGGATATAAGCTACGGAACTAAGAAGGGTTTTTAAAAAACAGGTCGCGGGTCACCCGCGAAACCTCAGGCCTCTTCGTCCTCGACCGCCCGGAAAAGCGAGAGTTGGGGCGGACTGTCGCTGCTCTCGATCGCGACCGGGTATTCGTTGGAGAAACAGGCGTCGCAAAAGCCGCTCTTGAGCGGCTCGGCGCTCCTCCGCAGCCCCTCCAGCGAGAGGTAGCGGAGGGAGTCCGCACCGATGATCTCGCAGATCTCGTCGACGCTGTGGTTGTTTGCAATCAACTCGTCGCGCGTCGGCGTGTCGATCCCGTAGTGGCAGGGCCCGATGGTCGGCGGCGCGGAAATCCGCAGGTGGACTTCGGTCGCGCCGGCGTTGCGCAGCATCGTCACGAGCTTGATCAGGGTGGTCCCGCGCACGATCGAGTCGTCGACCAGCACCACGCGCTTGCCCTGCAAGAGGCTCGCGACCGCGTTGTGCTTCACCTTGACACCGAAATGCCGAATCGATTGCGCGGGCTCGATGAAGGTGCGACGCACGTAGTGATTGCGAATCATCGCCTGCTCGTAGGGTATGCCGATCTCCTCCGCGTAACCGAGCGCTGCGGTGTTGCCAGAGTCGAGAACCGGCACGATCAGATCGGCGTTCACCGGGTGCTCGCGCGCGAGCAGTCGGCCCAACTCCTTCCGATAGACGTAGACATTGTGGCCGTTGAGATTCGAGTCGGGCCGCGCAAAATAGATGTATTCGAAGATGCAGAAGCGCTCTTTCGCCTGCTGCTTGAACGGGCGCAAGGTGCGGATCCGCCCGCGCTTGATCACCGCGACCTCACCGGGCTCCAGGTCGCGGTCGTGCTCGGCCCCGATCAGATCGAGTGCGCAGGTCTCGCTCGCCACCACCCAGGCGCGGTCGAGACGTCCGAGGCAGAGGGGGCGAAACCCGTGGGGATCGCGCACGGCGATCAACGAGTCGCCCGTCATCAAGACCAGGCTGAAAGCACCCTTGACCCTCGAAAGAGCGTCGATCAAACGCTCCTCCTGGGTGTGCTCGCGGGATCGCGCGAGCAGCTGAACGATCGTCTCGGTATCGCCCGTGGTACTGAAGATCGCGCCGCGGCCCTCGAGTTCACGGCGAATCGCGTGGGCGTTGACGAGGTTGCCATTGTGGGCGATCGCGACGGGTCCGCCGTCGGTCGTGGCGCAAAACGGCTGGGCGTTGCGGAGTTGGCTACCACCGGACGTCGAATAGCGAACGTGACCGATCGCCATGCGACCCGGTAGCTTGCGCAGGTTCTTCTCGTTGAAGACGTCTGCGACCAGGCCCATCGCGCGGTGCACGCGGTGCTCACCGCCGTCCGTGGTGGCGATCCCCGCGCTCTCCTGCCCGCGGTGCTGAAGGGCGTAGAGGCCCAGGTAGGCGATGTTGGCGGCTTCTGAATGGCCCTGAATCCCGACCACGCCACACTCGTCGTGAAAGCGATCGCGATGGAGCTCTTCGGCGAGCTCCCTCTCGAGCGCGGGATCGATTTCGATCGGTCTGCGGCTCACGATTCTCCCAACCTGCGCGGGATGGCGCCCCGCCAGCGCTCGTGGAGCAACGCCACCTCGACGTCGAGCCACGGCTCGCCCTCGATGGGTCCGACCGACAACCGGTCGCCTCCGGTTTCACCGATGCACTCCGCGGGGACTCCGGATTGTTTCGCGAGTTCGATCAACGCCTTCGCGTCCGAGGTCGCCGCGACGACCCTCCCGGTGGATTCCCCGAAGAGCAGCGCATCCGGCCGAATGGTACACGGAAGCCGAACGGTCGCACCCACCAATTTCGGTCCGGCAAACGCGCACTCCGCGAACGCCACCGCGAGTCCACCATCGGAAACGTCGTGGGCGCTGCGGATCAGCTGGCGCGCCACGGCGGCCGCGAGCAGGCCGTGGAGGCGCTTCTCGTGCTGGAGGTCGACGATCGGGGGCAGGCCCACCTCGAGGCCGCGCCGCTGCGCGAGCCACTCGCTGCCGCCGATCTCCTCGCGACTTTCGCCGAGCAGCACGATCGACAGACCCGGCTGCGGAAAATGAGAAACCGCGTGACGCTCCCAGTCTTCGAGCAATCCGACCACCGCGATCGTCGGCGTCGGGAAAATCGCGCGGCCCGAGGTCTCGTTGTAGAACGAGACGTTGCCCGACACGACGGGCGTCTCGAGCGCTGCGGCGGCTTCGGAGATGCCGCGGATTGCCTCTGCGAACTCCCACATGATCTCCGGTCGCTCGGGATTACCGAAATTCAGACAATTCGTGAGCGCGAGCGGACGCGCACCCGTGCAGGCGACGTTGCGGGCGGCCTCAGCGACGGCGGCCATCGCACCCAGGCGGGGATCGAGCCAGCACCAGCGGGGATTGCAGTCGACCGACATCGCGAGCCCCTTCCCGGTCGGCTCGCCGTCTCGACCGCGGACGCGGATCAGAGCCGCATCGCCGCCCGGCCGAATCACCGTGTCGCCCTGCACGAGCTGATCGTACTGGCGGTAGATCCACTCCTTCGAGCCGAGATTCGGCGAGTCGAGCAACTCGTGGAGCGCGCCCTCGAAATCATCTTCGGGCGCAACTGAGGCGAGGTCGAACTTCTGTCGCTCGCCGAGGTCCGCCGGAGCGGCGATGGGGCGATCGAGTTCGGGCGAACTCTTCGCGACGGGATCGACCGGAATGTCGACGACGGTCTCGCCCTGCCATTGAATGCGCATCCGCCCGTCGTCGGTCACACGTCCGACCACCGCGACGTCGAGGTCCCAGCGCCGGAAGATCTCGGCGACCTCTTCCTCGCGCCCCGCCTGGGCGATCAACAGCATGCGCTCCTGACTCTCGGAGAGCAGCAACTCGTAAGGGATCATGCCGGTCTCGCGCTGGGGGACCGCGTCGAGGTCCAGTGCGATCCCCGTGCCCGAGAGGCTGGCCATCTCGAACGACGAACACGTGAGGCCCGCAGCGCCCATGTCCTGGATGCCGATCACCGCATTCGTCTCCATCAGCTCCAGGCAGGCCTCGATCAGACACTTTTCAGTGAACGGATCTCCAACCTGGACCGTCGGAAGCTTCGCCTCGCTCTCCGCGTCGAATTCCGCCGATGCGAGCAGGCTCGCGCCGTGGATACCGTCGCGTCCGGTCTTGCTGCCGACGTACATGACGGGATTGCCCACGCCCGACGCGCGCGCGAGAAAGATCTTGTCGGTCTCGACGATACCCAGATTGAATGCGTTCACGAGGATGTTTCCCGCGTAGCAGGAGTGGAACTGGGTCTCTCCACCAACGGTGGCGACCCCTACGGCATTGCCGTAACTCCCGATGCCCTCGACGACCTCAGCCAACAGATATTGGTGCAGCGATTCGTCGAGCGGACCAAAGCGAAGCGAGTCCAGGTTCGCGACGGGTCGCGCACCCATCGTGAAGACGTCGCGAAGAATCCCGCCCACGCCCGTTGCCGCGCCTTGCTTGGGCGCGATGAACGACGGGTGGTTGTGGCTCTCGATCTTGAAGACGGCGGCCAGGCCGTCTCCGATGTCGACGACGCCGGCATTTTCGCCCGGCCCGTGGAGTACGCACTCACCCCGGGTCGGAAACTTCCTCAGATACTTCTTGCTCGACTTGTAGGAGCAGTGCTCGGACCACATCACAGAGAAGATCCCGAGCTCCGAAAAGCTCGGGATCCGACCGAGGATCTCGACGATGCGTTCGTACTCGTCATCGGTGAGCCCGTGCTCGCGCGCAAGCGCGAGATCGACGATGGGCGCTTTGCGGTCGCTCATCGTGCAGACTCCGCGCCGAAAACCGCGTCTACGAGCGAGCCGAGCAGGAAGAGACCATCCGTTCCGCCAATCGCGGCTTCGGCGGCGTGTTCGGGATGGGGCATCAGACCCAATACGTTGCCGCGCTGATTGGTGATGCCCGCGATATTCGCCACCGAGCCGTTGGGGTTCGAGGCCTCTTTGACCGCCCCGCTCTCGTCGCAATAGCGCAGCGCAATCTGGCCGTTCGCCTCGAGCTGCGACAACTCTTCGGGCGCCGCAAAATAGGCGCCCTCGCCATTCTTGATCGGGATGCGCAGCACCTGCCCGGCGACTGCGCGAGAGCTGAAGGGCGGCTTCGCGCGCTCGACGCGCAGATTCACGAACTCGCAGCCGAAGTGCAGATTCTGGTTGCGCAGTAACGCGCCCGGTAGCAGGCCGGATTCGCAGAGCACCTGGAAGCCGTTGCAGACCCCGAGCACCGGGCCGCCCGCTGCCGCAAAGCGTCTGACGGCGGCCATCACAGGCGAGTACTGGGCCATCGCCCCGCAGCGCAGGTAGTCGCCGTACGAAAAGCCTCCGGGCAGCACGACGGCGCGGGTCCCCAGCGGGAGCTCCGGCTCCTTGTGCCAGACCAGCCGCGCGCTCGCTTTCAGGACGCTGTCGAACGCAAACCGCATGTCTCGGTCATCTAGTGAGCCTGGAAATTGAATCACCGAGAACAACCAAAACCTCGGGGGCGGCACCAGCAGCAACCTTCTGCCAGTACCTTGAAATTGCTCAGTTTCTTCGAACGGGAACGGGGTGAGTCTACTGGTGCAGACCGCTCGGAACAAGCTGACCGGCGGCCCCGAGAGGCAGCCCTTTTGCTCGGGATGACGCGTTTCGTCGTTGCTCGCGACCCCTTTCAGGCGTTATATGAGCATGGCGCAGGGCGCGCATCATAACCGCAAGGGGGAACCGTGGGTATCGACTTCGAACTTCTGAGGGACCAGTGTGAGCGAACCTTGGCCGAGACGCACTTTTCGGGCCTCGGTTCGCGCGAGGCCGGCAAGGTGCGCGACAGCTACATCGCTGGCGAACACCGGACCATCGTGGCAACCGACCGGGTGAGCTGTTTCGACGTGATCGTCGGCACCCTGCCGTTCAAGGGACAGATCCTCAACCAGCTCGCAGCATTCTGGTTCGAGAGGACCCGAGAGATCGCCCGCAATCACCTCGTCGAGGTGCCGGACCCCAATGTCTCGAAGGTGCTCGAGTGCCAGCCGCTGCCCATCGAGTTCGTCTTCCGCGCCTACCTGACGGGTTCGAGCTCGACCTCGATCTGGACCGCCTACGACCGCGGTGATCGCGAGTACTGCGGCCACCGGCTCGCGGACGGGATGCGCAAACACGATCCGCTACCGGAGTCGCTGCTCACCCCGACCACCAAGGCCGAACTCGGCTCCCACGACGAGCTGACCTCGCGCGATGCGCTAATCGCGAGCGGGCAGATCAGCGCCCAGCTCTACGACAAGGCGGCCAAGATCGGTGCGGCGCTGTTCGCGGCGGGGCGCCGCTGGGCGGAATCCCGCGGCCTGATCCTCGTCGACACGAAATACGAGATGGGACTCGACGCCACCGGCGAGATCGTCGTGATCGACGAGATCCACACTCCCGATTCTTCCCGCTACTGGCACCGCGACAGCCATGAACAGGCGCTCTCGCGAGGCACGGATCCCGCGCCGCTCGACAAGGAGTACCTGCGCCTCTGGCTCGGCGATCAGGGCTACAAGGGAGCGGGTCCGCGGCCCGAAATCCCGGTCGACGTGCGCTGCGAGGCGACCCGCCGTTACATCGAGGCCTTCGAGCAGATCACGGGTTGCGCGTTCGAGCCGGACACCCAGCCGATCGAGGAAAGGATCCGCCGCAACCTCGGAATCGACTGAGCGCCGCGTTTGCCCGGTGGCGGAACTCGAAGGTCCGCGCGAGACGCGCGCATTCGCTCACGACGTGATCGGCACCAGTCTCAACTCGACGCGGCGATTCTGATCACGGCCCGCGGAAGTGTCGTTGCTCGCGATCGGATAGCGCTCGCCGAAGCCCTTCGTCACCACGCGGCCCGAAGTGACACCCTGGGCCTTGAAGTAGGCGCCAACGCTGCCCGATCGGCGCTCCGAAAGCTGTTGGTTGTAGCTCTCGCCTCCCGTGCTGTCGGTGTAGCCCGAAATTTCGATGATCGTCTTGTCGAACTCCTTCACGACGAGCACGACCGAACTCAGCACGTCGTAGAAGCTGGGGCGGATGTCGGCCTGATTCACCTCGAAGGTGATGTTTCCGGGCATGTTCAGGATCAGATCGTCGCCCGCGCGGGTGACGCTGACGCCTGTGCCCTGCAGCTGTTCGCGCAGCTTGGATTCCTGGTGATCCATGTAGGCGCCGACCGCACCGCCCGCGAGCACGCCCGCAGCCGCGCCGATCGCCGCGCGTTTTCCGCGGTCACCACCCGTCACCGCGCCGATCGCCGCACCCGTCGCGCCTCCGATTGCCGCGCCGGTCGCCGCCTTGCTGAGCTTTCTCTCTCCGGTGTACGGGTCGGTGACACAGGCTGCGAGCAAACAAAGGCCCACCGCGAACGTGAGCGCTTGAAACCCGTAGAGCTTGCGCATGCTGATCCCCCCAAAGACTCGAGTAGTCGGAGAATATACCGGATCTGCAGGCGCGCCCGCGAACCGGATGCGGAAGATCGCTGGACCCAATCGGTCGCGCGCGTGCGCGTTGAGCCTATGCTCTGCTTCCATCCGAATGGAGCGTTCAAATCGCTTCCGATCACGATGGGCGAGAACTCCAATGACACTCGATGATCGAATCAAGCGAATCCCAGCATGAGCGACCGGAAGGCCGACGACCGCTTCCGCCCCGCGTGGTGGCTTTCGAACCGCCATCTCCAGACGATCTGGCCCGTTCTCTGCCGCAGACACGTTCCGCTGGAAACCAGTCGAGAGCGTCTGGAGCTTCCCGACGGTGACTTTCTCGATGTCGATTGGGTCGGCCGCAGAGGCCCGATCGTGATCGTGCTCCACGGCCTGCAAGGCTCGGCCGAATCCAATTACGCTCGGGGGTTGCTGCGAAAGATCGAAGCGCGCGGCTGGCGTGGAGCGCTGATGTACTTTCGCGGCTGCTCGGGCGAGCCCAACCGCCTGCCCCGCTCCTACCACTCCGGTGAGACGGCGGACATCGACTGGTTCGCGCGGGAATTGCGCCAACGCGAGCCTGGGACGCCGCTGGCCGCGGTCGCCTTCTCGCTCGGGGGCAACGTCCTGCTCAAGTGGCTCGGAGAATCCCGAGCCGACAACCCGCTGAGGGCGGCCGTCGCCGTCTCGACCCCGTTCGAACTCGGCGCGGCCGCCGATTCGATGGAAGCTGGATTCTCACGGATCTACCAGTGGTATTTGGTGCGAAGGCTCAAGCGAGCCGTACACGCCAAGATGTCCAACGGTTCGTTCGAGCTTGCTCTTTCCAGCGCAGACCTCGACCGACTCCGCACTTTCCGTGAATTCGACGAAGCAGTGACCGCGCCGATGCACGGATTCCGAAACGCGGAGGACTACTACAAGCGATGCAGCAGCCGTCAATTCGTCGACCGCATCGAAACGCCCACCCTCGTCCTTCACTCCTCGGACGATCCACTCATGCATCCGAGTATCATCCCTCGGCCGGGAGAGCATCCCGCCAATGTTCGTTTTGAAGTCAGCCCGAATGGCGGCCACGTGGGTTTTATCTCGGGACCCTGGCCGTGGTCGGCGCGATACTGGCTCGAAGATCGCATCCCCGACTTCCTCCAGGCGCACATCTAGGTCAATTCAAAGACTAGCCGTCGAGGCGATGTTATGATGAGCCCGTGATGACCGGATTTCTGGCCTGGATACGTCGCTGGCTCGCGAACCCAACGTGGCGTTTTCTCGCCCTCTTCAGCGTCTATCTGGGTGCGGTCGGAATGCTGCTCCCGATCGGCATGGAGGCCTTCCCGGGGGTCATCCGGTTCATGGTCACGGCCACTGCCGCGGTCGAATACGCGTTGCTCGTCCCGTTCACCGATCAGGCTTCATTGGCGGATACCGTCATTCACTTCGGACCCTTCGCCGTTCGGATCATTGGCGAATGCACGGGGCTCTTCGAAATGGCGATCTATGCGGCCTGTGTCCTCGCCTTCCCCACGAATTGGCGCAAGAGGAGCCTCGGGCTGCTCTTCGGGATCCCGGCCATCTACGCGTTCAACGTCCTGCGGATTCTCTGCCTTCTCATCGTGGGCCGCTATGCCATTTCGAGCTTCGACTTCTTCCACCTCTACTTTTGGCAGGGCACACTGATCTTGATGATCACATCGGTCTGGATGCTCTGGATCTACCTGGTCGTGCGAAATGAAACCGGCTCTTCTCTTCCTGGCTAAATTCGTCTGCCTGACAGCGCCATTCATCTGGCTCTGGCGCGCCGGGGGTCTGAGTCTCTACCACGACCTCTACAGCCCGATCGCCAGCTTGATCTACGAATGGCTCGGTTTCGAAGCCGTCGCAACGCCGGCGCGAGATCGATACATCAACTTCATCCCGTTCCTGACCCTGATGGTACTGACCCCGAAATTGAGCACTCGACGTCGTTTCGGCGGGACCGCAATCGGTCTGGTGGTTCTCTTCTTGATGCACATCGCCGTAAATCTCACGGCGGATCCCGAGACGCTGCAGCTGCCTCACCTGATTTTGCTGGTTCTGGATGCCGCCCCATTCTTCTTGTGGGTTGTGATCGCGAATGAATTCGTCCGCGGTTTCATGGGGCGCGGAGCCGCGAATGCGGCCCTGGAAGGATCTGCAAAAACACTGGACGGCTAGCGGGCGAATCCTTTGGATTCGCTTGCGGCGACGGAACCTGTTCGGTCCCGTCTGGCGGGCGAATCCAAAGGATTCCCTTGCGGCGTCGCGCGACCCACTGCTGGTCGAACTCCTCTGCGGGAGCTGCTGCTCGGGTGCGGTGGTTCTTTTCGCGCGCTGGCAGCGAATCCGTTGGGGCGCCGGGGGGAAGGGTTGCGTGCCCGGACAGACCGTGGCTGGTTGTACCTGAGCTTCACTAGCCGGGGCCCACTTGGCCGGATCGGATTCTGAGCGAGTGGCCCTTCCCCCCGGCGCCCCAAAGCAGACCCCAAGTGCTGAATGGCGTGCTCAACACCCCCCCCAATTGACGGGGTCACGCGGCTAGGATTCCTCTACGCTGACGATCTCGAAATCCTCGATCACGGGATTGGCGAGGAGTTTCTTGCAGAGTTCGGCGAGCAACTTTTTCGCCGCTGCCGCATCGCGAGCGTCGAGTTCCAGCTCGAAGAGCTTGCCCTGGCGCACGCTCTGGATCGCCTCGTAACCGAGCGAGACACTCGCCTTCTGGATCGCCTTGCCCTGGGGATCGAGCACACCGGGCTTCAGCGTGACGTGAACGAGCGCCTTCACGATTCGGAGCCCTCGGAAGATGGCTCGTCGCAGCGCTCGAGCGTCCGTTCGAAGATCGCATCGATATGCCGAAGCGACTGCTTGAGGCTGAACGCTCGATCGATCTCCTCTTTGGAAAGTGTCTCGGTGATGGCTGGATCGGCGAGTATCCGGTCGCGGTAGTCGCCGCCCTTGTCCCATGTATCCATCGCGTGTCGCTGCACCAACGCGTAGGCGGCTTCGCGAGACAGGCCCTTCTGGGTGAGCTCCAGCAGCAGCGCCCCGCTGAAGGCGAGTCCGCGGGTCAGATCAAGGTTCGTACGCATCTGCTCCTCGTTGACGACGAGCGTCTCCACCAGGCCAGCGAGACGGTTCAACATGAAGTCGAGAGTCGCCATGGCGTCGGGAAAGATGATTCGCTCGACGGAGGAATTGCTGATGTCGCGCTCGTGCCAGAGCGCCCCGTTCTCCAACGCGGCCACCGCGTAGCCGCGCATGACCCGGGCAAGACCCGTGACATTTTCGAACCGCCATGGATTTCGCTTGTGGGGCATCGCGGAAGATCCCTTCTGCCCCGCAGCGAACTCCTCTTCCACCTCGCGAACTTCCGTGCGGGCGAGATGCCGAAATTCAATCGCGAACTTTTCCAGACTGGCGGCGATCAATGCGAGCGCGCAGATCAATGCCGCGTGTCGGTCGCGCTGAACGACCTGGGTCGCGGCGGGCTCGAAACCGATCCCGAGATGCGCACAGACTTCCTCTTCGAGATCGGGCGGCAGGTGGGCGAAGGTGCCGACGGCTCCCGAAATCTTGCCCACAGCAGCCTCTACGAGAGCGGCCTTCAAACGCTCGCGGTTTCGGCACATCTCCGCGTAGAAAACCAGAAGCTTGAGGCCAAAGGTCATGGGCTCGGCGTGGACTCCGTGCGTGCGGCCCACGCAGGGCGTGTGGCGGAACTCGAGAGCGCGGGCGCGCAACACCTTGCAGAGCCGATTGACGCCGGCCAGCAGCAACCTCCCCGCGTCGCGTATCTGCAACGCCATTCCGGTATCGACCACATCACTCGACGTCATGCCGAAGTGGACCCATCGCGATGCGGGGCCGACCGTCTCTCCGACAGCAGTCAAGAACGAGAGCACGTCGTGGCGCACCTCGCGCTCGATTTCATCGATTCGCGCGATGTCGAAAGACGCCTTGCTCGCGATTGCCTGAAAGGCATCCTGCGGAATCAGACCGCGCTCACACTGGGCCTCGCAGACCGCAATTTCAACCTGCAACCAACGGCGATACTTGCCCTCGTCGGTCCAGATCTCCTTCATTTCGGGACGGGTATAACGCTCGATCACGACTCAGCTACCTTCAAAAAAATGTAGAAGAGCATCGCGTAATACATCACGGGAATTGCAAGCAGGGACGAGTCGATCCGGTCCAACACGCCACCGGTGCCCGGAAGGAGATGCCCCGTGTCTTTGACCTTGGCATCGCGCTTGAGGAGTGACTCGATCAGATCTCCGATAATCCCCGCCGCGGACAACAACAAAGCTAGCACTCCCACCGCGTACCAGGAGAGCGCAGTAGACAGGTCGGGCCAGAACAAATCGAAACCACCCTTGCAGACGATCGCTCCGAGCAGTCCGCCGATCATGCCGGCAACCGCGCCCTCGACGCTCTTACCGGGACTGATCGCCGGCGCCAGTTTGCGCTTTCCATAGGCGCGGCCACCGAAATACGCCCCGGCATCGCACCCGACCACGACGAAGAGCGTGAAGAACATCAAAAAGATGCCGCAATCGGGCGAGAGCCCGATCGATGCAGCGGTTGCTTTACCGTAGCGGAAGGTGGAGGTGGCGGCCCCGTAGAAGTCGCGCAGCGAAATCGCGTGGCTCAACAACCAGCCGACATAAAATACGCCAAAGAACGTGCCCGATACGCTGGCCAGGGCTTCCGTGATCTCCGCCTTGCCGAGCTGCGCAACCAGAACGACCAGCAGCGTGGCGGTCATCAAGAGATTCGCCTGGTAGTCGGTTCCCACGTACTGAACCAGACAGAGCGCCATTGCGGCCGACAGGCCGAAGCCGACCAGCGGGTGCGCACCCTTGTCTTCGATCAATCGATAGAACTCCCGCTGGCCGAGGAGGACCAGCGTCATGATCGTTCCCAAGAGCCACAGACCGCCCGCGATGACCACGTAGCAGGCCGCGGGCACCAGGACGGCCGCCGTCACCAGTCGACCGGGCAAATCGCTGTTGGGCCGGGTGGGCTCGCGCACGAATTCCGTGGGCGGTTGGGGTCGAACCGGCCGCGACGGCACCGACGGGCCTGCCGGGGTGGAGTCACTCACGATTCGGATCCGCGCGCGTTGCGACCGCTGTGGCCGAAGCCGTGTTCGCCGCGATCCGTCGGTTCGAGTTGGTCGCATTCGCAAAACTCGGCGCTCGTGACCGGAGCGATCACGAGCTGTGCAATCCGGTCACCCCGGCGGATCGAGTAGGGCTTCTCGCCGGCATTCAACAGAATCACCCTCAACTCACCGCGATAGTCCGAGTCGATGGTACCGGGTGCGTTCGGTACCAGGATGCCGTGCGAAAGCGCCAAGCCGCTACGCGGCCGGATCTGTCCCTCGTAACCCGGCGGGATTGCGATTCGGTAGCCGGTTGGAACCAGGGCGCGATCTCCGGGTCTCAACACCAGATCATGTTGGACGGCCGCACACAGGTCGTATCCCGCGGACTCTGAGGTCGCGCGCGAGGGCAAGGGAAGGCCCTTGGCGGCGGGCAGCCTCGCGATATCGATTTGAACCGTGGAAGATGCGGCGCCCATTGGCGCCCCCTACTCCGATGCCGCCGCGTCCGCCAACGCCTCCTTGCGCGAAAGCCGAATTCGCCCGGTCGGGTCGATGTCGATGCACTTCGCGAGCACCTCATCACCCTCGCTCAACACGTCCGTGACCTTCTCGACCCGGCCCTCGGCGAGATGGCTGATGTGAATCAACCCATCGGTGCCCGGGAAGATCTCGACGAAGGCGCCGAAATCCGTGATCCGCTTGACCTTGCCGAGATAGACCCGATCGAGCTCCGCCTCCTGGGTCAGTTCCTCGATCATCGAACGAGCCTGATCGAGCGCATCGGCATCCGGCGAGAAGATCGTCACCATACCGGTATCGTCGATGTCGACCTTGGTCCCCGTGGTCTCCTGGATCGCGCGGATGACCTTGCCGCCTGGCCCGATGATGTCGCGGATGCGGTCGGGCTTGACGCTGATCATGCTCACTCTCGGCGCGTAGCGGGAGAGTTCTTCTCGAGAAACGAAGGCAGGCAATTCGGAAGCGGTCTCTTGCTTCATGCAGTCGAGGATGTGCATTCGCCCCTCTCTCGCCTGCGCGAGCGCGCGCTTCATCACGTCCCAATCGACGCTCTCGATCTTGATGTCCATCTGCAGAGCCGTAATGCCTTCGGCGGTACCCGCGACCTTGAAGTCCATGTCGCCGAGGTGATCCTCATCGCCGAGGATGTCCGATAGGATCGCCACCCGATCGCCGTCCGTGATCAGTCCCATGGCGATCCCCGCCACGGGCGCCTTGATCGGAACGCCTGCGTCCATCAACGAAAGCGTGCCGCCACAGATCGCGGCCATCGACGAAGAGCCATTCGATTCGAGGGTCTCCGACACGATTCGGATCGTGTAGGGGAATTCCTCTGCATTCGGAAGCACCGGCTTGATGGCTCGCTCGGCGAGGTTGCCGTGTCCGACTTCTCGGCGACCCGGGCCGCGATTGGGACGCGGCTCTCCGGTCGAGTAACCCGGGAAGTTGTAGTGGAGGTAGAAGGACTTCGTGTAGCGAGCGGTGAGCGAATCAATCGTCTGCGCATCGAAACGGCCACCCAGGGTGGTGGTCACGAGCGCCTGGGTCTCGCCACGCGTGAACAACGCAACACCGTGCGGTCGCGGTACGACCCGCAGCTCACACGCGATCGGCCGGATATCGGAAGTTCCGCGGCCGTCGATTCGCTCGCCGCTTTCGAGGATCCGATTGCGGACCACTTCGGCTCGCAGATCGTGAAGGATTTCCTTTACGTCCGCGGAGAGTTGACTCTCCTCGCCGCGTCTGGCATCGATCGCCTCGAGGCTGTCGAAGGCAATCTTCTCGCGCCGAAACGCGCTGAGGTAGGCGTCGCGGACCTCGCCTCCAATTTCGCTGAGCGCGTCGGAGCGCTCCGCCTTGTCCGGAATCCGCGTGGCTGCTTCGAGGCGGGATCCCACCTTGTCGCGAATCTCCTGCTCGAGGGCACTGCGATCCCGCGTCTTCGGCAGTTCGATCTTCGCCTTGCCGACTCGACGCTGCAGGTCTTCCTGAATGTCGATCACCCGGATCAATTCGCGGTGGGCGAATTGGAGGGCCGCGAGGGCATCCTCCTCGCTGACCATGCCGGCACCGCCTTCGACCATCACCAGTGCCTTGCGGCTCCCGCCGACCACGAAATCCATGTCGCTCTCTTCCACCTGCTCGGTGGTCGGGTTGGTGATGAATTCTCCGCCGATCCGACCGACGCGGACGGCGGCGATCGGCCCGAGGAAGGGAATTTCCGAGACGGTCAGAGCAGCTGATGCGCCGATGAACGCGGCGACGTCCGGTGCATTCTCACCATCCGCCGACAGGACGGTCGCCATGACCATCGTGTCGTCGTTGTAGCCTTCGGGAAAGAGAGGTCGGATGGCCCGGTCGATGAATCGACAAACCAGCACCTCGCGGTCCGACAAACGCGCCTCGCGCTTGAAGAAGCCGCCGGGAATCTTGCCCGCCGCGGATGTCTTTTCCACGAAGTCGACCGTCAGCGGAAAGAAGTCGATGCCTACGCGAGGTTTGCCGTGCACCACGGTGACCAACACGACGGTTTCACCGTAGGTGACCAGGCAGGCGCCAGCAGCTTGCTTGGCGAGGCGTCCCGTCTCGATGGTCAGGGATCGGCCACCGAGTTCCAACGTGACCGTCTCAGATTTGAACCAATAATTTGCCATTTTTACACGTCTCCGTTTCGGCTCAGTCGATGTTGATTGAGCCGGGTTTGCAGAGCAGCGCACGGGGATGAGACGTGAAACGCGATGGAATGCGGAATCTGTGATGCGCAAAGCCCGCGGGGCTTCACGTATGACGGACTTCCGCACTCCAAACGCAGCGCACGTCATCGCGCCGCTCAAATTGATTGCTACCGATGAATTCGCCGCATCGGTAGGCGGCTGGAGTTCAGCGGCGTAGACCCAGGCGCTTGATCAGCGCCTGGTACCGGTCGGGGCCGTTTCTCCTCAGGTAATCGAGCATTCGCCGTCGCTGGCTGACCAGTTTGAGCAACCCGCGGCGTGAGTGGTGGTCCTTTTTGTGCGTCTTGAAGTGCTCCGAGAGCCCGTTGATCCGCTCCGTGAGGATGGCGACCTGGACTTCGGGCGTGCCCGTGTCCGTCCCGTGGACCTGGTAGGCCGCAACCGTGCGGGCCTTTTCAGCTTGGGAAATCAACCGTTTGCTCTCCTGAAAAATCGTGAAGATGGACCGCTGGGCCGAGAACGCCCCAAGAGCCTTCGGCGCGGGAGTGTACCGGCTCAATCAGGCGGGGCAACCGACTGGAGGACCCTGAGGGGCTTGAGGCGGCGGCCGGGCAACACCTCCATCACCGCGAGCAGTTCTCCATTGGGCTCCAGCGCCGCGACGCGCCCCCCGGCGGCCAGCCGCGCCGACGCGCCCACCTCGCATCCGTGCTTAACGCGACGGGCTTCTTCCGGTCCCAACTGAACGATCGCAAGACCCAGGGCATCGACCGCGGGAATCAGATACTGCTCGATATTGCCGGTCTCGGTCGCGTCGGCCAGCTGTTCCGGAGTCATCGCCGCATCCAGCACGAACGGCCCGCTGCGAAGCCGGCGGAGGTTCCGCAGATGAGCGCCGCAGCCCAGACGCTTGCCGAGATCATCGGCCAGGGTTCGCACGTAGGTGCCCGGCGAACATTCCACTCTCAACCCCACGAGCGGCGCACGGTAGGAAACCAGCTCGATTCGATCGATCCGCACCTTTTTGGGAGCGCGCTCGACGTGCTTTCCCTCGCGCGCGAGTCGGTGCAGGGGCACTCCCGACTGCTTGACCGCACTGTACATTGGCGGCACCTGCTCGATTTCTCCCCGGAAGCTGCTCAACGCTTTCTCGACCGCGCCCTTTTCGGGAAGCGCGCCCTCATACCTGCGAAGCACCTGGCCCTCTGCGTCCAGGGTATCGGTCTCGACCCCGAGTTCGATCGAGCCGATGTAGAACTTGCGACTGTCCGTCATGTACGGGGCGAGCTTCGTCGCCGCTCGAATTGCGAGAGGCAAAACTCCGGTCGCAAGCGGATCGAGTGTACCCAGGTGCCCGACTCGTCGGGTCCCGAGCCAGCGCCGCGCGGCATCGACGACGTCGTGCGACGTCCAACCGGGCGGCTTGTCGACGAGGAGAAAACCCGCAGCACCCGGCTTCTCGGCCGAACGTCTACTTTTTTTCGTCATGGGCCAGCGAGCGCAACACGGACAGTGTCTGGTTTCCGAGCACGAGCGAAGGGTCGTAGCGAAAACGAAGCTCAGGCATGCGTCGGAGCGGAAGCACCCGGGCCAGGTTCCGGCGCACAAAGGATGACGCGCTTTCGAGACCTTCCTGGGTTCCATTGGAAGAATCTGCGCCTCCAACGTCGATCGCACTCCAGTAGACGAGCGCGTTGCTCAGATCGGGAGCTACGTCCACGCGGGTCAGTGTAACGAGTCGAATGCGGGGGTCGGTCGCCTCCTCCCGCAAGATCCGCGCGATTTCCGAACGGAGCTGCTCCGCAATTTTCTCGCTGCGACGCGACATTCTTCATTCCTCGAATTCGACCGACTCGCCTTCGCCATTCCAGTGCGCGCTTTCCTGAGGCAGATCCAACACCTCGATGTCCACTGCGACGATCTCCGCGAGATACAACTCCTCGATGAATGTGACCGCGCTTTCGATCAACGCCCGGACGCGCTGCCGATCCGTACCGGCACCGCACAATCCGAGTTCAGCGCGTTGCCAGGTGTCCTGTCCACCGACCTCTGCAATCGAGAGGTTGAAGCGATTGCTGACGCGCTGCGCAATCGAGCGCACCACACCTCGCCTCTGTTTCAGCGAATGAGAGCCGTGGATCCGGATCTCGACGATTGCAGCCCCGACGATCATTCGAGCGTCGCGGGCTTCTCCTCGAGGGTGAATGTCTCGATCACGTCACCAACCTTGATGTCGTTGTAGCCTTCTATACCGATGCCGCACTCGAAGCCCGAGTTGACCTCGCGCGCGTCGTCCTTGAAGCGCTTGAGAGAGCCGACCTTCCCCTCGTAGATCTGAACCCCGTCGCGAACCAGACGACAGACGGCGCCGCGCCGAATCGTACCCTCCGCGACCATGGATCCGGCGATCTTCCCCATCTTCGGGACCGTGAAGACTTCCCGGACCTCGGCGCGCCCTCCCATCGTCTCCGTAATGATGGGGGAAAGCAGTCCGGCCATTGCCTTCTTCACGTCGTCGATGACTTCGTAGATGACTTTGTAGACGCGAATATCGACGCTCTGTTCTTCGGCCGCGTTCCGCCCGGGCGGATCCGGTCGCACGTGAAAACCGAGAATGATCGCGTTGCTCGCCTTGGCGAGCATGACGTCGTCCTTCGAGATCGCTCCGACACTGGACAAGATGACGTTGAGTTTCACGGAATCCGTAGACAGCTTGAGGAGCGCATCCCGCAACGCCTCCACTGAACCGTGAACGTCGCCCTTGATGACGACCGTGAGTTCCTTGACGCCGCCCCCCTCCATCCGCTCGTAAAATTCGTCGAGCGTGAAGCTCGGCATCGGAGCAGCGGGGCGCCGGCGCTGTTCGTTGATCCGGTTCTCGATGATCTCCTTGGCGACCCGTTCGTTCTCGACGACGTTGAGGGTCTGGCCCGCCTCGGGCACGTTCGACAAACCAATCACCCGACCGGGCATCGAGGGGCCCGCCGACTTGACCCGGTTGCCGTTTTGGTCCTCGATCGCCCGAACCCGTCCCATGCAGGTCCCGACCACGAAGGTATCGCCGGGCTTCAACGTTCCCTGCTGGACGAGAACGGTCGCAACGGGGCCGCGTCCCTTGTCGAGCTGCGATTCCAGTACGACGCCCACCGCACGCCGCTTCGAGTCCGCCTTGAGTTCGAGAAGTTCGGCCTGGAGGTTCACCATCTCCAGCAGCTTGTCGAGGCCCGTCTTCTGCTTCGCGGAGATGTCCACACAGATGATATCCCCGCCAAATTCTTCGGGAATGAGGCCATGCTCCATCAGTCGCTGACGCGCAGCTTGCGGATTGGCGCCCGGTAGATCGCACTTGTTGATGGCGACGATGATCGACACGCCCGCCGCCTTCGAGTGCTCGATCGCCTCGACGGTCTGGGGCATGATTCCCTCAGTGGCAGCGATCACGATGATCACGATGTCCGTGACCTGAGCACCGCGAGCGCGCATTTCGGTGAATGCCGCGTGGCCCGGTGTATCGATGAAGGTGAGTTCCCTTCCCCCTACCTCGACTTGATAGGCACCGATGTGCTGCGTGATCCCGCCGGCTTCCTCTTCCACGACATTCGTCTCGCGGAGCGAATCCAGGAGCGTGGTCTTGCCGTGGTCGACGTGACCCATTATCGTGATCACCGGAGGGCGCGGCTCCAAACCATCCTCGACGGCCGACGAATCCTCTAGATACTTCTCCTCGCGGAAACCCACGTCCTCAATTTCATAGTCGAACTCGGCGGAGACACTCGTCGCAGTCTCGAAGTCGATCTCCTGGTTGATCGAAACCATCGTCCCGAGGGCCATGAGCTTTCGCTGGACTTCGGGAGCCTTGATGCCCAGCATCCGCGCCAACTCACCCACCGACACCGTCTTTTCGATGCGAACGACCCGGCTGGACTCCTTGGGCGCCGCAGTCGCGGGCCTCTTGGGAGACACCGCGTCGCGACGCTTTCGGCGAGGGGAAGTCGCGGTCCGCGGGTCGATCTGAATCTGACGCCGCACCCGCGTATGCCCCACGGCCTGACGGGCGAGTTGCTCCTGCTCCTTGAGGTTGACGACTTCGCGCACGAGCTTTCGCTGACGGCTGGGCTTCGAGTCGGGCGCCTCGCTCGCACGCTCTCGCTCGCGCGCCGCGGGGCCCGGCGCGGAACCAGCCGTTTCGCGGGTTGCGGGACGGGCTTGGGCCGCGATCGGCTCGGGAGCCTTCAGATCGACCACGGGCTCGGCGGACGGCTCCTCCAGCGCGGGTTTGGGCGGCGTCTCCGCGCCGACCGCCGATTCGGATTCCACGGCGGGCGATGCCACATCCACGAGCTCCGGCGGCGGAGCCGGTTCGGGTTCCGGTGCCGCGCGCTTTCGGCGCCGGATGATCGCGCCCCCCTTTGCCTCGACCCGGGATTCGATGACGAGTTTATTGCGCTTATTGCTACCGAGCTTCTTGCGCAGGAGATTTGCGTGCGCTTCGTCGACCGTCGCCATCGCGCTCTTGAGCACGACCCCGAGAGCCGCGGCCTTCTCGACGAGGTCGGACTTATCGAGTCCGAGTTCATCAGCCAGTTTGTACGCCCTGATCTTCGCCATCCGTCCCTAATGGATTCCGTCGACGGCCCCGTCGGCCGAAGCAAACCCGCTCTTCTGACCTCAGCGGGTCGAACTCACCGTCGCTTCGACATCTCCTACGGCGGCGGATTCCGACGCAACGTCTGCGCCGGTTGATTCCTTCCCATCGCCGATCTCCGTCTTCGCCCCGTCGCCTTCATCGCCCTCAGTGGCCGCGACCTCAGCGGCCGCAGCAGCCTCGGCAGCGGCGGCCTCGGCCTCAGCGGCAGCCTCCTGGGCCGCCCGCTCAGCCTCCAAGCGCTCTTCTTCCAGACGCGCCACCTCCTCTTCAACTTTGCGCACCGCGAGTTCCGCGGCGCGCTCCCGGATCGCAATGGCACCCGATTCACCGATCCCCGGCAGCGAACTGAGCAGCTCCAGATCGCAGGTACTGAGATCCTCGAGGGAGGTGATCCCCTGCTGGAGCAACAACTCGGCCTCGGGATCACCGCAACTCTCGACGACCGATACAGCCTCGGACAACCACTGCGCAAGTTCTCGCATCTTCGATTCGCTCTTGATGTCGATCCGCCAACCCGTGAGCTGAACCGCGAGACGCACGTTCTGACCCTTCCGGCCGATCGCGAGCGAGAGCTGATCATCCGGAACGATGACGTCCATCGAGCGTTCCGCATCGTCGATGATCACCTTGGATACCTGCGCAGGCGAAAGCGCCGAGCAAACGTAACGCGCCGGGTCGGGGCTCCAGGGGACGATGTCGATCCGCTCGCCGCGAAGCTCCTGAACCACGGACTGTACGCGACTTCCCTTCATCCCCACGCAGGCGCCGACGGGGTCGACGTCGCTGTCCCTAGATACGACGGCGATCTTCGAGCGACCGCCCGGCTCTCGGGCAGAGGACTCGATCCGGACAATGCCCTCGTACATCTCAGGAACTTCCTGCTCGAAGAGTTTCGTCAGCATCTCGATGCAGGTTCGAGAGAGCACGATCTGCGATCCCTTCGCCGCCTTGTTGACATCGATCACGTAGGCGCGTAGTCGATCGTTGGGCCGGTAGTTCTCGCGCGGCACCTGTTCCTTGAGGGGCAACACCGCTTCGGTTCGGCCCAGGTCGACAATGATCGAGCCCTTTTCGAACCGACGGACGATCCCGTTGACGATCTCACCCTTGCGGTCCTTGTAGTCCTCGTAGATGTTCTCGCGCTCGGCTTCCCGGATACGTTGAATGATCACCTGTTTGGCGGTCTGTGCGAGAATTCGCCCGAAGCCGGTGGTATCCATCTTGACGCCGATCTCGTCGCCGATCTCGGCTTGGGGATCGAACTCGTGAGCGGCCGCGAGGTCGATCTCCGAGTTCTCGTCGGTCACGGTTTCGACCACGTCCCGGAATTCGAAGAGCTCGACCTCCCCCAGATCCTCGTTGTACTTGGCGTCGATCTCGATCTCCTGACCGTGTTCACGACGGGCGGCCTGCTTCATCGCCTCTTCCAGCGCACCGATGATCTCGTCGGGATTGATCCCCTTGTCTCTGGCGATCTGATCAATCTCTCGCTTCAGACCGAGCCCTTCTGCCATTCTTCAACCCCTTGGTCCCCGGTCTCAGCCGGCTCGTCCGACGAAGTCGGCGCGGCTGAACTGGTAGACCGTCTTTGCCTTCGACACTTCTGCGAAGGAAATCTCCACCTCTTTCCCGTCCACTTCGATCGCGGCAACATCCTCTTCGAAACGAAGCAGCACACCTCGAAATCGCCGTCGCCCAGAAATCGGCTGTCGGGTCTCGATGTGCACCTCTCTACCGCATGCGGACGCGAAGTCCTTTTCCCGCGCGAGCGGGCGATCGAGTCCGGGCGAGGATACTTCCAGGCAATAGTTGGTCTCGATGGCATCCGCGACGTCGAGTTGGGAGCCGAGTTCCCTGGAAATCGCCGCACAGCCGTCCACGGACACCCGACCGTCCGATTCCGGCGTGTCGATCGTGATCTTCAGCGTCCACGGCCTGCCGCCGTGTGCCAGCTGCACATCCACGAGTTCAAAGCCCGCCTCACCGACGACCGGTTCGATCAACGCTCGCAATTCCTCCGGGATGTCCCGATACACGCTCACCGTTTCCACAAACAAAAAAAGCGGACTTACAGCCCACTTTCGACGACACACCTGCTTCGACGACACACCTGCCTGGGCGCGCCGATCGGCCAATCGCTCAGCCCCTCGGACCCCATCGCCGAACGACGCCCAGCCCAACTTCGGACAGCGCTCGGACGGGGGCAACACGACCCACTGCTGCTCGCGTAAGCCCGCGTAATGTAACCAAAACCTGCGATCGGGGCAATCTACCTTTCAGCGGCCGGGGAGCTCCAGCGCGCCGACCAGGTCTCGGATGCGCGGGTACCCGTGGCGCACCGCATAATCGGCGATTCCATCCGCCACGTCACCCGCGATCGAGGGCTGCAGGTAGTTGCTGGTACCCACCTGGACCGCGGTTGCGCCACAGAGCAGGAATTTCACCGCGTCGGCGGCGTTTTCGATCCCACCGATTCCACAGATCGGGATCGTCACGGCTTGGGAGGCCTGCCACACCATCCGCAGCGCGATGGGCCGGATCGCCGGACCGGAGAGCCCCCCGAGCCCGTTGGCGAGCAATGGCCTGCGGGTCTCCGGATCCACCTCGAGCGCTTGCACGGCGTTGATCAACGAGATCCCGCTGGCCCCCTCCCCCTCGCAAATCCGCGCCATCTCGGCGATGTCGGTCACGTTGGGAGAGAGCTTCACCAGCAGCGGCAGGGTCGTCGCCTGGCGCGCGGTCCGCACGAGCCGACCGAGCACGGTCGGGTCTTGACCGAATTCGATCCCGCCGCTCTTCACGTGCGGGCACGACGCGTTGACCTCGAGGCCGGCGATTCGCGGAACCCCCGTGAGCCTCTTGCACACTTCGGCGTAGCGGTCGATTTCGGTCTCGAACACGCTGGCAATCACCGTGACGCCTTCTGGGATCGCGGGGAGTTTTTCGCCGATGAACGCCTCGACTCCGACGTTTTCGAGACCGATGGCGTTGAGCATTCCCGATGGCGCCTCCGCGATGCGCGGCGGCGGATTCCCGATTCTCGGCTCGAGGGTAAGGCTCTTCGCCACAAAGCCTCCCAGCCGGCGCAAGTCGAGAAAGGGAGCGAACTCGGTTCCGTATCCAAACGTCCCCGACGCTGTCAGAACGGGGTTTCGCAGGGAAATCCCGCCCAGGTCCACTGCCGTGTCGACACCTTGCGGCTCATTCACGGAAGCCGTTCCCAATCGATCGACGCGGCGTCAAACGCCGGCCCGTCTAGACACACTAGAGCGTACCCTCCTTCTTGCAGAGGGGCCGCGCAACCAAGGCATACTCCGAACCCACAGGCCATCGTATTCTCGAGCGCCGCAACGCAGGGTACTTCGCGCCGGGACGCGATTTCCGCACAGCGCCGCATCATCGCCGTGGGACCACACACATAAACGCGACGTCCAGACCCAGGTACATCGACGCCCCGCGTCGGACCGTCGAGCGCGGACTCGAGTAGATCCGTGACGACCCCGCGCACCCCGGCGCTGCCGTCTTCGGTCGCCACCCGAAGCGAGATTTCCAAGGCCTCGAAGTCTTCGACGGCCATCAGGTCACTGGCGGTCCGCGCGCCGAACAGAACCTCGACGGGATGCGAACCGGCCAATCGAGCCGCCAGTTCGTAGACCGAAGCAATCCCGGTCCCGCCCGCGACGATGATCACGCGCTCGCCAGATCGCGGCGGGCGAAACGCCTTTCCGAGCGGCCCCACGATCGCCACGCGCTGCCCGGGCAACGCCTCGGCGAGCAGCGCCGTCCCTCGCCCCACGCACTTGTAGAGGATCTCGAGATCGGACTGGTCGCCGCCGGTCGCCGCGCGGTAGACGGCCATCGGCCGCGGTAGCAGGGGGTCCGTCCGGCGCGCTGCCTGCTGGGCCCCGGCCGAAAGCATCGCGAATTGACCGGGCAGGAAGCCCGGCCAGCCGGGCACCCGCAGGACCAGACGCCAGCTCGAAGGGCCCTCGCGGACGTTGCGAACGACCTCGGCCTCGGCTCGAATCGGGGCGACTCCCTCGCCGTACCCCTCCCAGATCTCTTCAGCCATCGGCCACCCTCGCTTCAGAGGGCGCGGCGCTCAGATCTCCGCCACTGCCCAACGCGTAGTCCAGACGCCCCAAGAACCGCACTCAGGTCTGTTCCACGCTCACCCGGAGCTGCGTCGAGGATCGCTAAGGTATCGAAAAAGCTAATTAAACTAGCGATGGGCTGCAAGTGATTTTCGTCAAGATTGCGCGCCCGACGGTCGATGAAAGCGGGGAATCTCCCCAGCAAATGCCCTAGGAGAGCCCTTGGCGCCGCTGCTCGATCGCCAGCGTGAACGGTTTCTTGCCGACCCAGACGACGCGCAGGCCTTCCAGGTGCTGGAGGAGGAGCTGTTCCTCACCGGCGACTGGGCCGGCGTGATCGAGATCTACGAGCGCCGCCTCGGTGCCGAGAGCATCGCCAACCAACCGCGCGAACAAGCCGCGATTCACTGCCGGATCGGTCAGGTCCGCCACGAGCACCGCGGCGAGCCCGAACTCGCGATCGCCTGCTACCGCGAGGCGTTGCAGATCGACTCGCAGTACCGACCCGCGCTGACGCGGCTGCGAAAACTGCACGAGAGCCAGAATCAGTGGGACGTCGCGGTTCAGATCGGAGAGATCGAGGCTGCGCTGCCGATGCGGCCCGAAGAAGTGGCCGCCCTGTTGGCCGATATGGGTACGATCTGGCTGGAACGGCTCGGCGATCGCGATCAGGCGATCGCGATGTTCGAGCGCGCACTCGACGAACACCCCACGCAGATCGACGCTCTCGAGGGGTCGGCTCGGGCGCTCGCAGCGACCGGCGAGTTCTCCCGGGCGGCGGACGTGTGGGATCGGATCATCGAGTTACTCCGCGGACCCGCCCGCGCCAACGCGCTGGTGGCCCGCGCGCGCCTCGCAGAAGACTCGCTGCCAGACGCCGTTCTCGCCGCCGAACTCCACCGACGTGCACTGACGGACGATCCCAACAATCTCGCGGCGCTCGAGGCCGTGGCCGGCCAAGCCCTGGCCAACGAGAATTGGGACCTGCTGGTGGATCTGCAGGAGCGCCGGTTCGAGTTGACGCCAGAAGCCGAGCGCAAGGCCAACATCGCAATGGAGACGGGTGAAGTCCAACGGAAGCACCTGTCCAATCCAGGCGCCGCACAGCTGTGGTTCGATCGGGCGGCGTCGCTCGACCCCAACAACCGCAAGTGCTTCGTGGCCCTCGCAGACCTCGCGCGGGACACCGGCGATGGCGAATCCCTCATCCGACAACTACAACGGATCGCGGACCTGACCCGCGGGCCGACACCCGTCCCCGTGCTACTCGAACTCGCGGCGCTCTACTCGGACCGCGGCGACACGAACCGCGCCTATCAAAACCTCGCACTCGCGTTCGAATTCGACCCCGAGGACGACCTCGTCGGGAAAGCGTTCAGCGAAATCCTCGCCCAGCTCGGCCGAGACGAAGAACTCGTGGAAGTCCTCGAGCAGCGGGCGTCGACACCGAACCTAGACGACACGCCGCGGGCGATGGTGCTCTCCGAGCTGGGAAACCTCTGGGAGGGGCGTCTCGACGATGTCGACGCCGCCTGCAGCGCCTTCCGGCGCGCGTTCGAAGCAGACCCCTCGATTCCCGGAGTGGCGTCGGCGCTGGAGCGCCTGTATCGCAAGACCGAGGACTGGGCGTCCCTGCGAGCGTTTCTCGAGTACGCGGGAGGCCACTCGCTACCCGACGAGCGAACCCGCCACCTCTGCTCCCTCGCGGTGCTGCTGAACGATCGCTTCGATGCGCCCGAACAGGCCACGCAGGTGTTGGAATCGGTGCTCGCCATGGAGCCCGATTCCGTGGCCGCCCTACGCGGCCTGCAACATCTGGCAGGTACGACCGGTGACGAAGATACGGTGATTCGCGCCTACGAAGCGGAAGCCGAGATCGCACCCAACGCAGAGCGCGTCGCGTTTCTCGCGGGCGAACTGGTGCCCCGCCTCGAAGCGCGCGGCGAACCCGAGGCGGCGCTGCGCTGGGTCGAGCGGTGGGTCGAAGCCTCCCCGGGAGATCGCCAGGCCTTCGCGACTTCGGCGCGTCTGCGCGGGCAACTCGGACAGGATGCCCAACTCGTCGCAGACCTCGAACGCCTCGCCGAACTCGTTCCCGCCGAAGAGAAGGCCGAGGTTCACCAACGGCTCGGCAGCCTGCACGCCGACCACGACCGGTCCGAGAAGTCCATCGCCGCCTATCAGGCCGCGGTCGAGACGGATCCCGATAACGAACGCACGCTCGAAGCGCTCTCGGTCCAACTCTCGAACGCGGAACACCTGGAGGAACTCGCGGTCGTGCAGCGTCGCCTCGCGGATCTGCTTGCCGGACCGCAGCGGTGCGCGCGCCTCGACGAACTGTCGTCGCTGCTCGCCGATCGCCTCGGGGATCTGCGCGGCGCGATCGATGTGCTCCGTCAGCTCGCAGCCGAGCCCGATGCCCCGCGCAATGTCTACGCGCGCCTCGAGATCATGCTCGAACACGCGGGGATGTTCGAGGCTCTCGCGGATCAGCTGGAGGAGCGGGGCGCCGGGCTCGACCCCTCGGCACCAGACGCCCGAGCTCTTCAGCTTCGACGGGCCGACATTCTGCTCGAACACCTCGACCGCTTCGCGGACGCCGCAAGCGCCTACCGGTCGGTTTATAACGTCGATCCTGATTCCGAGCCCGCCCGCATCGGCCTCGAACAGGCCCTCCGGGCTGCAGGAGATCCGACCGGCCTCGCCGAGTTCCTCGGCGAACAGATGGCGTCCACCTCGGACACCAGCATCCGCGACCGCTGCGGCTTCGAACGCGCAGTGCTGCTCGAAGAGAGTCTCGATCGCGCCGAGGAAGCCATCGAAGTCTACCGACACTTGGTCGAGTCGGGCATCGATGAGACGTTTCGCCGCAAAGCTTCGGACCGCCTCGCGATCCTGTTCGAGCGGACGGAAGACTGGGATGGATTGCGCAAGCACCTCGAGGCGTCGGTCGGAGAGGAGCCAGCCGAAGAAGATCTCGCAACCGTCGAGCGGCTCGGAAAGCTCTACCGCGACCGGCTGCGAAACGCGCCGCGCGCGATCGACCATTTCGAGGTCGCGACGACGATCGCACCCGAGCGAGCGGATCTCTGGCAGATGCTCGCGGAGTTGTACCTCGAAGAGGGTCGGATCGAAGACGTCGTCGCAGCTCTGGAGGCGGAGATCGCGACGGGGCCGGATCCCGACCGCGAACTCGCTCTTCGCGGTCGCGCCGCCCAGCTATGCGCCGAATCGCTGACCGCGGGCGACCGCGCAAAGGAACACTACGAACGCGTTCTCGAGCTGGACTCGACCCACTCGAGCGCGGCCGACTTCCTGGTCGATCACTACGAACGCCAGGGCAATTACAACGGCGTGATTCGCCTGCTCGCCGCCCGCCTGGAGGCCCTCGAGCAGGGCGCCGAAAGCGCTGCCGAAGGTTCGTCGCTGCGCACCTCCCTGCGACTCCAGATATCGGGGTTGCGGGCGAGCAAACTCAACGATGTCGAAGGGGCGATCGACGCACTGGTGCCCGCTCTCGCCGAGATCGGTCCGCAGCCGGTCGTCGCTGAACCCCTCGCGGATCTCTACCAGCGGGCCGCCAGAAGCGAGGCTCTGGTCGCGCTCTGCCGCAGCGCCGCCGACGCGTGCAGCGACCTCTCGGAGCGGTCAGGCTGGTACGTGCGGCTCGGAGCGGCACTGTGCGCAGTCGATCGGGACGAGGAAGCCGCAGTCGCCTATCGGGACGCCCTCACGGATCGCCCGGACGACGGCGACGCGCAAGCGGCACTCCGCGAAATCTACCGACGCTTGCGAGAAAACGAGCCTCTGGCACGGCTCCTCGAGGTCGAGCTTTCGCATCTCGCGGGCCGCGACGAGATCCCCGTTCGCATCGAACTCGCGCAGCTGCTCGGCGAAATGCCCGAGCGTCGACACGAAGCCCTCGCGCACCTTCAGCGCATTTTGCAGATCGACCCCGATCAGACCGAATCCCTCGACAAGGCACTCGAGGTCGCCGAATCCCTGCAACAAGAGTCCGCTGACCATGCGAGCGGAGAAGTCCTTCTCGACCTATTGAACACGCAGCTCTCGAAGACCCAGTCGGCGACCACCCGCGCGGGCCAGCTCGTGCGACGCGCTCGACTGCTCGGCGAGAGCCTCGATCGACCGGATGAAGCGGTCGCCGACCTTCGCGAAGCCTTGACGCTGGAACCGAATCAACCCAGGGCACTCGACCAACTTCGCGCGCTGCTCTCATCCCAGGGGCAATGGGAGGCCGTGCTGGATTGCATATTCGGCCAGGCCAGCGCGGCAGCGGAGGATCGACGCGCGGGGTTCTACGACGAGGCGGTCGCGATCGCCCGGCAGCACCTCGGGCCCGACGCAACCCTTCCCTGGCTCGAGCGTTTGCGCGTCGAGTGCCCGAACGATCCCGCGGTCCTCGATCGAATCGCCGACGTCCATCGCCTCGCAGGCCGACACGAGGCGACCCTTCACGCCCTGCAATCCCAGATCATCCTGGTCGACGACTCGGAGCGGTTGCTCCAGCTGCATCTGGAGCGCGCGCGCATCTTCGAACAACGGCTGGAGCTCGACGGTCGCGCGGCTTCCGCTCTCGAAGACGCGAGGCGCGTGGCTCCTGCGGACCCTGAAATCCTCAGCAACCTCAGTTCTCTGTACGAAAAACTCGGCCGCTGCCGGGAACACGCCGAGGTGCTGGAACGCCGCGCGGTAGATGCCACCGGAGACGAGCGAATTGCGCTACTGCAGCAGCTCGCCGGCCTTTATGGAGGCTCGCTCGCCGAGCCCAAGCGCGCCGCGGCGCGCCTGCTCACGGCGATTACCGAGGTAGCCAAGGAAACCCCGAAGCACGGCGAACTTCTGCGCGAACTTGGAGCTGCACTCCGCAACTCGCACGACCCGAGCTCCTGGGCGAGCTGCGCGGAGGAAGAATTGAAGGCTCTCGACCCCGAGGCGCCGGTATTCGAT
The DNA here is from genome assembly GCA_022561775.1 of Myxococcales bacterium. GTDB lineage: Bacteria > Myxococcota_A > UBA9160 > UBA9160 > SMWR01 > JACZVU01. Next base: position 106,997 of record JADFQO010000003.1, on the reverse strand, counting down.
GACCGCCGACTCGAACTGCATCGGGAGTTGGCACGCGTCTACGAGCGGGAACTCGGACGTCCGGACACCGCGCTCCACCACCTCCGCGCATTGGCGGACAGCGGCAACGACCCACGGCTGCAGGTGGAGTCGACGAAAGCGAAAGACAACGCGCTGCTGCGGCTCCTCGAGATTCAGGGCAATTGGATCGAATTCGAAGCGCGTCTCGCCGCGCACCTGGAGCGCCAGCCGAACGATCCGGAAGGCTGGCTCAGACTGGGTCGCCTGCGGGCCGAGCGACTGCATCTGCCGGCCGCCGCAATTTCGGCCTACCGAGAGGTTTTGAAGCGGGACCCGCTCTGTATTCCCGCTCTGCGGGCGCTGAGGGGAAAGCTCGAACGCCTGGGGCGTTGGGCAGAGGTCTCCAAGACCCTCGAACACGAACTTGAACACGTTGCGCCGGCGATTCCGTCCGGGCGCGCCGCGTTGTTGCGCCGGCTTGGCGACATCTGCCGGCACCGGTTGCACTCGACGACGCGTGCGAGTCGATCCTACGCGGCCGCACTCGAAGCCGACCCCCAGGACTTCGAATCGCTGCGATCCCTCCAGGATTTGCTCGAGGCGATGGAAGATTGGCGCGGAGCGCTGGACCTCTACGAGAGCGAGGTCGAAATGCTCGGAGAGGGCGCGCCGGATCGCCGCTTCCAGGTATCGATTCGCGCCGCTAAACTCGCACGCGATCATACGGACGAGATCGAACGCTCGATACGCAATTACGAATACGCGGCCAACATCGCCGACCTTCCGCCCGCAGCGCTGCGCGAGTTCGCACTCCTCTACGAACGCGTGGGCAATCAGGAGGCATTTGTAGAGGCCTTCGGGCGTTTGTGCGACGACGCAGAATCAGGAGCCAGCTGCAGCGACCACGTGAAGCTCGCGGAAGCCCTGGACGCGCTCGGTCGCGCGGACGCCGCTCAAGAGCGAATCGAACACGCGCTCGAGGCGGATCCTGAGCATCGACCCGCCTGGGACACCGCGGCTCAGCTGCGCGAGCGGGCCGGCGACCTGATGGGTGCGGCAAATGCACTCTGCAGCGCAGCCGAACTCTGTGACGATCACGAGGGCTGCGTGCGATTGATTCGCGCCGCGGAACTGTCCGAGGGTTCGTCAACAGAACAGGCGGCCGAACGATTTCGGGCCGCACTTCGCCGTGACCCCGGAGCCGCCGACGGTCACGCTCATCTGGCTCGACTGGCGTGTACACTCGGAGAATTCCAGGAAGCCGAATCGGCCGCGACACGGGCACTCGATCTGGCATCCACCGCGAGCCGACTGACTTGCGAGCAGCACCTGGCCGCAGCAACCGCCGGTGGCCGAGCGGCTCGAGAGCTCGATCATCCGGACATCGCCGCGCGCTGCTTCTCGGTAGCTTGCGAACTCTCACCAGAAGATCCGGAAATTCTCGCCCGCTACGGAGAAGCGCTCGCCGCGCAGGGTGATCTCTCGAGCGCGAAAGCTATCCTCGAAACGCGACTCGCGATCGAGGGGCCCAATCCAGATCGGGCGGCCCAACTCGCGGTGATCGGGCGCGCGCAATGGGAAGCCGGTGAGCACGAGGCGGCTGTTGACAACCTTGAGGCCGCGCTGCGCGAAGATCCACAGCTAGACGACGCCCACCGGACACTGGTCGAGTTCTGGGAGTCGAGAGAGGACACCGACGAGGGAATCGCCTGCCTGGTGCGCTGGGCGAAACTCGCGGCCGAGCACCCCCAACGCGCAGAGCGACTGCTTCGAGCGGCGGAATGGGAACTGCGGGACGAAGACCGAGCCGAATCTGCCGAAGCCCACCTCCGCGAAGCACTCGACGCGGATCCGAGTCAGCTTCGAGCCTGGGAGGCCTTGACGACACTCCTTTGGGAGTCGGACCGCGCGGAAGACGCACTGCAAGTCGCATCGATGGCCATAAGCGGCGTGGAGGGCGCCACGTCGCGTCCGGTGCTGTCGATCATCCGCGGTCGCGTTCTCGAACAGCTCGGTGTAAAAGAGGAGGCCGCCGACGCGTTCCGCGTCGCGGCGAGTGTAGATCCGAACTGTGTGGAAGCGGCGCTGTCGAGGGCCCGTCTGCTGCGGGGGCTCGGCAAGTGGCAAGCAGCCGCGGATGCGCTGAGAGAATTCCATCGAGAACACCGCGGCAACGATCACGAGGGACTAGCGGAGGTCCTCCAACAGCTCGGTCGCCTTCTCGCCGGCCCGCTGGAAGACCCGGAAGGCGCGATCAGCGCCTATCGACAGGGAGTTCTTCTCAATCCCGACCGCATCGAGATGCACGCCTCGCTGGCCGAATTCCTGAGCCATCGACCCGCGGATTGGCAAGAGGCGCTCGCCCTTTACAAACGGGTGCTGAACGCCGACCCCTGCCATGTAGGTTCGCTGCGCACACTCCTTCGCGTCGCCCGAGAGCAGGGCAATCGCGAGGCGGCCGCAACCGGCATGGGCATCGTGCGCGCACTCGGCATCGCATCGCCCGGCGATCGCGAACAGTTCGACGAAGACTCTGCAATCAGGCCACACTACAGCGGAAATGGGAAACTCTCGAAGCCACTTTGGGAAAAGCTCCGCACAATGGTAAACGGATCGGCACGCGAACTCGCGGCGGCCCTCGATACGTCGGATCCCGTGCTGGGCGACACGCCCGACGACCCCATCGCAGCCTTCCACGCCGAAGCGCTCGCCGCAGAAGGCCGCCTTACTGCACCCGCCCTCCTCCCCGTCACCACCCAGGAGCTAGGCGATCTGGTCGTGCTGATCGCGGCGCTGGCGCTGGACCTGGAACGAGCCCGCGGAGACGGTCGCATCGTCAACGCGGTCTCTTCAGCCATCAAGCGGCGGCTTCGACACCGGCTCCGGCGACACCTCAAAGACGAGTCCATGGACGAGATCGATCGAATCGACTTCGAAGATTGGCGCGGCGAAGTACGCGCTCTCGCGGCAGCGATGGCGGTCGACGAAACCGGGATCGATCTTCGCACGGCCCTGATCGCGTTGGCGCGGGACGCTTCTGAGCACCGCGCCGAGGAAATTTCCGAGTGCGCGGACCTGACGGCCTGGGTGGCCGAGAGGCCAGCAGCCAACGCGCTGCTGCGACAGGCAATCCGGTCGTGGCTACACCAGTTGTGAGAGTGCGGGCGAAGCGAGTCCGCTGACATCAGAGGAAACCGGGATGAGTAGGGGCGCAGGCCGACGCAAGCGACGTTATCGCCGTCGGACGGTTCGCATCTCGGTAGAGTATCTTTCAGACACGGGCCTGCACTGCGAGAAAGCCACCACACTTGGCGCCGGCGGCCTTTTCATCGAAACCGATTCGCCGGAAGCTGCCGGTTCGCTTCTCAAGCTCCGCTTTCAGTTGTCGGATACGGGCGCCCATCACGAGATCGAGGGACGCGTAGTCTGGTCGACGGGCGTCGAGGATGGCGACGCGGGTGTCACCGGCATGGGCATCGAGTTCCTGAATCGAACCGCCGACAACATCCTGGCGGGCCAACTCGATAACCTCGATTGAGCGAGCCCGAAACGCTGGCGGTTTCAGCGCTCAGGCGCTCGCGTCTCCACCCTGCAGAGCTGCCTTGAGCTCCTCTACGATCTCGAGCGTGCTCTGATAGCGGTTTGCAGGATCTTTCTCGAGGCAGCGCGCGATGATATCGACGATCAGAGGAGGCAACTCGGCGGTGAATTCTCGAGGATCAGGCGGGGGTGTGTGCACGTGATGATACGGGAGGTTCCCTTCCCGGAAAGGCAATGTTCCGGTGGCTAGTTCGAACACGGAGACTCCGAGCGAGTAGATGTCCGTGCGATGATCCACGTTCTTCCCGAGCGTCTGCTCCGGGCTCATGTAGTAGGGCGTTCCCGACACGACAGTCGTGTGGTTCCGGACCTCTTCGATCACCTTCGCGAGCCCGAAATCCATGATCTTCGCCTTCCGGTCGCGGGTCCACATCGTGTTCGCGGTCTTGATGTCGCGGTGGACGACCTTATGTTCGTGCGCGAAGGCCAGGGCTTCGCACATCTGCGTGAGCACGTGAACGACGCCTCCCGGCGAGATCTTTCCGCGGTGCTTGATGATTTCTTTGAGTGTGTTGCCGTCGACGTACTCCATCGCGATATAGAAGACGCCGTCTTGCTCACCGGCGTCGTAGACGGTGACAATGCCCGGGTGATTGAGCTTGGCGGCACTCTTGGCCTCGCGAAGGAAGTTTTTCAGGGCCTGGGGATTTTCCTGCAACGAGTCGGGTAGCACCTTGAAGGCCACCGTACGATCCAGAACGGTGTCGATCGCCTTGTAGACGATCCCCATTCCGCCTTTTCCGAGCTTACCGATGATCTTGTAGCGGCCCTGTTCGGCGGTCTTGGTCATCGGTCGCGATTCGTCGGCCTTGGATTCCGCGTTTCGTTTTTTGAGATTCGCGCGGGTTCGGTCCAGAAGCGCCTGAACGTCCTTGAAGCTGTAGTCGAACGAGAGAATCCGCTCGAACAGTTCATCCGCCTCGGCGAGATCGCCGTTGGCATCGAGAGCCACCGCCAGGCAGTAGAAGGCCTGCACGTTGCTCTGATTGATCTCGGCGCTGTCCGTCGCGCAGCGCAATTTCACGATCGCCAGCGTGTGCTTACCGCGCTCGAAGAAGATTTCGCCGAGCTTCGCCGACGCCGCGGTGAAATCGGCGTGATCCGACTCTAGCTGTTGCAGGACCGCAATCGCATCATCGGTCCGGCCCGCCTTCAGGTGGATCTCGCCCGCCTTGAGCTGATTGCCCGCCTGGGCGAGCAGCTCGGCCTGCTTGGTATCATCCTCGGCGTCCGAAGCGCATTCCGCGGCCTCGGTGTAGAGGCCCGCCTGTTCGTAGCTCGCCGACGCGCGCTGGCGATCGCCCGCCATCGAGAACATCTCGGCGGCCTGAGCGGAATCCCCGAAGCGCTCGTAGCACTCGCCCGCCTTCTCGTATTGTTCGAGCATTCGATAGATGTCGCCCGCGGTAAGCAACTCGCCGGATTTCTCGAAGCATCGCGCGGCCTCCTCGTCATCGCCCAGATCACGATGGTGTTCCGCTAGCACCCGCGCGGCCTCTTCGTCCTGCCCCAGCCTCGTCATCACCTCGGCGGCGCGCGGAGCGTCCTTGGCGCGCAGGAAGAAATCGACCGCGTTCTCGTCCCGACCCTGGCGCAACGCGATCTCCGCCGCCGCCGCATAGCACTCGCCGCGCACGAGCACGGCCTCCGCCCGCTCGAGGAGGCCGGCCCGCTCGAAGAGGTTGCCTGCCATCCGGACGATTTTTTGCACGGAGGGACTCCTGACACCGTCGCCGCGGCCGCTGGCCGACTCCTCCGTGATGTTCTGCTCCAGGCAGACCGCCGCCTTCTCCCATTTTCCGCACTTCACATACTCCTGGGCGGCCTGGCGGGAGTAGCCGGACTCCTCGTAAGCCTCCGCGGCCTTGATGTGCTCTCCCGCCTTTTCGAACAATTCGGCGGCAATGCCGTGGTTGCCGGCTCGGTAGTAGGCATCTCCAGCGCGCCCGTTCTCTTCTTGTTGAGCGAAGATGCGACCGGCCGCATCGAAGTGCTCCGCCTTCATGTAGAGTTCCGCGGACTCGATGAATCGGCCCTCGCCGTGGCGAATCTCGGCCGCACGCACCCACTCCTTTGCCTCGATGAAATATTCCGCGGCCTCTTTCATCAAACCGCTGTCGAAGCAGAATCCCGCTGCCGCGAGCGCGCCTTCTCGTTTTGCGAGGTTGGAGGCATGCCTGCGCGCCTTGCGGAGCACCCCCGAGTCGCTCTCCGGTGAGAGCATTCCACCCTCGGAGATCTCGCTCTCCGAAAGCCTCGGACTACCCGGAAGCAGGGACGCGACGAGCGCGACGAGACCGGCCGGCGCCGCGACAAAGCGCATCGCAAATCCGGATTGGATTCCCGCGATCACTTCGCGCGGATCGTCGGACAAACCGAAGGGGCGCAGCGCTGCGGCGCCGATGCCAAGCGCCAGCCGGCCCGCTACCCGTGCGATATCGTTTTCCGGCAGATAGGCGACGCCCAGGGCCGCCAGGCCGAACGCGAACAGGACGAGTCCAACGACGATCGTCAAAATCCGTCCCAAGATCAGCAGTACCGCCACGACAGCCGCTCCTCGCCTCTTCCTCGCCCCTGAATGGGATGCGGTGCACGGCAGCACCGGATCGAACGACGTATCGGTCGGCGAAGACCCCGCGTTGAGGGGTATTCCCCTAACGGGGGAGAGGCTCTCTCGAACAGAAGCACGACCCCATTCTGGGGTCACGCTTCTGGGGGGTGAAAGGGGCGGCTCGCGGAGCGGAATCCGCGGTCGGCGGATGCGGGGGGCTTCAGAGCAGCTTTTGCTGGCTGCCGACCCCGTCGGGTAGGGGCATCTCGAAGTAGTCCCTCGCGAGGCGCGTGGCGACCCGCCCGCGCGGCGTGCGACTCAGGAAACCCCGGTGGATCAGGTAGGGCTCGACGACGTCCTCGAGGGTTCCGCGATCCTCGCCCACCGCGGCCGCGAGGGTCTCGATCCCGACCGGGCCCCCGTCGAACTTCTCCAGCAGTGTGAGGACCAGCAGCCGGTCCAGGCCGTCGAAACCCGAATCGTCGACGTCGAGGCGTTCGAGCGCGTAGCGAGAGCGCTTGCCATCGATCGCGCTGCCACGCCCCTCGGCGACCTCCGAGAAATCGCGAACCCGCCGCAACAATCGGTTGGCGATCCGCGGCGTGCCGCGCGAACGCCGCGCGACCTCGGTGCAGGCGCCGGCCTCGAGCTCCACGCCGAGGACCCGAGCACTTCGGGCGAGGATGCGTTCGAGGTCTTTCGGGGGGTAGTACTCGAGGCGTGCCGACCAGCCGAATCGGTCCCGCAGCGGAGAGGTCAGCAACCCCGCACGGGTGGTCGCGCCAATCAACGTGAAGCGCGGCAGATCCAGGCGGATCGATTGGGCACCCGCACCCTGCCCGATCATGATGTCGAGTTTGAAATCCTCCATCGCCGGGTAGAGAATTTCCTCTACCGGCGCGGACAACCGGTGAATCTCGTCGATGAACAGCACTTCGTCCGACTGGAGATTCGTGAGCATCGCAGCCAGATCTCCGGGTCTCTCGACGGCGGGTCCACTCGTCACGCGGATCGAAGCGCCCATCTCGTTGGCGACGACGTGGGCGAGCGAGGTCTTGCCGAGGCCCGGCGGGCCGTGAAAGAGCAGGTGGTCGAGTGCTTCACCGCGATCACGCGCCGCGCGGATGAACACCGCAAGGTTTTCGCGCAGTCGATCCTGGCCGACCATCTCGTCGAGGGTGGCCGGCCTAAGCCGGGCCTCGAGCGCCTCTTCGCCCGGCAGCGCGGCGCGCGAAAGCGGTCCGATCTCCTCGCGCGCGAGAGTCATTTCATCAACATCCGCAACGAACCCCTAACGAGTCCCTCGAGGGTCGGATCATCCCCCTCAGCATTCGCGGCACGGGTCAGTGCGACATCCGCCTGCTGCCTGGAATAGCCGAGGTTCAGCAGCGCCGACAACGCCTGACCCAGAGAGGTCGTCGACGGATCGTCACCTTCCAGCGGTGGCTCCAATTCTCCTGCAGAAGTCAGCGACGCTGCAAGTTCTCCGGTTCGATCGCGGAGTTCGAGCAGGATGCGCTCCGCCGTCTTGCTTCCGACGCCGGGCGCCGCGCGGAGGACTGCCACCTTGCCCAGTTGAATGGCTTCGAACAACTCCGCTGGCGAAATTCCAGAGAGTACGGTCTGGGCGAGCTTGGGCCCGACCCGATTGGCGCGAAGCAACAGGGTGAACGCCGCGCGCTCGCTTTCGGTAAGAAAACCGAACAGCTGGATCGCGCCCTCGCGCGAGTGCGTGTAGATCCGGAGCACGACAGACTCACCCTCATCGGGAAGTTCCGTGAAGGTCGACAACGGAATGTTGACCTCGTAGCCAACGCCGCCCACGTCGACGACCACACAGGTGGGTGCGACGAGGCGCAGCGCTCCCTCCAGCCGCGCAATCACGGCGCCCGCCTCGCCCGCAACGCGGAGCGTTTTGCGGGAAAACAGACCCCCTGGGTCAGCGCGCCGATTCTCCCGGCGTTCGCGTAACAGATCGCGGCGGCGAGCGCGTCCGCGGCATCCTGGGCGGGCGGGCGGTCCAATTCGAGCAGTCTCCGCACCATGTTCTGCACCTGGACCTTGCCGGCCCGCCCGTTTCCGGTCACAGCCAGTTTGATGCGCGACGCCGAGTATTCGATCACCGCTCTGCCGCTCGCACCCACCGCAGCCAGCGCAACGCCGCGAGCCTGCCCGAGCACCAACGCCGAACGCGCGCTCGCAGAGACGAAGACCTGTTCGATCACCGCGGCATCGGGCGCGTGATCGCGCACCACCTCGCTGATGGCTTGATGCAGGTAGTGGAGCCGTTCGGCCATCGACGAGCGCGGCGACGGGCGGAGTGTTCCGTGAGCGACGTGAATCAGCCTGCCGGCCTCCGAGTCGACGATGCCGAAACCGGTAGCTGCCGAGCCCGGATCGATTCCGAGGATGCGCATCGAGACCTCACGCCCGCGACCGACGGACCCTGCGGCAAACCCGTGGGTGCGCCAGATGTTTTCAATCTCGGAGGAGGGGAGGCGGATCCGAGTCTAGCAAGCGAGGCGAGGGTGCGCGCATCGCCAGATCCGGCCACGGCTAACCGGCGATCCGCGCCATCTCCTCGTCGGAGATGTCGAAGTTCGCGTAGACGTGCTGCACATCGTCGAGGTCGTCCAACGCGTCGCCCAGACTCAGCATCGACTCGGCCTCGGCCCCCCCCACCGCAACCGTGGTGGTCGGCTCCATCTCGATACCCGCCCGCTCGGGCTCGAAACCGGCCGCCAACAGCTCGCGTTTGAGCGACTCGAAACCCGTCAGTGCGATGACCACGTCGATATGGGTGTCGTCCTCGATGACATCGTCCGCGCCCGCTTCGAGGGCGGCCTCGAGCAACCGGTCCACGTCGACTCGCGAGCGATCGAAGCTCAGAACGCCTCGTTTTTCGAATAAATAGCTGACGCAGCCGCTCGCCCCCAGGTTACCGCCGTGCTTCGAGAGGATGTGGCGGACATCGCCGACGGTGCGGTTCTTGTTGTCCGTGAGCGCCTCGATGTAGACGGCGACGCCACCGGGACCGTAGCCCTCGTAGACCACCTCTTCGTAGGCTTCGCCCTCGCCCGCGCCGGTGCCCTTCGCGATCGCCCGCTCGATGTTGTCCTTGGGCATGTTCGCCGAACGCGCCCTTTCACAGCTCAGGCGGAGACGGGGATTGGAATCGACATCGCCTCCCCCCATGCGGGCCGCGGTCGCGATCTCGCGGATCAATTTGGTGAAGATCTTGCCGCGCTTGGCATCTGCGGCGCCCTTTTTGCGCTTGATGGTGGACCACTTCGAATGACCTGACATGGTTTCTCCGGGCGAGGCGGCCTTGTTAGCACTTGGCTGGATCGAGGCCAAGTAATCGGACTCGAAGGCTTTTTAAGGTTCGCGACCCGTCAGGCCTGGATTCCCCGAGGGGACAGAGCCTCGGCTGGAGGAGATAATGGGGCCGACAAGCGTGCGTACTACTTGAGCAAACGGGAATTCTGCCGATACCAAAGACGACACGGTGGGCCCAGGTCCGGCCCCACCCATCCGAGGCTGGGCGGCGATGCCCCAGCCGCAGCGGGGAAGAGACGGAAATGCCCGAAAGAGCGATCGGAATCGATCTTGGAACGAGCAACTCCTGCGTCGCGATCCGAGAGGGGGACACCACGACCGTACTCGCCAACACCTACGGCGAGCGGACCACCGCGAGTGTCGTTTTCTTCCAGGAGGGCGGGTCGATCTCGGTCGGCAACGCGGCGCGTGCGGGCCTCATCCACGACCCCATCCGGACCATCGCGTCCGCGAAGAGATTGATGGGGCGCTTCTACGGCTCCGAAGAAGTGAAGAAAGCCCAGGCGATCTGCTCCTACAAGATCGCCGAAGGCGACAGCCACGGCGTCGTGATCGAGATCGGAGATGAGCAGTTCACGGTCCCAGAAATCTCGGCGATGATTCTGCGAGAGATGAAGACCGTAGCCGAGACGCAGATCGGGGAGAGCATCTCGAAGGCGGTTATCACGGTTCCCGCCTACTTCAACGACAATCAACGGCAGGCGACCAAAGATGCCGGACGAATCGCCGGCCTCGAAGTGCTGCGAATCCTCAACGAGCCGACTGCAGCCGCGCTCGCGTACGGGTTCGGGAAAGGTCTCAACCAAAAGGTCGCGGTCTGGGATCTCGGCGGCGGAACCTTCGATATTTCCATACTCGAGATCGGCGACGACGTATTCGAAGTCCTCGCAACCTGCGGCGACACGTTCCTCGGAGGAGACGACTTCGACGATCGCGTCATCGATCTGCTGGCGGACGAATTCCTGAGCAAACACAACATCAGGCTCCGAAACGACCCCTTCGCCTTCGAAAAACTCAAGGTGGCCGCCGAGGGAGCCAAGAGGGCGCTGTCGACAGAGGACGACGTGGAGATCCGGATTCCAGACGTGATCGCCGGCCCGGACGGGCAGCCTCTTTCGATCGAGCGAACCCTCACGACCGGTGAATACGCGAAGTTGGTTCACGATCTGATCCAGCGCACCTTCGTGGTCTGCGACGCGGCTCTCGCGCAGGCGGGCGAGGTTGCGCGGGATCTCGATGGCGTGATTCTCGTCGGCGGACCCACGCGACTTCCCCTGATTCGAGATGCCGTAAGCCAATACTTCCAGCAGGAACTCAAATCCGATGTCGACCCTGACGAGGTGGTCGCGATCGGAGCCGCGATTTTCGCGACATCGCTTGTGAACCCCACCAGCGATGACGCGTTCCTGCTCGACGTCACTCCGCTTTCCTTGCGCATCGGTGTGGCCGGTGGCCTCGCCGAGTCCATTATCGAACGCAACACCCCGGTACCCATCGAGCAAACGCGGAGATTCACCACGTTCAAGGACTATCAGGAATCCGTGGACATCCGCGTCTATCAGGGTGAATCCCGCAACGCGCAGGAAAACGAGCTTCTCGGCCAGTTCATGTTCTCGGGTTTCGAAAAAGCGCGCCGGGGTGAAGTCTCGATCGACATCACCTTCGAGATCAACGTAGACGGCATCGTGGAGGTGAAGGCGAAGGATGTCTCGACGGGCGAACAGGCTTCCACTCGCATCACGCTCTCTGCGGGACTGTCGGAAGGCGACATCGAGAGCATCATCCAGTCACAGCGAACGGATCGCGTGGCTTCGACGCTCAGCCAGCCGACACAGGGCGGCCGGCCAGCCCATACCGATGAGGCGCTCGCACCGGACCAGGCGCTGCAGCCCGTTGAAGGTGCGAAACCAAAAACCAAATCGGTCAAATCCAAACCCACGCTCATGGGCGACGACCTGCTGCCAGAGTCCGACGACCTTCTGGAACGCGAGGGGCTAGAAGACGTGAAACTCACGCCGGCCGCGATCGATCCGACGCCCGGTGGAAAGATCACGGCGGTCGATGAAGACCTTACCATCACCGCTCCGACCCTGGACGAACCCGATGCCAAAGAGTTGGAGGAAGAATTGTTCGAACGGCCCGGCACGGACCTAGAGGGACCCGGCGACGACGAAACGAAGGCCTAGAGAATGGCCGATCTCGCCCCTACGGAGATCACGGCTCTCGCTGCGATCCTCGGAGAACTCGACTACTACCAGTTGTTCCACCTGCGCTACGACGCCAAGCCCAGCGACATCAAACGAGCCTATCACGCAACATCACGCGTATTTCATCCAGACAGCAATCGGCACCACCAACCAGAGATCCGCCGGGCCATCGACGAGATCTCCAAGCGAATCAGCGAAGCCTATTCCATCTTGCGCAACCCGCGCCGCCGGACTGCCTACGATCAACAGATCACAGCCAAGGCTGGCGTGAGGATGCAGCTCGCAGAAGCGGAGGCGGCCGGCAGCCGCAAGCAAACCGAGGCCCGGGAGGGGCGCACGCCACAGGGGCGGCAGTATTTCAACCTGGCGAGCGCCAACCTCCGGCAAGGCGACTTCGACAGTGCTGTCCGCAATCTACAGACGGCCGTCGCCTTCGAGCCGGACAACGCCTTTTTCAAGGAGCAGCTGGCGCAAGCGCGCAAAAAGTGGGACGCCAAGCGCCCGTAGCGCTGTCCGATCGGGGCGCCAATCAACCTGGACCTGAATCGAAACGCACACCTCGTGCAGAGATGCGCCGAGCATCGCATCTTCGACCGGCTCATCGGACGAGAAACGTTCTTCAGGCGAGGGAGGTCGGTTGCCGGCAGGGGATGCGGCTCGTATGCTGCGGTGCGTGCACGACCGAATCCTCGTAATCGCGCTCTTGGGACTGGTCGTCGCCTGCGGAAACGCCACGTCGGGCGATGCCGCAGCGCCCGTTACCAGCGAGGCTCAGGCCGCCCCCGCAGCCAAGGGGCCGAAGAAAGAAGCAAAACCCCGACGCGAGAGACCCTTGCCGAACTTTGCAGGTCGGACGCTCGAGGGCGAGCGGCTAGAAGTCTCGTCGATGCTCGGAAAGAGGCTCGTCGTCTACTTCTTCAACCCGGAAATCAAGGCCGCCACTGCAACCACGAAAGCGATTGGCAAGATCTCGAAACTCCGCGGCAAGTACAACTTCGACATCCTCGGCGTCGCCACCGGATCGGATCGCGAGACGGCTCTTTCATTCGCGAAAGAAAACAGCATCGATTTCAAGGTGCTCGACGATTCCTCCGCGGCCATCGCACGGCGTATGGGACTACGCCAACCGATGGCCCTGTTCGGCGTGGACGCCGACGGCTACATCATCTTCGGTATCCAGCAATTGATGTCCCATGCACCGGATGCGGAAAGAGCAATCGAAAGCCAGATCCGAGAGGCCCTGCGTCTTCCTGCCCTCGCGAGCAAGAGCGAACCCACTCTGGGAAATCGCCCGGTGGCGCCGCTCTTCACCGTCGACATCATGGACAGCCAGGAACGCTTCGACCTGGCCGCGCACCGGGGCAAAGCAGTCATCTTGATCTTCTTCCTTCACACCTGCTCGCATTGCCACAAGGCATTGACCTTCTACCGCGAGGCGCTGGCCGAACTGCCCGCCGATAAACGACCGACATTGATCGGAATCGAGATCACGGGGCGGACGGGTGCCGTGCGACGCGAGCTCAAAAGCAAGAACCTCGACTTTTTTCCGCTCGCGTTCGACGACGACCGCTCGATCCAGGGCGATTACGGGGTGTTCGGAGGCGTGCCGGACACGTTCTTCATCGACGCCAAGGGCCGCATTGCGGCCCACGTACAAGGTTGGGATCCCCCGACAGACGAGCCCCTGGCGCGCATGAGAATGGCCATGCTCTCAGCGGCCCCCGTCCCCATGCTGCTCCGTAGGGTGGGCTTCAGCGGCAGTGAGACGTGCGGGGTCTGTCACGAATTGGAGCAGGAAACCTGGTTCTTCACCAAGCACGCGAGCGCCTACAACACGCTGGTGAAGCACGGCGCAGCCAACGACGAGGAGTGCGTCGGTTGCCATGTAGTCGGCTATTCCGAACCTGGCGGCTTCACGAGTGCAAAACAAACTCACGAATTGGAAGACGTGGGCTGCGAGTCGTGCCACGGGCGGGGGGGACCACATCTCTCCCCGGGCTTCGCGCCGAAAGGCGACTACTCGGCGGCCTGTGCGACCTGCCACACGCCGGAACACTCACTCGGCTTCGAATACGCGACATTCCTCCCGCGGATCTCTCACGCGGCGAATGCCCATGTAACGAAGCTCTCACTCGAGGAGCGCCAGGCGCTGATTGAAGAGATTGGCGCTCCACGCGACGTGCTCCCGACCAACGCCCAGCACGTGGGCTCGGACACCTGTCGGGATTGCCACGAGAGCGAGTACGAGACCTGGGCCGCGGGCCCACACGCGGCTGCCGTGGCGACACTGTCGAAGGCCGGCAAGAGCGCCAATGCCGATTGCCTCGCTTGTCATACCACGGGATTCGGACGACCGGGAGGATTCCCAAGAGATGGCGTGGTGAAATCCCACACCGATCTGGCGCGGGTGGGTTGCGAATCCTGCCACGGACCCGGTGGCGAACACGCGAAACAAGGCGCTGCGAAAATCGGCAGCATCGTGTCACTCGGCGACAAGTGCGACTCGTGCGTGATCCTGCAGATCTGCGGTACCTGCCACGACGAAGTCAACGACCCGGGTTTCGAGTTCGAGGTCATCGAGAAGATCGAAGCTCAGCGACACGGCACGATCGAACCCGGTACCGGCGAGCCCAAGGCCGAAGGCGCAGCGATCCTGGATCCGACCGACGTCGCGCTGTCGATCTCGGAAATCCGGCACGCCTTCGACCGACTGAGCGGGGGAAGCTCGACGTGGACCCCGCGCTGACCGCCGAGACCTGTTCGCTGCTGCGCAGCGTCCGAGCGACGCTGAAGGAACTGGCTGAGGAAGGCGTCGAGCAGTTCGACGGGAGGGGTGATGCCGCGATTGAATTACGGCCGCGTCTCGATGCACCGGCCCTACAACAACCGGACCGGGATTTCGCCCGGCCGCAGCGAGGGGGCGGAGCGCGAACCCTCGAAGACGTGCGGCTCGAACTCGGCGAGTGCACGCGCTGCCCCCTCTGTGAGGCTCGCAATCGGATCGTATTCGGAGACGGCAATCCCGACGCGGCGCTGATGTTCATCGGCGAGGGGCCCGGGCAAGAAGAAGATCGGCGCGGATTGCCCTTCGTGGGCCGCGCAGGTGAACTCCTGACGCGGATGATCGAACGCGGCCTCGAGATTCCGCGCAGCGAGGTCTACATCTGCAACATCGTGAAGTGCAGACCGCCCGGAAACCGCACGCCCCGACCCGACGAGGTCTCCACCTGCAAGCCGTTTCTGGATGGCCAGATCGACGCGGTCAGGCCCCGTACGATCGTCGCGTTGGGCCGCCCCGCAACGAGCCTGCTGCTGGGACGCGATGTTTCGATCACGAGGGTTCGCGGGACCTGGCACGAGTACCGGGGCATTCCGCTGATGCCGACCTTCCACCCCGCCTACCTACTGCGCCAGTACACAGCTGCGAACCGCAAGGTCGTCTGGGAAGATCTGAAGGCCGCGCTCGCGCGCAGCCGGCAATAGCTGGACGCGCCGCGCCTAGATCAGTCTCGCTTCGGCGCGTGCGGTACCGCCGCTGATTCGGCTTCGCGGAACTTGACGAGTCTTTCGCGCACCGCGTCGTCGAAGCGCGCAATGATCGCCGCGGCAAATAACGCCGCATTCTTGGCGCCTGCCTTTCCGATCGCAAACGTCGCAACGGGAATTCCGCCGGGCATCTGCACGGTGGCGAGCAACGCGTCGAGCCCGTTGAGCGCGGAACCCTCCAGCGGGACGCCAAGCACGGGCAACACGGTGTGGGCTGCGGTCACCCCGGCGAGGTGAGCCGCGCAGCCCGCGCCCGCAATGATCGCTTCGATGCCGCTCTCCTCCGCTTCCCGAATGAAGGCCGTCAACCGCTCCGGGGTGCGATGGGCCGAGATGATGCGCACGTCGGAAGTGATTCCGAGAGCCTCGAGAGCCTCTTCGGCGGATCGCATCACGCTCCAGTCGCTCTGGCTGCCCATGATGATCGCTACTCTTGCGTCCGCCATCTCCCCAGCCTCTCCTCTCTCATCGCGGCTCCGCTGCCCGTTCTCCGTGCCGGTGGTGTGCGGAATAGGATAGCCTCCGCGGCAGAGGATGGAATCCCGATGACCTCCCGATTGGCGATCAGTGCCGACACGCAACTCTGCGGCATCGCGCTTCACCCGGCCGGACACACGCGCTCCCCGGCGATGCACAATGCGGCCTTCGCGGCTCTGGGTGTCGACGCCGCCTACTTGGCCTTCGACGTGCTGCCGGAAGATCTTTCCGCCGCGATTTCCGGGCTGCGCGCGCTCGGCATCCGGCAGCTCGCGATCTCGATCCCACACAAAGAAGCCGTCATCGCATTGTTGGACGACATCGATGAGACCGCGCAGCAAATCGGCGCCGTCAATACGGTCACCCGACGCGGAGCGAAGCTCGTGGGGTCGAATACCGACTGGCTGGGCGCCGTTCGCGCAATCGAGAGCGCCACAGAACTGGCCGATACCCGCGCGGTCGTACTCGGCGCCGGAGGCGCCGCGCGTGCGGTGGTCTACGGTCTGCGCGCGCGGGGCGCGAAAGTGACCGTGCTCAATCGCAGCCAAGATCGGGCCCGACAACTCTGCGCCGACCTCGGAGCGGAAGCGGCCGGTCCGATCTCCGCGCTCGAGAACATCCCCCACGACATTCTGGTCAACACCACATCCGTTGGCCTCGCCGGAGACGAATCGCCCGTCGATCCGAGCTGGATCACCGCAGGTACCGTAGTCATGGACACCGTCTACGAGCCTCCCGAAACCCGGCTACTGCGCGATGCGGCGTCGCGTGGAGCGCGCACGATCCCGGGTAAATGGATGCTCGTCCATCAGGCCGCAGAGCAACTGCGCGAGTGGACCGGGTTGGACGCGCCCGTCGAGGTAATGGCCAAGGCCTTCGACGCAGCCGGCTAAGTTCAGCGAACCGCCGAGCAATCCAACCGGTTGATCAAATCAGAAATGCCGGAAGGCTCGATGGATGGATCCAGCCGGACCCAGGCATCGAGCCTTCCAAGCGTAATTCGATAGCCCAGAGGGCCTATTCTTCACGCCGTATAGCGTAGATTGGATGGCCCAGAGGGCCGTCCCTTCTACGCCGGGTAGCCCCACTTGGCTTTGTTTTTTTCGATCTGCTGCGGGCTCGGTTTGGGCTGGTCTTCGACTTCCGGAACCGAGAAGGAGTCCTTGTCATCGAGAATCTTGGCGTTGAGCCCCGTATCATCGGAAAAAGTCGGCGGCACCTGCTCGTCCTCGAAGATGGCCTCCCAGGGGCACTCCGGCTCGCACACGCCGCAGTTG
>JADFQO010000003.1:0-82500 GCA_022561775.1 Myxococcales bacterium | reverse complement strand
TTGCATGTCTTAAGCACGCCGCCAGCGTTCGTTCTGAGCCAGGATCAAACTCTCCAGTTTGAACTGTACTCTGATGTGTGCACTTACGGAACACACATCGGATTGTTCGGAGTTGCACAGCACCCTGAACACGAGGGTGTTCGAGGTGCTGTCGTTGTGGAAATTTGTTGCTCCAACCATCCGATCGGGCTTTCCAAACCCGATGGACCGCACGCTATTCAGTTTTCAAAGAACCGTTGAAGCCTGGCGATACCTGTTTCGGGCATCGCAGGCGAAAAAGCACCCGGGATCGACTCAACTGCCCGAGGTGCCTACAAAATCGTGCCGGGGCAAGAATTTACGTCGCGGGCTGAGAGCGGTCAAGGGCCCTCGATGGGATAGAGCGCCCCTTGGGGAGAAAATCAGATCAGTCGAACCCGAGCAAAGCGCCTTTTCCCGACCTTCAACAGGTAGCAGCCAGCCGACAGCCGCAGCGTCGGGTCTGCGACGACCTCACCGTCGACGCGCACCGCCTTCTGGCCGACCAGGCGCCGCGCCTCGCTGCGGGAGGCGACCAGTTCCAAGCGCTCCAGGAGCTCCACGAGGCCGATTTCTCCCCCAGGGCCGGTCTCGCAGCGCACCTCCTCGAGATCCTTCGGAGTCCGCTTGTCCTGAACGACGTTTCGGAACTGCTCCGCGGCCTCGCGAGCGGCTTCGGCCCCTGCAAACCGCTCCACGAGGGCCCGGGCGAGGCCCAGCTTGAATTCCATCGGGCCGCTCTCGCCCCGTCCGAGCGCCTCGCGGAGGCGCTTCAGCGCCTCCCAGCGGCCGTCGTGGAGCAGGTCGTAGTACTCGAGCATGAGCGTGTCGGAAACACTCATCACCTTGCCGAACATCTCGTCGGGCCGATCGCTGATACCGATCCCGTTTCCGAGGCTCTTCGACATCTTGGCGCCATCGCTGCCCACCAGCAGCGGGTGGGTGATGACCGCCTGGGGGGGCTGGCCGTAGTCGCGCTGGATCTCGCGCCCCATCAGCAGATTGAAGGTCTGATCCGTGCCCCCGAGTTCGACGTCGGCGCACAGCGCCACGGAGTCGTAGGACTGAATCAAGGGATAGAGAAATTCGTGGACGGAGATCGGCTCGTTTGCCGCGTAGCGCTGCGCGAAATCGTCGCGCTCGAGCATCCGGGCGACCGTGTAGTGCGAGCATAGGCGAACGAAATCGGCAGAGGACAGATCCTCGATCCACTCGCTATTGAATCGCACCTCCGCGTTTTCGACGTCCAGAATCCGCCCAACCTGTTCGACATAGGTTTTTGCGTTGCGCTCGACGGTGTCGACGTCCAACGCCGGGCGCGTTTTGTTCTTTCCGGACGGATCTCCGATGCGGGCCGTAAAATCCCCGATCAGGAAGATCGGAGTGTGGCCGAGCTCTTGGATCCTGGTGAGTTTATTCAGGACGACCGTATGTCCGATGTGGAGGTCCGGCGTCGAGGGATCCATCCCGAGCTTGATTCGCAGCGGGCGCTGTTCTTTCAACGCGACGATCAGCCTTAGCCGGAGCTCTTCCTCGCCGTGGAACGCCACGGCGCCCTCGCGCATCACGTCCAGCTGCCGCGCAGCTTCGCGCGCGAGGGTCCGGTCGCTCATCGGAGACACCCCGAGCAATCCCGAACCTTTTGATCGGTAACGATGGCATCCATCTGGCGATCCCTGTGGTCGTGGGGAACGGCGTCCACAATCTGGAATTCGTAACCGAAGCCCACGAGAGTGGGAACGTCGCCGAGTTCGGTCGCGAACGCGCGATCGTAGTAGCCCTTGCCGTGGCCTAGACGGTAACCGTCTTCATCGAACGCGACCCCCGGCACCACCACCAGATCGCCGGGCATCAGGCAAACCGCGGCCCCGTCATTCTGGGGCTCCAACACGCCGAACGCGCCCGGGCGAAGGTCCTCCCAGTGCTCCACGGCGAAAAATTCGAGCCCGGGCGGATCTGCGGTGCGAGGCAGAAGCGCAGCACCGCCTTTCTCAACGACCGCGTCGAACAGGGGTCGCGTGGGAAGCTCGTAGGGAAGAGCCGCGTAGAGCGCGATCCGCTTGGCGCGCCTCGCCAATCCCAGATCGATCAACGCGCTTGCGGCTGCCTCGCCCGCCCGCGCGGAATCCGCGGCTGTGACGTCTTTTCGCAGCCGCGACATCTGCCGACGCAGTCGGCGCTTGGACTCCATGAGCTGGGAGGACATCGCCCTCACCATAGAACGCGCGCCCGACTATTGCCCGACCGCGTGGGCCTCGAGCGCTGACTCCGCGAGGTCGATCAGCGACTCGAAGCGAACCGGATCAACGCCCGCGGCAGGCAGTCCCTGTGCACCGCCACGCTCGCGAAGCTCGACGAGTTCGCGGGCGAGATTCAGCGCCGACAGCAGGGCCAGCTGCAGGGAATCGACGGTGCCGGTCTTCTTTTCAATCGTCGCCATGGTGTCGTCGAGGTACTTGGCGACCCGCTGCAGTGAGGCTTCGTCGTCGTCCGTTCGGATCCGAAATTCCTGGCCCCTTATCGTGACCGTGACGACCGGCTTGGTGGACACTACTCGCCGTCCTCCGCGAACTGCGCGTCGAGTTGATCGAGGTGAGCGATCAACTCGCCGATGCGCTTGTAGGCGTCCTGCCGCCGCTGGTTCGCGGCAATCAATTCCGAATCGAGGGCCCGGATGCGCTGTCCGCCCTCGACGAGTGCGGTCCGCAGCCCCGCATTTTCCACGCGGAGCAGGTCGTGTGATTCGACCAGCGCCCGGATCGCGCGCTCGAGTCGATCAAAGTCGCTGGATTTCGAGGCTGCTCTGGAAATGAAGAGGTCCCCCGTTGTGCTGCGATCCTACCGAGGACCGATGGAATACGTCAAGCGATTGTCGAAGAAAGAACCGACCGAATCAGGCGAGCCGGAAGGCGACAGAAAGGCCCGGTCAAACTGCGTTGCGATCAGTCAAACGAACGCTGGGATTGTGGGAGCGAAGCGCCCACCAGTTCGCGAAGTCGATCGGGGTAATTGGTAAAGAGCCCGTCAACCTCGGCTTCGAGGCACCTGCGTAGTTCCGTCGGCTCGTCGACCGTATACGGATACACAGCGAATCCTTCGGCGTGCGCGACATCGATCCAATCCGCGTTGGCGAGCCCAAACCAGGGATTGACAGCCTCGGCGCCAACCGCCCGGGCACGCCCGAGCGCTCCCGCGGGTCGGCGCGCCGAAACCAGAACGGCCAACCTCGCTTCCGAAGACAACGCGCGCAGCCGTCCGAGAATATCGTCGCAAAAGGAAGAGAAGAGTGTCGACGCGAGCAGCCCTCGACCTTCCACGGCGCGAAGCGCAGCCGCCTCGAGGCCCGGATACGCGCCATCTGAACTGCTCTTGATCTCCAGGTTGAACGCGATCTCCGATCCGAATCGGTCGAGCACCTCGACCAGCGTCGGAATCTTCTCGCCCTCTCCCGCGTCGAGGCTTCGAATTTGCGCGAGATCCGTCGCGCGAAGCTCGCGCTGAAGGCCGAGGCTTGCGAGATCCCCAGCGTGGCGGACGACGATGGCGTCGTCACGCGAGAGGTGCAGATCGATTTCGATCATGTCGGCGCGTTGATCGACGGCCAACTGGAAAGCGGAAAGCGTGTTCTCCGGGCGATAGCCTGAGGCACCGCGATGCGCGATGACCAGCGGCTGCGAAGGGTGCAACGGCCTAGGCCTCGTCCCAATTTCGGGAGCGCTCGACCGCCCTCTTCCAGCCTGCGTAGAGCACCTCGCGTCGTTCGGCACCGAGGGTCGGCTCGAAGACCTGCGCGCGCCCACCTGTCGATCCGAGTTCCGCGCGATCGGACCAGAACCCGACAGCGAGACCCGCGAGCAGCGCGGCGCCCAACGCCGTGACTTCGAGCAGCGGCGGTCTCTCGATGCACACACCCAGGATGTCGGCCTGAAATTGCATGAGAAAATCGTTCGTCGCAGCTCCCCCATCGACGCGCAGCACGTCGAGTTCGAGCCCAGAATCCGCACGAAAGCATTCCACCACGTCCCGGGTCTGATACGCAATCGACTCCAACGCCGCCCGCACGATGTGATCGCGAGTCGTCCCGCGCGTGATCCCGACGATGGTCCCCCGGGCTCGCTCGTCCCAATAGGGTGCACCGAGTCCCACGAATGCGGGTACCAGGTAGACACCACCGGTATCTTCGACGGACTTCGCGGCGGCCTCCGAATCGCGCACCTCGCGAATCAAGCCGATGCCGTCGCGCAGCCACTGCACGGCGGCTCCCGCAACGAACACGCTGCCCTCGAGCGCGTATTCGACCCGGCCGCCGATCGACCAGGCCATCGTGGTAATCAGACCGGTACTCGAGGCGTGCGCATCCCCCCCGGTGTTCATCAGCAGAAAACAGCCGGTCCCATAGGTATTCTTCGCGAGGCCGGGCGCCGTGCAGCCCTGACCGAAGAGCGCGGCCTGCTGGTCTCCTGCAACTCCCGTAATCGGAATCTCAGCGCCGAACCACTCGGATTCCGTGACCCCGAAGTTCCCGCTGCTGTCGCGTACTTCAGGAAGCATCGCGCGGGGAATCCGCAATTCGCCCAACAGCAGATCGTCCCATTGGCGCTCGTGGATGTTGTAGAGCAGCGTCCGCGAGGCGTTGGAGACTTCCGTCGCGTGAACCCGTCCGCCGGTGAGTTTGTAGAGCAGCCAGCTGTCGATCGTCCCGAACGCGAGCTCACCGCGCTCGGCCCGCTGCTGAGCGCCGTCTACCGCGTCGAGAATGAAGCGTACCTTTGTGGCCGAGAAGTAGGCGTCGAGTACGAGACCGGTGCGCTTGCGAACCTCGTCCTCGAGGCCTCGGGATCTCAGTTCGTCGCAGATCGCGGCGGTCTGCCGCGACTGCCAGACGATCGCCGGATGGATCGGCTCGCCGGTCGCTCGATCCCAGACGACCGTCGTCTCCCGCTGGTTGGTGATCCCGATGGCCGCGACCTCGCCGGCCTGGGCGCGCGCCTTGGCGAGAACGCCGCGCGCGGCTCGAAGCTGGCTCTCCCAGATCTCCAGCGGATCGTGCTCGACCCAGCCGGGCTTGGGGAAGTACTGCGGAAATTCGACCTGATCGAGCGCTGCGATGCTCCCGTCGCGCTCGAAAAGAATGGCCCGGGATGAAGTCGTTCCCTGATCGAGCGCCATCGCGAATCGCGTCATCTTCAAAGCTTCACCGTCAAATCCTTCAGGGCGTTTCTGGGACCGTCGCTCCCTCGAACAACGCTTCGACAAACTCGTCCGCTGAAAAATCGCAAAGATCCTCGGCGGCCTCGCCGACGCCGACGAATTTGACCGGTATTCCCAATGCGTCTGCCAATCCGATCAGGACGCCACCCTTGGCGGTTCCGTCGAGTTTGGTGAGGACGAGGCCCGTCACGCCCGCGACCTCGGTAAACAGCCGCGCCTGAGAAATCGCGTTCTGCCCGGTCGTCGCATCGAGAACCAGCAGGACTTCGTGGGGCGCGCCCGCGAGCCCCTTTCCGATCACCCGCACCATCTTGCCAAGCTCTTCCATCAGCGGACGCTTGGTCTGCAGACGCCCCGCTGTGTCGATGATCGCGACGTCGATCCCCCGAGCTACGGCCGCCTTGACGGTGTCGAACGCGACCGCGGACGGATCGCCGCCGGACGGGCCGGCGATGACCTCGCAGCCCGTCCGCTCGCCCCAGACCTCGAGTTGCTCGATGGCGGCCGCGCGAAAGGTGTCGCCGGCCCCGAGGATCACGCTGCGTCCAGAGGCCAGGTAGCGCGCGGCGAGCTTGCCGATGGAAGTCGTCTTTCCCGCGCCGTTGACACCGAGTACGAGGATCACATGGGGGCTCCCGGCCGTAGCGAGCCCCGCGGCGGGTTCGACGCGTCGAAGTTTTTCGAGGATCGCGTCGCGGAGAACGCTCTTCACTTTTTCGGCGTCGCCCCCGCGCGCGTCCGAGCGAACCTTCGCGAGCAGGCTATCCGTCGTCTGAACCCCTAGATCCGCCTCGAAGAGCAACGCCTCCAGCTGATCGAGCAGCTGGGTGTCGACGGTTCGGCCTCCGAGTAACTGGCCGACCCGACCGACCAGGCCCTCTCGGGTCAGTCGTAAGCGATCGCGCAGTCGCGCGGCACCCGGGGGCTCGATGGCCGGCGCGGCGAGCGTTTCGAACTCGCGATCGGGAGCCGCGGCCACCGACCGCCGACCGGACCGCCAGGCAGAGCCGATTACCCCGGCGACGGCCAGAGCGATCGAGCCCAGGAGCAGAGCCAGCAACAGCGGGTTGCGAATCGCCCAGGCTTCGAGAATGGCGATCAGGGATTGTTCCATCGCGCGCCGGAACATAGCGGCCTTTCGCAGCTGCCGAGAGAGCCGCGGCAGGCCCGCGCGACGGGCCCAGAGAGCACCCCGCTCAGTGCATCTCTACGGAGACGAGCTTGCTCACGCCTTTGCGCTCCATCGTGACGCCGTACAGGACGTCGGCGACTTCGATGGTGCGCTTGTTGTGGGTGATCACGACGAACTGCGACCCGCTGGCCATCTCGCGAACGAGGTCGTTGAAGCGGCCGACATTGGCGTCGTCGAGCGACGCATCGACCTCGTCGAGCAAGAAGAACGGCGAGGGGCGAACCTGGAATACGGAAACCAGCAGCGCGATTGCGGTCAGCGTCTTCTCGCCACCCGAGAGCAGATTGACGTTCTGGAGGCGCTTGCCTGGAGGCATCGCCATGATGTCGATGCCCGCCTCGAGAAGGTCGTCGGCGTCGGTCAGCGACAAGCTCGCACGGCCGCCGTTGAACAGCCGGGGAAAGTTCTCCGAGAAGCGCTTGCTGACCTCTTCGAAGGTTTCCTTGAAGCGACGCCGGCTGGTGCGATTGATCCGCTGGATGGCGTCGCGAAGGGTGGCGAGCGTGCGCTCCAGGTCTTCCTTCTGCTCGGTGAGGAATCGCCAGCGCTCGCCCAGCTCCTCTTGCTCCTCGATCGCGCCGAGGTTCACGTCACCCAGACTCTGGATCTTGCGGCGGACTTCTTCGAGCCGCTTCTTCCTCTCCTCGACGGGAAGGGTCGCGAGCAGTGCGTTCTCGCGGGCGTCGCGCGCGGCATTGGGCGCTCCGCCTTCCTCTTCGTCGTTGCCAGTCGCTTCGGCCTCGACTTCGAGCGGCGCGGTCGCCGGCGCCTCGGGCTCGGCCAAAGGCGGACTCCAACTCGCAATCTCCACATCCCATTTGTCCCGGATCGACTCGTCGAGGTGCGCGAGTGTGAGTTCCAGCTCCCGACCGCGCAGCTCCGCCGCGTTGACCTGCTCACGGCGGCTCGAGATTTCGCTTCGAAACTCGCGGATGCCCTCGTCGAGCCTCGCCGCCTGGTCGGAGATCCGCTCATAGGCGTCGCGCTTCGCGTCATTTCCCGCGCGAGCGGCCTCTTCCTCGCGAAGCTGGAGCTCCAGGCTCCTCTCGGAACTCGCGATTGTTTCGGCGAGCTCCTCACGCCGTGCCTCGGCGGCGGCGATTTCCCCGTTGCGCCGCTCGATCCAATCTCGCGTCTCCGCCAGCGCAGCGACGGCGCGTTCGTGAATCGAACGCAGCCGGTCGCATTTCTCCGATCGACCGGCGTGTTCCACCCTACGCTCGGTTGCGATCGTTTCCAATCGGTTGAGTTCGCGCCCGCACGAACCCGCCCGCAATACGAGCGCGTCGAGTTCTCGCTGCTGCTTCGCACGGTCGTCGCGCACATCTTCGAGGGTGCGCTCGAGGCGCGCGCGTTCCCCGGTCAGCGACTCGATCTCCGCGAGAATCCCGGATCGCTCGGCGGCGCGACCCTCGTGGACCTCTCCGAGGGCCTTGGCGCGTTCGCGGGTGCGCTCGAGATCCTTTTCGTGATTCGCCACGGCGAGCGCAGCGGTGTGGTGTCGGTTTCGCAGATTGTCGAGTTCGTCGGCAGCGCGGACCAACTGCGCCTCGGCATCCCGATTCGCTCCTTCCGCATCGGCCACTTGCCGATCGAGGTCGGCCACCTCGACCCCCAACTCGCGCACTTCGCCCATCCGGGCGAGCAAGCCCTGACCCGGCCCCTCGGCTCCCGCGCCACCGCGCACGGTGCCATCGGTCGCCAGCACATCGCCATCGAGCGTCACGAACGTCGCTGGGATGCGGCCAACGCCGTAGACGGACAACACCTCCCGAAGATCGCCAACCAGATTGACGCCGCCGAGCAGCGTGCGGGCGAGGCCTTCGAATCCGGGGCGCGGCCGGACCCTCTCGAGAAGCGGCTGGCCGAGTGGGACGAATCCCGTCACGTCGGGCTCGCTGCTGGACACCGACACGAGTACGCTGCGACCGGCCTGGGCGGCGCGCAGCTGCTCCACAGCCGCGATTGCGGTGGCGGGCCGATCCACCACGATCGCCTCAGCGCGCTCGGCGAGTACGGCCTCGACCGCAAGCTCGACCTCGCGGTCCACCTCCAGCAGATCCCGCACGAGGCCGTGGAACTCGAGATCCCGCCGCTGCGGGCCCTCTGCGGAGAGCAGATGCCGCGCGCCTTCCCCGACGTCGTCACGACGCTCCACGACTTCCCGCAGGGAGTCGAGCCGGGCCTTGCGCGTCTCCCGCCGCTCGCGCAGTTCTCGCAGCTCTTCGGCCGCCTGCCGGGCTCGAGCGGCTGCCTGCTCATGGGTATCGAGAGCGCGCCGCATCAAACCCATGAAGCGATCTCGCTCGGCGAGCAGATTGCGCAATCCCTCCTCGAGCTCCCGCTGTTCGCTGTCCGCTCGCGAAGATTCGGACTGCCCGACCTCCATCACGTCGTCCGAAGCGCGAATCCGACCGTCGATCTCGGCCCGGCGGTCGTCGATGCTGGAGAGTCGATCCTCCGACCGCGCGATGCTCGTGAGCGCCTCGACGAGTGCGCCGTTGGCGATCTCTCGTTCGCGCTCGATTTCCCGAAGCCGCTCGCGGGCCTCGATGACCGCTGCTTCGCTGCCGGCCAGCAGTTCAGAATCCGAAGCGGTCGCGCCCTCGGTCGATCGCAGCTCGTCTGCGGCGCCTTCGGCTTCGACTTCCTGGAGCCGGAACTGCTCGCTCAGTCGCTCGAGCTCCCCGCGCCGGGCGGCAATCGTTTCGGCAAGCGAATCGCGCTCCCTGCGGCCAAACTCGATCTGCCCCTCGTGGTGCTTGATGTCGGTGCGCAGGGTCAGCAGGCTCTCGTTGCCGTGGGTCAGGATCCGCTCCGACTCCGCGAGTTCGAGGCGTTTGGCCTGGACGGTCAGTTCTCGCTGGGCGAGGGAGGATTCGAGGTCCGCGACCTCTTCGCTGAGCGCCGCAAGGCGCGCCTTCGCGGCTTCGTTCTCCTCCGCGCGGGCACGCCGCTCGTCGGCGGCGATCGAGAGTTCCAAGACCCGCAGGGTCTCGCGAAGCCGCTTGTAGCGGGCGGCCTTCTTGGCTTGGCGGTCGATCGAATTGATCTGCCGGCGAATCTCGGCGAGCACATCGGTGATCCGCAGCAGATTCTGCTCCGTCAAGCCTATCTTGGATTCGGCCTCGCGGCGCCGGGCCTTGTACTTGCCGATGCCGGCCGCCTCTTCGATCAGGATCCGCCGCTCTTCGGCCTTCGCGGAGATGATCTCGGCGATCCGCCCCTGCTCGACGATCGTGTAGCCCTTGGTGCCGATGCCGGTATCCCGAAAAAAGTCGTGCACGTCGCGCATCCGGCACGGCGTGCGATTGATGAGGTATTCGGACTCGCCGGTCCGGTAGAGGCGCCGGGTGATCTGGATTTCCGCGTAGGACGAAAACGCGGGCGGCCCGCCCCCACCGCTGTTGTCAAAGGTGAGGACCACCTCGGCCATCCCCACGGGGCTGCGCCCCTCGGATCCCTGGAAGATCACGTCTTCCATGGCCTTGCCGCGCAGGCGGCGGGCCGACTGCTCGCCCATCACCCAGCGCATGGCGTCGACGACGTTCGATTTGCCGCAGCCGTTGGGCCCGACCACCGCGGTCACGCCGGGCTTGAAGACCAGCGCGGTCTTGTCCACGAACGATTTGAAGCCGTGGAGTTCCAGGCTTTTGAGCTTCACTCGATCCTCGCTGTAACCATCAGCACGCGCGCACCGCTGGGCCACCAGCCCATGCGGTGGTGCTAGTTACGACGCCGAGTGGGGGACGTTGGGGGACTGCAAAGTGGTACCACTCCAATGGGGGCAATTGCAACCGATTCGTTGGGGCAGATTTGACCCGCCTTCGTCGATGGAAGGCTCGCACCCGGCAACTCGCGGGCTGGCGTCAACCGGCCGCAATCGCCTGCGCCTCTTCTGGGCGATATTGGAGCCGATAGAGCCGGTAGTAGACGCCCTCGAGCGCCAGCAGCTCCTCGTGGGAACCGAACTCCACGATCCGGCCCTTGTGGAGCACGTAGATCCGATCCACGTCCTGGATCGTTGAAAGCCGGTGCGCGATCGCGATCGCGGTTCGGCCCTCCATCAGGTTGTGGATCCCGCGCTGAACCAGCATTTCGGTCTCCGTATCGATCGAACTGGTCGCCTCGTCGAGCACCAGGACATCGGAGCCGTGGGCGACGGCCCGGGCAAAAGAGAGCAGCTGACGTTGGCCCGCCGAGAGATCCGCGCCGCGCTCGCGAAGCTCGGTCTGGTAACCGTCGGGAAGCATCTCGATGAAGCGGTGCGCCTCGACAGTCCGGGCTGCCCGCTCGATATCCTCGTCGTTCAGACCTTCGCGGCCGAGGCCGATGTTCTCGGCGATGCTGCCGCTGAACAGGAAGACGTCCTGCAGCACGGTCGCGACTCTACGGCGCACGTCGGCCTGGAGGATGCAGCGCAGATCCTCACCGTCGAGCAGGACTCGGCCTTTTTGCGGCTCGTAGAGCCGCGTGAGCAGCTTGATCAGCGTGGTCTTGCCGGACCCGGTCGCGCCGACGAACGCCACCTTTTCGCCGGGTTCCAGCTGGAACGACACGTCTTCGAGGACCCACTCCTCGTCGTTGTAGGCGAACCAGACGCCTTCGAACGCGACCGCTCCCCGGCGGCCCGGTCGAACCGTCGCGCGCTCGACTGCGTCGACGCCCTGACGGACATCGACGACCTCGGGCTGCGTATCGAGCAGCTCGAAGATCCGCTCGGCGCTCGCCATCGAACTTTGCATCACCGAATATTTCGCGGACAGATCGCGCAACGGCATGAAAAAGCGCCGCATGTAGTCGATGAAGATGTAGAAGGTTCCCACCGCGGCGAGCTTGAATCCGTAACCAAGGATCACCGCGACCGTCAGGTTCTGGGCAATTTCGACCACCGAAAACAGCCGCCCCTCCCAGCGATTCGAACTCTGCCAGGCGTTGCGGTTCAGGGCGTTCATCTCTTCGAATTCGTCGATGTTGCGCTGCTCTCGCGTGAAGAGCTGCACCACCTTCATACCGGTGATCGTCTCCTGGACCTGCGTGTTGATGCGCGCAATGCGCAGGCGGGTTTCGCGAAACGCGTCGCGAACCTTCAACCGGAAGACGATCGCTGCCACCGCCAACAGTGGCACGACGCCGAACGCGGCCAACGAGAGCTTCCAGCTGATGGCGAACAGGACGACCGCGAAGCCGATCATCTTCAGCACGTCGGTGATCAACGCCACGAGTCCGGCCGAGAACATCTCGGCGAGGTTCTCGATGTCGCTGGTGGCGCGCGTCACCAGGCGGCCGACCGGATAGCGATCGAAAAAACCGAGGTGCAGACGTTGGATGTGGTCGAAGATCTCCACCCGCAGATCGCGCATCGCGAGTTGACCCACCAAGGCCGACAGATACATGTAGAAGAATTGAAGACCCGCCGAAGCCAGCGCGACCACCGCGTAGAGCAACACGAGCCAGCCGAGTGGCGAAAAGATCCACGGCGGATCGAGAATCTGCGTGGCCCATTGCGAAAGGGGGCCGGTCCATTCGGCGACGGCGATCGATGAGGAGGCCGGTTCGCCCAAAGCCCCGCCGCCGAACACCTCGTCCAATCCGTGCATGATGATCCACGCGGGGGCGAGCTCGAGCACGAAAAGCGGCGCAAAGAGCAGCAGATCGAGCGCGAAGATCCGCTTGTAGGGGCGCAGGAAGGGCCACAGCCGGAGCAACAGTCGCGCGTCGTAGGCCTTGCCCAGGCTCTGCTCGTCGTGCACCGCGCTCGCGCTCATGCGACGGCTCCTATTCCATCGAGTTCTTCCTCGAGCACCTGCTGGCGCGCGGTCCGCGCGTAGAAGCCCCCCGCGAGCAGCAGTTCCCGGTGGCTGCCGCGCTCGGTGATGCGCCCGCCCTCGAGGACGACGATCTGATCGCAACCGCGAACGCTGCTGATGCGGTGGGAGATGCAGACCACGGTGCGTCCCGCGAAGACCTCGGCGAGGCTTCGCTGGATCGCCTGCTCGGTCGCGGCGTCGACGCTCGAGAGCGTGTCATCCAGAATCAGGATGCTCGGATCGAGCGCGAGCGCTCGCGCGAGCGCGGTGCGCTGGCGCTGCCCACCCGAGAGCATCACGCCGCGCTCGCCAACCACGGTCGCCAGCCCCTGGGGCAATTCGGCGAGATCCTTGGCGAGCTGTGCGCGCTCGACGGCCTGGGCGACTCGCTTCGGGTCCGCTTCGGACAGGCCGTAGGCGACGTTCTCCGCGAGCGTCATCGAAAACAGAAAAGAATCCTGCGGAACCATCGCGATGTGAGAACGCAGCGTCCGGAGTTTCAGGCGGTTCACGTCGATGCCATCGATGAACAAGCAGCCGTCATCGACCTCGAACAGCCGCGGGATCAGCGATGCGAGCGTGCTCTTGCCCGAGCCGACGGGGCCCACGATGCCGAGCGTCGTCCCCGCCGGAATCGTCAGCGAGATTTCGCGCAGCGCGGCTTCTCGACTGAATGGCGGATAGTGGAAGGTGAGATCGCGGAACTCGATCTCACCGCGCAACGTCTCCACAGCGATGGCGTCGGGGCGGTCGGCGATCGAGGGCTCGATCGTCAGCACCTCGTCGATGCGCTGCATGGCCGCCGCGCCGCGCTGGATCAACGAGAACACCCAACCCATGATGAAGGTCGGAAAGGTCAACTGGTAGATCAACATCGCGAAAGTAAAGAATTCTGCCGTCGTCATCCGGCCGGCCAGGATCTTCGCTCCGCCGACCCAGAGGATGATCAGCATCGCCAGACTCGGGAGCAGCCCGATGATTGCCGGCATCGCGCCGCTCACGCGAACCAACTTCAGCTGGCGACGAAACAGGGTCTCATTCGATTTCGCAAACCGATCCCTGGTGATGTCTTCCATCGCGTGGGTCTTCACCACGGAAATCCCGGAGATCGTTTCCTGCAGCTGATTCGAGAGTTCGCCGAGGCCCTCCTGGACCTCGATGTTCCAGCGGTGCAACCCGCGCCCGAAACTGCGCGCGAGCAGGATGAACAGCGGGTAGGGGACGAGAACCAGCAGCGCGAGCTGCCAGTCCTTGGAGAACATCATCGCCAGCGCACCCACATAGAGCAGCGGAGTCTGCACGACCGAGAGCAGGCCCGGACCGAGAAGCATCCGCACCGAGTTGAGGTCGTTGACACAACGACTCATCAAGTCGCCCGTCCGCCAGGTCAGGAAGAACGACTGGGGAAGGCGCTGCAAGTGCGCGAAGAGGTCGTTGCGCAGCTCATATTCGATATGGCGAGCGGCATTGAAGACAAGGACGCGCGAGTAGTAGCGGAGCACGCCGCCCAGGACACCGACCGCCGCCAGCCAGATCGCCATGCGGACGACGACATCGGCGGGTTCGCCATTTTCGATGGCTCCGACCGTTCGCCCCGTGAGCTCCGGCACGATCAGGAAGGTCGCGACATAGGCAAGTGTAATCACAGACCAGATCGCGTAGTAGGTGCGACTTCTCGCGATGTATTCCGACAGCCGCGCAATCGCTGCGCTCACGGAACTGCGGCCCGCGCGCTGGGCCGCAATCTGCTCGGCGCTGCTCACCGGCGGTACCAGCCCGCGACGCGCTGACGATCGACGCCGAACAGCCACGCCACGGTCGCTACCGCGTTTCGAAACAGCGTTCGCGCGACTCCTCGGGCCCGATATCGGCGCGCGGACGTCGATACCGACAGATCGAGCATCGCCAACCGTCCGGTACCGCGCATCGCCTTCACCAGATCGAGGTCTTCCATGATGGGCACGCGTGGAACGCCACCGATCGCTTCGAGGATTCGACGCCTCACGAAGAGCGCCTGGTCGCCGTACGGCAGACCGAAGACCGCAACCCGCAACCGCGCCCCCCACTCGACCACGCGCAGCGCCCAACCGGCTTCCTCGAACCGCATGCGAAACGCACCGCCGATCGTCCGGACGTCTTCAAGGGCGCTCGCGACGGCCTGATCGAACCCGGAGGGCAACCGGGTATCGGCGTGGAGCAGGAGAATCGTGTCTCCGCAGCTCACGCGGACTCCCGCGGCGAGCTGCTCGGCTCGGCCGGCCGGGCTGCTCACGACGCGCACCCCGGCGGCGACCGCGAGCTCCCGCGTCGCATCCCGGCTACCGCCATCGACCACGACGACTTCGACACCCGGTGCGCGTGCACTTTCGATGGCACCAACGATCCAATTCGCTTCGTTCAACGCTGGAATCACCACCGAGAGCCTCACCGGCCGACCATAGCAACTTCCGTTTGACAGGCCTTGGGCGACTCGCCTATCCATCGGACGTGAGCAAAAAGCCCTCGAAGCGTTCGAAATCCGACGACCCGACCGCCCCCACCTACGCGAGTGCGGGGGTAGACCTCGACCACGACGAGGAATTCATCTCCGCGATTGCGGAGATCACCCGACCCACCTTGCGGCCGGAAATCCTGTCGTCGATCGGCGGCTTCGCGGGGCTCTTCAAGGCCCCGGATCGATACGAAAATCCGGTCTTCGTCGCGGGCGCCGATGGTGTCGGAACCAAACTCAAACTCGCCGCCGAGTTGGGCCGCTACGACACGGTGGGAATCGACTGTGTGGCGATGGTGGTCAACGACCTCATCGTGCAGGGCGCCGAGCCGATCGTCTTCCTCGATTACCTGGCGATGAACCGACTCGATCTGGAACTCGCCAAGCAAACCCTACGCGGTATCGCGGAAGGCTGCCGAAGGGCTGGTTGTGCGCTGCTCGGCGGAGAAACGGCAACGATGCCGGGAGCCCACGCCAAGGGCGAGATCGAGCTCGTCGGTTTTGGTGTGGGCGTCGTTGAACGCGATCAGATCGTCGACGGATCGGAGATCAGCCACGGCGACGACATTCTCGGGCTCGCTTCGAGTGGTTTCCACAGCAACGGGTTTTCGCTGGTTCGAAAGATCGTCAAAGCGGGGATCAAGGCAGGCCAGCTGGAGATGCGCGCGGAAAATCCGGAACTGAACACTTCGCTTGCGGCTTCCCTGATGGCGCCGACGCGGATCTACGTCAAGCCGGTTCTCAACCTGGTCCGCGATTTTACCGTCAAAGGGATCGCTCACATCACCGGGGGAGGGTTCGAAGGCAACCTGCCCCGCGTACTGCCCAATGGCGTGCAGGCGCAGATCGATCCGAAATCGTGGCCGCGCCCGCCGGTTTTCGAGCTGATTCAGCGCATCGGCGGCATCTCCGATCGGGAAATGCTTCGCGTCTTCAACTGCGGAATCGGAATGGTCGCGATCGTTCCACCCGAGCAGACGGACGAAATCCTCGACCGACTCTCCGCACTCAGCGAGCGGGCCTACCGGATCGGAACCGTCGAAGCGAAGGGGCCCGACGAACCCACTCTCGTCTTCGGACCACGAGCGGCGGCCGGAGACTGATGCGCGGGCTCCCGCCCGTTGGTTGTACCTTTCGCGTCCGGCGATGGGACGCGGTCGTGCTCGGAAGTGCGCTGCCGGGCCTCATCGCGGCGATCCGGCTCGGTATGCGCGGCCTCCGCGTGCTGATTCTCGAGGAACACGCCGCTGCCGTCGCATACCCCGGAATCCGCGAGCCCTTCATGATGGCGGGAAGTGGGAGCGACGGGGTGCTCGGCTCCTGCCTCAAGGCGTTGGGAATCCCGCTCATCGATCGCAGACGGATCCGCGCGGCCTTTCCCGCCTACCAGGTGGCGCTCCCGAAGGCGCGGGTAGACGTCGGCGACGCGGACCGGACGGCCGAAGAGCTCGAGGCGTGGAATCTCTCACCCGAACAGACTGCTCGCAACCTGGTCGCTTCGCTCCGAGAGGGTTGCGAAGCGCAACAGCGCACACTTCTGAATGCCAAGATCTACACCGGCAGCAGGCGCATACCCCGCTTGTCGCGAAGGGCTCCGTCGCTGCCGCAAGAGCCCCAAGCGCAGTCGAACCCGCGCAACCGAATCGCGGATCCCGTCGGACGCGCGGTGGCCGAAGCGAGCCCGCTGGCGGCCTTCTGCGACGCACAACTGCGCGCGCTCTCGGATTTTGCAGAGATCGAACCGCCCACAACCATTCAAACGCGGCTGCTCGGAGCAGCACTCGGCGGCGCTGCCGAAATGGTGGAGGGTCATCGCTGGCTCAGGGGTCTGCTCGATCAGCGCATCGAGTCACTCTATGGAGAAATTCGCCAACTTCGCGGCGCCTTCCGACTCGTATCGGCCGGAAACCAACCCGCGATCGAACTCGAGCGATCGCCCGAGGTCTGTGCGGGCAGAGCGCTCGTGATCAACGCGCCTCTGCCGGCGCTCAGAGATGCCATCCCAAAGGGCCCGATCCCCGAGTTGCTGAAGGGTCCCGCCGCCAGCCAGCAAAGATTGGGGCTGCATCTTCGCGGCCCGCGCCGAGCGCTGCCCGAAGGAATGGCGGCGCGGGTGATCCGCGTTGGGAATCTCTCCGAGAAGATTTCGGGAACCAATCTGATTCGCCTGCGGGTTTTCGAGAACCCCGACGGGGGCGATCCGGTCGATCTCGTGGCGTCGGCAGTCGTCCCGATCGACGCGACAGTCGACGCTGTTCGAGATGAGATCGAGGCTGGTGTGGCCAGTCTGTTCCCGCTCGGGAGGGAGGGGTGGGTGCGCGTGGCCTGCCGGGCGCCGCTCTGGGACCAGGACGAAATCCTCGCCGACCCTCGTGGCGAGGGCAGTTGGCCCGCCGGGGCTCCTTTGCGGCCGGTCTCCCGCACCCCGGCCTACGTGTTGGACCGCGGGACGCTCGGTGCGCTGGGGTTCGAGGGAGACCTGCTGCTCGGCTGGCGCGCCGGCGACGCAATCGCATCCGATCTCAGCTAGGCGGGTTCTAACCTACCGAGAACACGCGCGACCATCCTCATTCCACATCCTGGGCCAGACTCCCGGTCGGATTCGTCTGCGAGGCTGCTTGCTCGGGTGCGGAGAGGGGAGGCCCTTCCCCCCGGCTCCCTCGGAGCAGACGCCAGGCGCTCTCCGATCGTGATCTTCGATGGGGCGGCCGGTAGAATGGCCCCCATGTCAGCCGAGCCGCGCACGCGCGTGCAGCCAACGCTGCGCGACTCAACGGAATTCGACGGTCTTTCCCTCTCCCACGCAGTCCTGCTCTGGTTCGCATTCGCGGCGATTTCGCTCGCCGTCCTTCAGCCCGCGCTCGACGGTGCATTCATCAATGACGACTACTCGATGATCGTGAGGCACCCCTACCTGAATCCGTTCAACCAGGAAAGCCTGATCGCGATCTTCGACCCCTTTGGGGGCGCGGCGATTCACGGCGTGAACTACGCGCCCGTGATGCTGCTGTTTCACGCGCTGGAAAAAGCGCTCTTTGGCAGCGACACGCTCGGATACCACGTCGTCAACGCGGTGATCCACGCACTCGGCTGCGTCTTGCTGATCGCGCTGCTGATCGCGACTCGCGTTCCGCGGGTCGCTGCACTCCTGGCCGGGCTGATCTTTGCGGTCCATCCCGCCAATGTCGAAGCCGTCGCCTGGATTTCGCAGCTCAAGACCGATGCGGCACTCGCGTTTGCGCTCGGCGCCGTGCTCTCGCAACGCCGCCACCCGGCGCTGGCCCTCGCACTGTTCGCGCTCGGCCTGCTCACGAAGGCTTCCGCCATGGCCGCCCTTCCGATGGCCGCCGCCCTCAGCTGGTCGCGGCGCGACGCGAGCAGACAGTGGGTCTGGCTCGCGGGCTGGGTGGTCGTCGCCATCCTGTACGCGATACCGGAACTCAACGCCCAGGTGGCAACCGACGTCTCACCCTACCCGGATCGCTGGGTACAGATCCGTTCGATTTTCTCTTTCTGGGCCCGCTATCTCGTCATGGCCGCCACCTCGTATGGAGTGTCGGCGTTTCAAGAGCCCGAACCGGTTAAATCAATCCTAGATCCATGGTGGATCGGCGGCTTCCTGGCCGCCGTTCTACTCGCCTGGCGAACGATTGCGACGCTTCGCGCACGCAGTGCTGAAGCCGCCTACTGGATCGTGGCGGCCGCCTCTTTCGGACCCATTTCTCAGATCTGGCCCTTCATGCACCCGATGGCGGATCGCTATCTCTACTTCATCCTGCCCGGGCTGATCGGTGGATCCCTATTGGCCGCGACGGAATTTCGCGCGAGCTGGTGGCCGACGATTGCCGATCGCGAGGCCCGAATCCGCTGGACGTCGATCGCGAACGGGCTGGTCGCCGTCAGCACCGCCCTCGTGGTGATCGGATTTGGGATTCGCAGTCACGCGCGTGCCGCGCTGTGGCACGAGGAGGTGCTGCTGCTCCGGAGCGGCGCCCTCCGATACCCCAACGGAGCGAACGCCTCCTACTACCGCGCACTGCTGGCCGCGCAGCAACGAGACGCAGAAACCGCCGTCAGAGAGCTGCGGGCAGCCGCAGATAGAAGCCTCGGCCACATGGCGAGATTCTCAGCCGATCCACGGTTCGAACCGATCTCACGAGAACCGGTGTTC
Source organism: Myxococcales bacterium (assembly GCA_022561775.1). GTDB lineage: Bacteria > Myxococcota_A > UBA9160 > UBA9160 > SMWR01 > JACZVU01. Next base: position 63,607 of record JADFQO010000003.1, on the reverse strand, counting down.
CACGAGCTGATCGACGAGATCGCCGGGCGCTGGATCGAATTCGCTCGATCGAGAGGCCTCGAGACCCAGACCTGGTTGCGATCGACCGGGCAGGCCCACCGGGTTCGCGGCGAGTACCGCGAAGCGATCGATTGTTTCGAGCGAGCCCTCCGACTCGGCGGACCGCTGCAATCCGGGATTCTCATCGACCTCGAGTACACACGCGCGCAATGGCGCCAAGCCCGAAAGGCCTCGACGCCGTGAGCCACTTGCATTCGATCGAAGCTTCCGCGTTACACGCCCGCCGCGAACGCGTTTTTCTCGTCCTGGCCGGGATCTTCCTTGGCTCGATGACCATGCTCAACATCCTCGGAGTGTCCAGGTTCATCGACCTTTCGTTCGAATGGTTCGGAATCGGAATCCCCATGACGCTGGCAATAGGCGTCCTCCCCTATCCGATCACATTTCTCTGCACCGATTTCATCAGCGAACTCTACGGACGCCGTCGGGCGAGCTTCGTGGTATGGGTCGGTCTCTTGCTGAATCTCTGGGTCGTGCTCTTCATCTGGCTCGGAGGAGTTCTGCCGCCGGCTGCCGAGTTGAACGCTTCGACGGGATTGCCGGCGGCGGATGCGTATGACTTTGCGTTCTACCGGATCCGCATGCTCACGATGGGTGCGGTGGTCGCGTCGATGGTCGCCTACCTCGCCGCTCAATTCTGTGACGTGTTTTTGTTTCACTTTTGGAAACGCTTGACCAAAGGGCGGCATCTCTGGCTCCGCAACAACGGCTCGACACTCGTGAGTCAGTTCGTGGATACCTTCGCGGTCATTACGATCACGCACTTCTACGCTCGCGGCCTTCCAATCGACGGCGGCGAGCCACTCTGGCCGCAGCTCTGGGTATTCATCGGATCGGGCTACGTGTTCAAAGCCAGCGTGGCGCTGCTCGACACCCTCCCCTTCTACATCGGGGTGCGCTGGCTCGGCGATTATCTCGAGATCGACCCCACCTTCGAACACGAAGCGGACACCGAGCAGGCCTGTTGAAAGACAGGCATCTTGCCACGCGCGTCGGGCTACCCACACAGGCAAAGCGATCGTGCATGCCAAGAGATCGAGAGCAGTTATAATGGCGCTGGATTTTCATAAGCGGTGGAGCGAAATGGCAAACGAAATCGAGTACGAGGTCCGCGACCGGATCGCGCGGCTGCAGATCAATCGACCCAAATCAATGAATGCGATCCATCCCGGCCTGATGGAAGAACTCTCCTCGGCGATCGGGCAGGCGGACGCGGATCCGGAAGTCCACGTGCTCGTGCTCAGTGGCAAGGGGCCCAACTTCGGTGCGGGCTACGACCTCAAGTTCGACTGGGACAAGCACTATCCCGAAGGCGGCCCCATGGGTGCGCGGCGCATGCTGACCGACTGCCTGGAGTTCGAATTCACCCCCTGGGATTGTTCGAAGCCCGTGATCGCGATGGTGCGGGGCTATTGTCTCGCCGGGAGCTGCGAACTCGCGATGATGTGCTGCGTGACCTTCGCTTCGGAGACCGCGAAGTTCGGAGAGCCCGAAATCCGTTTTTCCAGCTCGCCTCCCGCACTGATCATGCCCTGGCTGGTCGGATTGAAGAAGGCCCGCGAGCTGCTCTACACGGGCGATCTGATCGACGCCGAAGAGGCCGTCCGCGTCGGAATGATCAATCGGGTATTCCCGGACGATCGGCTCGAAGAAGAAACGCTGCGCTTCGCGCGCCGCGTCGCAACCATCTCGCTGGAGGGCCTCAAGACCACCAAGGCCTCGATCAACCGCGGCGCAGAAATCGCGGGATTTCGCGAGGCCCTGCGCTACGGGGTCGAGAGCGGCGCGATTCTCGACGGCACCGTAACCGAGACTTCCCGGAAATTCGACGAAGTGCGGGAACGCGACGGCCTCGGTGCCGCGATCCGCTGGCGCGAAAGCCAGTTCGAATGATTCTGCTCGTCGGTCCCGCGAACGAGCCTACAGCGCCAGACCGGGGCTCGGACGCGGAGGCGGGCGGACGGCGGGAGTTCTCAGCCAGCACGGAACTCGCCGAGAACTACGGCGAGCTGGAGATCTCTTGAACGGCCTCGCGGGAATCTGTCCACGCGATCGGGCCCCGCGCGCCGATCGAGATGAAGCCCGCCCAGTAGAAGGGATGACTGCGGCTCTCACTTCGAAGCATTGCGAGCTGAACGCTTCGCAACGCCTCCGAGCGGCCTTCGCCCGCTAGCAGGCGCTCGTAGTAGGTAGTCGTCAATTCGATCGCAGCTCGATGGTCCGTCTTCCACAGGTTCATGAATTGCGATTGGGCCCCGGCGATCACCAACGAGCGCCGGAGCGCGTAGACGGCCTGATCGACCGCGGCTTCCTCCGATCCGATCCCGCGAACCGCAATCGCGACGAGCTGTGTTCCCCACAGATCGAGGTCGGCGATCTCCAGGGCCGTCAGGAGACCGCGGTCTGCGTCATTCGCCCGACGGTTTGCACCCGCCAGCGCGAGGCCGGAGCGCAACAGCGGGTTCTCGGAGTTCGGAGGTCGCAAGCCCGGATCGATGCCGAGAATCGAGCCCCAGCGCACCGTTGGTTCCCGGGCCTGATCCGGCAGAAAGAAACCATCCACCGCGATATGCAGCACACGGGGCGCTCGCGCCGTTTTGATCGCAGCATCGCTCGCCTGCGCGCCGGTCAATGGCGTGACGCCCAACAGCCTTCCGACATCCAAAGCGCCCGTCTGAGACAACGCGATCGGCGAAAAATGCGGCGCTGCGATTTCCGGCAAAAGCCGCGTGGGAGCCTCGCCGATCGCCCTCCTCCCCGCCGGATGCTCCGCGTCGTAATCGGGGGCAGCAATTACCAGCGGCGGCCCCGGCGAAGGGAGCGCCGAGTTCGGAAGCAACAGGTCGCGCCCGCTGGTCAGATAGGCAAATTCGTAACGCTCGATCCAATAGCGGCCATCCGGGTCGATCAATGCGCCAAACGGAACCAGGACCGCCGCACCGTCGGGAGCGACCAACAGGACTCGAATCCCCTCCAGGTGGGGGTCGAGGGGCGCTGCCAGGCGATCGTACAGGTCGCGGGCTCGCTCGCGCAGCTTCTTCAGGGAAACATCCGGGTCGACCAGTACCTCCCGAAACGCACCGACGCTCGCGTTGATCGCCGCTGCCTCTCCGAGCGGGACCCATCGCGGTGCTCCGGAAGAGCGCAAAACAAAGGCCGCTAGACGCGCGATCCCGCGAGCGCGATCAGCCGAAATCCGGGTGGGATCGAAGTCCTGATACTCGACCAGCTCGACCAGCGCGGCGTCCGCGGGAATTCTCGGCTGAAGATCCTCGATTTGAATCGGAGCGGCCCATGACCGCCTTGCAGCTCCCCCGCTCACGGCTGCCTTTTCGAGATCACCCACTTCGCGTCGTAACTTCTCGACGCTTGCTCGAAGGGATCTGGAACGAGGCCGATCAGATCCCCGCACGATCAGGCGCCCAAGCTCGTTGCGGTGCGCGAGCAGGCTGTCGAAAACCGCGCGCTCCTGATCTCCCAAGCGTCGACGGAACACAGCCGATTCGCCAGCCTCCACGCTCAGTTCTCGCCCCTTGCGCCGGAGGACCGTCGTAAGCGCCAGGCGAGTCGTCGATCGCTGGTCGGGCCGCTTGCTCTGGAATGACAGAATCAGGCTCGTGGTATTCGAGAGCGCCTCCATGAACGCGCGCGCCCGATCTTCGAACTGGACCGGAGGCAGCAGTGAAATCTGCCGCTCCTCGATCTCCGCGGTGCGAACGAGGTAGCTCTCGGCCTGCTCCCAATCACCCTTTGCCCAGTGCATCAAGCCCAGATTGCGAAGCGACTGCACGACGGCGGGATGTTCGGGCCCGAAGGCCTTCTCTCGGATTGCGAGCGCTGCTTCGTACAAGGGCTTCGCTCTCGCGTGATGGCCCTGCGCCAGGTACACCGAGGCGAGATTGTCGACGGAAGTGGCGACCGCGGGATGCTCGGGACCGAGAGCCTTCTCTCGGATCAATAACGCGCGCTCGAAGAGCGGCTCTGCGATCGCGAAATCACCCAGCGCCCAGTGGGTCGCGCCGAGATCACTGGTGATCCTGGCGACATCGAGATGCTCGGGCCCGTGGTTCGCCACGCGGATCACGAGCGCGCGTTCGCAGAGCGGTCGTGAACGCGCGAATTCGCCCTGCGCTCGATAGAGTGAGGCGAGGTTTTCGAGGGATGCCGCGACGGCGAGATGATCCGACCCCAGGGCCTCCGACCGAATCTCGAGCGCTCGCTCGTAGAGAGGCTCTGCGCTCGCGGGTTTGCCCATCGCGGCGTGGACCGAGGCCAGATTGCTCAACGCGGAGGCGACATCGGGGTGATCGGGGCCGCGGGCGCCTTCCATGATCGCAAGCACCCGCTCCAACAGAGGCCTGGCACGAGCGTAGTCGCCGGACTCGTAGTAGAGCGACGCGAGATTGCTGAGCGCGACGGCGGTCTCGGTGTGGTCGGCGCCGTGAGCCTTCTCCTCGAGGGCAAGTGCGCGTTTCAAGAACGATTCAGCGCGTTCGTAGTCGCCATTGCCCTGACGGATCGCAGCGAGACTGTGCAATACGTCGACGAGTTGGTCGTGAATGGCGTCCGGGCTCTTCTCCCAGATCGAGAGCGCCTTTTCGTAGAGTGGCTCGGCTCGCTCGAAATTCCCCGTCTTTCGATACAGCGACGCCAGGTTGCTGAGAGAGACCGCAACTTCGGGGCGATCGGGACCGAGGGAGCGTTCCCAGATCGAGAGCGCCTTGTCCAGGTACCGAGCGGCGCGCGCGTGGTCACCCTGCTCCCAATAGAGCATCCCCAGATTGTTGATCGTGATCGCAATCGCGGGGTCCCGGGGTCCGAGGGTGTCCGTCGTGATCTCGAGCACCCGCTCAAAGAGGGTTTCCGCAGCCACGTAGTCACCCGCGGCCCGGTAGAGCAGGGCGAGGTTATTGATCGCGTTGACTACGCCGGGATGCTCGGGGCCGAGTGTTCTTTCCTGGATCGAGAGCGCGCGCTCTGCGAGCGCAATCGCCTCGTCGAAGCGGCCCTCGCGGTAGAGCGGGTCGACATCGGCATCGAGCGTCTCGACTTCCGCGGATTTGGTCGCCTGCTGCGCGAGAGCCGCCGAACTCGGCAGCAGCGCGAAGGCCGCCATCACCACCAGAGCGCGGGCGCACTTCACCTGTGCGCGTGAGGTTTTGAAACCCACCCCAGCGAATCTAGATGAATTGCTAGCGCCGAGCCCGCCGCCGCGAGAGGGCGCCCAGCGCTCCGGCTCCGGCAACGAACGCCAGCCAGACCTCGGGCTCCGGCAGGAGCCTGAGTTCGAAGTTGCCTTTGATGGAGTCTTCGTGGTGGGACACCCGGAGGAGCACGGTCTCGCCGACAGCAAGCTGAAAGAACCCCCCGAGCGGGAGTGCGGAGTCGAGGACGTTGGGAGTGGCGACATTGGCGCACTCCGTCGCTAGTAATCCTTGCCGGTAGTCATCGTTCGAGATGATCTCGTTGCCCGTGTTCCCGGGGCAGCCCTCGTGCACCGATATCACGGTGTCGATGCCAAACGCGCGCTGGGTCGAGCACGTGGAGAGCACAAAATCCTGGACTACCACCGGCGTATATTCGTACCACACGTCCCCGCTTTGGCAGGAGACATGCGCGGTCTCGCAGCCATCGTTGGTCGAATCGGTGAGGGTGCCGAAGATCCTACCCGGAGTGATTGGGAGCGCTTCGGAGCATCTGTTGGCTCCCGGTGCACACTGGAAGCCGCACTCCTGTTGAACCTTGAAAACGCAAGACGCGTCCCAGCTATCCGCACAGCAGCTGGGATCGTTAAAACACACCTTCGCGGCGCAAAAGGTGCACGTGGAGTCGAGGGGCTCCCCGATCTCGCAGAGATTATGGCTGCAGGCGGCGGCGCAGATCCAATCCTCACAGGTCGTCAGGACCTCGGCAACACATTCAAAGTCCCATTCGAATTGGCAGCAGTGGGGAAAGAAAGCACAGATGTCGGCAACGCAGGGATCGCAATTCTGATCCAGGTTGATTCCCTCGTCGCAGATGTCATGCGCGCAGGTTTGCGCCTCGGCCGGGGCGGGCCAAGACAGCCAGCACAGACCGACCGCAACCAGCAGCCACTTGAGGCGGGGCAACCGACTCGGTCCTTTGGATCTCGCGCGCTTTGACGGTTCGTTCGGGTAGCGTACAGGCCGTTCAGCATTCATGGGAACCCCGGATGCGGGTCCACCCGATCCATCGTCTCGAGCCCCGGGTAGACCCGCCAACACCAGCAGAGAATTACTGAAATAATTCAGCGACTATTTGCAGGTCTTTGTGATCGTTTTGGTTACTATGCAGAGGTCGCCGCCGCTGTCCGGTCCAGAGAAAGTCGCGGTGAAGTTCACGGGTTCGCCGGTGACGCAATCGCCCGATTGAATTATCATCGCGAGCTTGTCGCCGTGCCCACCTTTACCGACTCCGAGCCGAATCAGGCTCCCGCCATCTTCATTGGGTATGCCCCTAGTCTGCCTGTCGACCACCTCTCCTCCGACAAGGGCTTCGATCACCAGCGACACGTCGATCGTCGTATCGCTCGTAGCCGTCCCCTTCGCGATTAGGGCCTTGGCGGTGATGTTCTTCGTTCCGACGCTCACCGTGGGCGAGCCACCGCGAAGCGCTTTGAACTCAAGCGTGAAGTCGCACCCCTCGGGCCCCGTTCCCGCACCCGCCTGGGACGCGGCAAAGCCGACCGCGAAGAAGACGCCCGTGATGCAGCTGACTATGCGCTGTAACTTCATAACCAATCTCCTTTTCGAAACACTCCGAAACACTCGAATCTCAGAAACACTCACAACTCAGATTCCAGATCTGCGATTTGCCCACCGGCACCTGTTGCCGCGGAAACCCAGCTCTCCCACAAGACCACAAAGCCGCTGCCAATGTCAACGGCGTTCTTCGCTTCCCCACTCCTCCAAACTCCAAAGACCACACAGCCGCTGCCAATGTCAATGGCGTTCTTCGCTCCCCCACTCCCTCCCGCAGCGTCTAGAAGAGCAATACTGGTGCCAAACGGTGGAAGACCCTACAGATATCGCAACTAACTGATTCTGAAGATTTTTTAGGCTGGAATGGGATTCGGAAGCCAGCCGCTTTGGGAAAATGTTTTCTCAAAAAGAGAAAAGGTACTCGGGTTCAGTCGCGCCGAGATGTACGTCCCCCAACCCCGATATCCCGCGGGGTAACCAACGGGCTCGATTCGCCATCCCGCAGAGCCGTGGCGAGCGCGCCGGCAAACGCTCGAAGCTTCCGATCTGCCTCGGCTTCCTCGAGTGCTCCCACACCGACCCGAGTGCCGATCCGAATCACCCGCGGTCGCTGGCTCCGCCAGCGCGGAGACTGGTCGGTGGCGAACAGCGCTCGCAGCGCTTCCAGCGCCATCGAATCGGTCCCCTCGTACCAGTGGTAGGTGAGAATGCGGCGCTGTCCAGAACGCGCCACGACCCGCGTCACCCGGTTATCCCAAGAGTCGAGTCTCGCGAAACTTCGCTCTTCGACCTGCCATCCGCGCCCCGGAAGCGCATTTTTGGGCGAGAGCAGGCTCCTGCTGCGATCTCGTCGGTCGCCGTAACCGACGAACAGATCCACCGTCTCTCCGTCCAGGCGGTAGGGCCGGTTTGCGTACTGGGGAAAGCGCACCGTCCAGAGAAAATCGCGGTCCAGCGGGAGCGCCCTACCCTTCCTCCACCCAGCCATTTCGCTCGGAAGGTTGACCACGGGCCCAAAGATCGGCGTTGCGCTCGCGGAATCCTCGGTCTCCGCTGAACTCCATTGGGGCATCCAGAGGGACACGCCCAATAGCATGGCGAGCAGCGCCGCGAGCGCGATCGACCACCCACCCGCCCTCGAGCTCGCCAACGCCACCGCGTCAGCTGCCGGCTGCGGATGGTCGCACACGGGTGAAGAGACGGAATCGCTGTGGGATCGCCCCGAGAGCAGACGGCCCAGAACGCGATCGACGAGTATCAGAACCGTGAGCGCCCCAAAGAACGCGAGCCAGCCCTGCACGGTATGCGTCGCGGAGAGATCGGAGGTCGGATCCGGGATCAGGAAACACACCCGCAGCAGGTTGAACAGGTAGGCGATCGGCGGCGCCAACGCGATCAGCAACCATCCCCGGAGGCGGTCGGCGGGAGACCACTGCACGTAGAGGAACGCGGCGAGAGTGAGCATCTCCATCGCCCGCAAGCCGCTGCAGCTATCGATTACCTGCGCGACCACATCGGCGCCGTAGATCACGTTCCCCTCGTGATACACGGGGAACCCGACCAGGGTGAGCAGCGCGGTGGCCTGATCGGCCGTCCACAGTCGGAGGGAATAGAAGATCTGGTTGGTCAGCGCGGCCGGGATTGGAAACGCGAACGCGAGGATCACACACGGAATCGACCACGCCGCCGCGAAGCCGATCCCGAACCAGAGCAACGCCACGCCCATCGAGACGAGCACGAACGATGCGAGGAGCAGATCCGTGGCATCTACGTAATGACCCCAGACGAATAACGCCGAGCCCAGCGACAACGAGAGGAGTGCCAGAGCCGGCGAACCGGCCCGCTCCATCGCGCTGCGAAACGACTTCCGATTCCGATAGGCGAGCGCGGCTGCAAGCGCGAAATAAATCTGGGGAATGGCGTCTGCCGACGAGAACAACCAGTCCTGGAAGCGCACCTGTCCGTGCGGGTCCGGATTCCAGAACGCTAGAGACCGGTGCGCAAGTATGCCTGCAACAACGCTCGCGATCGCCAGATATCGATGCGCCCGGAGAGTCATCAGAGGATCCGAAACCCAAACGCTCGAACCACCCGATGCATTCGGCGATGGCTATCGCCAGACGCCCCGCTACCGCGCAGCGAAACACCTCGCGTTTGACCTAGCGGGAAGTATACAGGAAGGTGAGGAATGATCTGCGGAGCCTTCGAGTACCGCTGGCGAATCGAGCGTCGCTCGAGATTTCCGCTTGCTTGGGATCGAGAAGATGGATGCATCTGCCGCGGGCGCGTTCAGGAAGACGGAGAGGCCTCGCAAGAAACGACGAGCCCAAGAGAAACCCAGCGGCCAAAGAACCCGACCACGGATCCAGGCTCTGCGCCAGAACCGGCAAGCTTCGCGGTAACTTCGCCGAGCAGGCCCCGGTTTTGCAGCGATTCGGCGGCCTCGGCCTCGGCTGCCCCGATCGACTCGACGACGACTTCGAAGCCCCGTCGGTAAACCAACACCCGGTCGTGTCGATCGACCAGGTCCACATCGATCTCGGACCGCTCGCACCGGCATGTCTCGCGCAGCTCGCGCAGCGGCCACGGGGCGCAAACGAGCGCGAGCCCGGGTTGAAACCCGATTTTCGCGCGCCCCCAATCTTCCCAAGACCATCCGCTACAGGCCGAAGGTTCGAACGCCGGTAGAAGATCCGCATGGAAACACCGGTCGACCGCCCACTCGAGCTCGGCGAGAGCGGGAAGGAACGGCAAATCATCGCTCGCGCGGTCCGACTCGAGGTGTGCAGGAAAAGCCGCTCCGACGAGATTGAGATTTCGGAGATCGGCGGGTACGCCTCTCGCATAGCGGTCGGCAAGCGCCGCAAAAGATCGGTCGCCGAGGATGTGCGCCACCGCGAGAAAGGTTTCACGCAATGCCTCTCGGATGCGCGCGGGATACCCCTGGACGTAGACCGCCACACGTGCTGCGAGGTCCGCTTCGGAAGGCACGCAAATCCAATCGTCGAGATCGGGCCCTTCCCCGGCCACGATGCGCGCTGCGAGGGCGCGCTGGAGTTCAGCCAGCGATGGCTGCATGGCCGATCTCGCCTGTGGAAAATACCCCGGCGTGTATCTGTCGGGCGCGATCGACCTCCTCCACGAGACGCGACCACGGGGGAATGTCGTCGTCCCACTCCACCATGGAGGCCACCGATCCGATCCGCTCGAGCGCGTACCGATAGAGATCCCAGACCTCATCGGAGACCGCCCGACTGTGGGCATCGAACAGATGCGTTCCCATATCGGTGAATCCCGCCAGGTGTATCTGTGCCACGCGGTGCGCTGGAATTGCCTCGAGATACGCCCTGGAATCGAAACCCAGATTGACGGCGCTCACGTGAACGTTGTTCACATCGAGCAGCAAGCCGCAGTCCGCCCGCTCAGCCAATTCGGACAGGAACTCCGCCTCGAAAATCGTCGAAGCATTCCAACTCAGATACGTGGAGGGATTTTCGAGTAGAATCCGGCGGCCCAGGGCGTCCTGTACGATCTGAACGCGCTCCGCTACGTGTACCAGACACTCTTCGGTCAGCGGAAGAGGCAGCAGATCAAATAGCGCGCGCCCATCGACGCTGCTCCAACACAGGTGATCACTGATCAGCGCCGGTTCGATTCGATCGACCAGATCCCGGAGCGCTTTCAAGTATCGCCGATCCAACGGATCCGCGGAACCGATCGAGAGAGCGACGCCGTGCAGCGCGATCGGATAATCCCGTCGCACGGACTCGAGCACAGCCAGGGGGCGGCCCTTCGTGTCGATGTAGTTCTCGGTGATGGCCTCGAACCAGTCGACCCCCTTCGAGCCCGCGAGAACGGCTTCGTAGTGGTCGGCGCGCAGGCCGGCGCCGAACCCCAGCCTGGGCCAGTTCGCCGCCGCACCCGCGCGCCCCACATTCAAGGCTTCACCCCTACTTCTTTTCGGGAGTGAGTCTGCCGCCCGCGATTTTCAGGCAGGTCTCTTTATCGATATCCAGATATCCCTGCCCCTTGCAGGCGTTCTTGCCCGCGCACGAGTGGCCCTTTCCGCCGCAGTCCCCCGCGCCCTTGCATTTGTTCACGCCGTAGCAATGCACGTTTTCGGCATGATGATCGGCCATGGCCGTTCCGATTGGCACTCCTAGCGTCAGCAGTCCGGTGACTGCAGACGCCAGCAGCATTGCCCCTCTGTTGACGCCATTTGCCATCTTCGTTCCTCCTTTTAGATCGGACTACCGCGCCAGGCACGGCGCCCGCATCACTCCTCGAGAATTCCCTCGACGTCGATCCGGATCTCCACCTCGTCGCCAACCAACCACCCGCCCGTCTCGAGCACTTCGTTCCAGTTCAACCCGTAGTCTTTGCGGTTGATGTTCAAGCTCGCCACAAAACCCGCTCGAAGGTTGCCCCACGGATCCTTTCCCTGTCCACGAAAGGTGACGTCGAAAACGACGGGCTTCGTCACGCCGCGGATCGTCAGGTTGCCAGCGAGTTTACCGCGATTGTCCTTCATCTCCGTGACACCGCGAGTGCTCTCGAACGAGAGTGTTGGATAGTTTTCGACGTCGAAGAAATCGTCGCTTCTCAGGTGTTTATCGCGCTTCGTGTTGTTCGTGTTGATGCTCGCCGCGTCAATGGTTGCCCGGACGACCGCGGCCTCGGGCTTTTCCGGGTCGAATTCGATCGTGCCGTCGAATCGATCGAACCTTCCTTGCACACTGGTGAAAAGGTGACTGACGCCGAACCCCACCGTGGTGTGGGATCGGTCCACCTTCCAAATCGTAGCGTGAGCGGTTGCCGAAAATCCGAGTACCAGTGCAAAAATGCATGAAACAGTCACGCTTCTTCTCATTCCTGGATCCTCTCCTCAAAAACCGGTACGCCTCCAATCGATCGGCGGGGGCACTCTCCCGTGACGGTACCCGATTCTCACCTCCTGTACGGATCGAGGTCGCGACCGGTTACGACAATTCGAAGATCCGGCGCTCGAATGAGCCGAATTCGCCAGCGCAAGGGGTACCTTTCGGCCGCTATCGCAATATCCTCCCCTCACGGAGGCCCGCCTGAGCCTGAATTTCATTCGCAAGTACTGGGTTGGCAAACCACCGTTCGCAGCAGGGAAAGCGGGCGTCAACTCCGCAGGCGGTCGACCGAGATCACGCCTTTGATCTTCCCGATCTGTTTCATCACGGCGTTGAGCGTCCCGACATCTGTGACCCAGAGGTCGAACGTCTGCAGCGCTTTCTGGTCAGAGGTCGTCGAAACCCGGGCCGCGCCGATATTCACGCCAGCGGCGGAGATCGTCTTCGTGACCTTCGCGAGCAGGCCCGGCTGATCGATCGATCGAACGCGCATCTTGATGCAATAGGGCGTCGCGGTGTCTGAATCCCAATCCACTTCGATCCGTCGGGCGGGATCCAACTCGTAGATCTTGACACAGTCCCTCACATGCACGGTCACTCCCCGACCTCTCGTAACGAAGCCGACGACTTCATCGCCGGGCAGCGGCGCGCAACAGCGTCCGATGCGTACGAGCACATCGCGCTGACCGCTGACGCGGATACCCGACGGAGACGACTTGGCCTGGCGCCGGAACAGACCTCGCAACCTGGCCGATTTTCGCTCGGGTTCGGGGTCGGGCGATTGTTCGCCGCGAAGTTTGCGCACAATATCGACGGCGTTGATCCGCCCGTAGCCCAGCGCACCGAACAGCACGTCAGTCGGGCCGTGGACTTCCTTCGCGGCCAACTCGGCCAGATCCTCTCCTTCGAGCAATCGCGCCAGCGACATTCCGTGCTTTCGCAACTCGCGATCCAGGATCTCCCGGCCGAGTTCGCGGCTCCGCTCCCGCTCTGAGGCGCGGATCGAATGTCGAATCCGACCGCGAGCGCGCCCCGAAACGACGAACTCCAACCAATCCTTTCGCGGATACTGCGCGGGACTCGTGACCACCTCGACGGTGTCGCCGTTCACCAGCCGATGGCGTAGCGACACCATCTTCCCGTTCACGCGTGCTCCCGCGCAATGCGATCCTACCTCGCTGTGGATCGCGAAGGCGAAATCGATTGGCGTCGCGCTCTTTGGCAGGTTGATGACATCCCCCTTCGGGGTAAACACGAATACCTCATCGGGAAAGAGATCGACCTTGACGGTATCGATGAACTCGTGCGGATCAGCGACGTCGCGCTGCCACTCGAGCAACTGCCGCAACCAGGCGAACTTGGCGTCATCTGGATCGCCTGAATGCCCCTCCTTGTACTTCCAATGGGCGGCGATCCCGAACTCCGCATTTCGATGCATTTCGGCCGTTCGTATCTGTATTTCCATCCGCTCGCCGTAGGGACCAATCACGGTTGTGTGTAGACTCTGATATCCGTTGGGCTTCGGCAGCGCGACATAATCCTTGAAGCGCCCGGGCACCGGTCGCCAGATCGAGTGAACGGTCCCGAGAGTCGCGTAGACATTCTCGGCAGCACCCTCTGTGGTGATCCGAAATGCGATCACATCATAAATCTCGTCGAGACTAAGGCCCTGGCTCTCCATCTTTGCGTGTATCGATGATAGTTCCTTCAGCCGACCCGTGATGGTTGCGTTGAGTCCAGAACTCTGGAGACGAGACGACAGCACACCGATCACTTCCTCGATGTATTCCTCGCGGGGTTGGCGTTGAGACTGCAGGCGCGTTTCGAGCTCGGTTACGGCCTCGGGATGAAGGGTCCGAAACGCCAGATCCTCGAGCTCCTGCTTCATCCAGTGGATTCCAAGTCGGTGCGCGAGCGGCGCGTAGATGTCGAGCGTTTCATGCGCGATGCGGTTGCGCGCCTCGTCGGACACGAAGTCGAGCGTCCGCATGTTATGCAATCGATCGGCGAGCTTGATGACGAGAATGCGGATGTCCTTGGACATCGCGACCAGCATCTTCCGGAAATTCTCGGCCTGGCGCTCGCGCGGGGAGGTGAATTCGATCTTGGCGATCTTCGTAAGACCGTCGACCACAAAGGCCACTTTTTCGCCAAACAGGCGCTCGATCTCTTCGATGGTCGTGAGCGTGTCTTCAACCGCGTCATGGAGCAAACCGGCCGCCACCGTGACGTCATCCATTCTCATCTCGACGAGGATTCCCGCGACCTCCAGCGGGTGGACGAGGTAGGGTTCTCCGGAAAGCCGCTCCTGGCCTTCGTGCATCTTGGCGGTGAACACGTAGGCGCGCTGCAGGAGCGCGAGGTCGCACGAGGAGTTGTACTCCAGGATACGGTCAGCAATGTCGTTGAATCGGAGCATCCGCCGCGAGATTCCCCTTACAGATCAGGTGCTTGGCTAAAATACCCGACTGCCCGCCAGACGTCCATCAAGGCTTCCGGGCGCGCGAGCCTCGGAACTTCTCCGCGGCAGCCACAGGCGAGAAGCGTTCCCTCAACTCGCCGACCGACCCCTCACGCTCGGCGCGGATGATTTCCAGCAGATTCGCCACGCAGCCCTTCAGGTCGTCGTTGGTTACCGAGTAATCGAAGTCGCCGATCGCTTCCAGCTCCTGGTTCGCCACTTCGAGCCGTCGCCGAATCTCCTCTGCGGAGTCCGTGCCACGCCCCTGGAGGCGGCGCTCGAGTTCCTCCATCGACGGCGGCAGCAAGAAGATCAATCGGGCATCGGAGCGCCGCGCCCGCACCTGCCGGGCCCCCTGCACCTCGATCTCGAGCAATAATTCGCGGCCGCCGGCGAGCCCGCGATCGATCGCCTTCCAGCTGGTGCCGTAGAGATGCGCGTTGTACTCCGCCCACTCGAGAAATGCGCTCTCGATCACCAATCGTCGAAACTCCGGTTCATCGACAAAGCAATAATCTCGACCCTCGACCTCGCCATTGCGTTTTCGACGCGTCGTATGCGAAACCGAAAACGAAATCCGCCCATCTCGCTCCACCACCCGCCGACAGACCGTGGTCTTTCCGGTTCCCGAGGGCGCGGCCACCACGAAGGGGATCCCCTGCTTCGCGGAGTTCGCGCTCACTCCTCGCTCCCGAGAGGTCCCTCGTGGAGGTAACGCGCCGCAACGGTGTCTGGGTTGATGGCAGAGAGAATCACATGGTCACTATCCGTGACGATGATGGAGCGGGTGCGGCGGCCCTGCGTGGCATCGACCAGTTTGTTACGGCCGGAAGCTTCCTCCCGCAGCCGCTTCATCGGCGCCGACTGCGGCGAGACAATCGACACCACCCGGGCTGCGACCACGAAATTGCCGTAGCCGATATTCAGGAGGACCCGGCTACTCAATGTTCTGAACCTGCTCGCGGATGCGCTCGAGTTCGGCCTTGAGTTCCACGACATCGTGGGCGATCGGTGCGTCGCTGCCCTTGGAGCCGATCGTATTGGCCTCGCGACCGAATTCCTGCAGCAGGAATTCGAGTCGTCGGCCGACGGGTAGGCCGACTCCCGCCGCCTGCACGATCTCGCGAAATTGTTCGATATGACTGCGCAGACGCACGATCTCCTCGGTCACGTCGAGGCGATCGGCTGCGATCACGATTTCCTGGTGGAGACGGGCCTCATCGAGCAACCCGGTATCCAATCGCAGTTGTTCGGTTCGCCTTCTCAAACGGTCGCGAACCGCGTCGCACACCAGTCCGGATCGCTGGTCGATGGAATCCGCCAGGGCTTCCACCCGATCGAGCCGCGACATCAGATCCCGCTCGATCGCCTTCCCCTCTGAGGCCCGCATCGCCACGAGCGCGTCGAGGGCCCGGTCGACTTCGCCGAGCAGCGCGTCGCGAAGTTCATCGACCGGAAACTTGGGCTCCGCCAGGCGCGCCACGCCCGGAAGCCCGATCAGGGCATCTACCGTCAAGGAACCTTCGACGCCGTCGATGCCGCTCAGTTCGCGGGCGAGGCGGCCGTACTCCTCGGCGACACCTCGATCGATATCCACACGAGCCGAAACAGAGCTGTCATCCGATGTAGCGATGTTTAGATCGACCGTTCCGCGACCGATTCTGTGCTGGATCCGCGCCCGCAGATCGGCCTCACAGCTCGAAAGAATGCGCGGCACGCGCACGCGCGCGTCGAGATGGCGGTGATTCACGGAGCGCACTTCAATGTCGAAGCCGAGCGACTCCAGGCGCAGGGATGCCCGGCCGAACCCCGTCATGCTCAAGATCACGAGATCCTCTCTGTCACCTCTATCGCGGCTTTCGCAAAGATCCTCAAGAAGACTCTCTCGGCCTGGCGACCGTGACGAACCCGTCCCGACGCCTCGGCTCCGGCCTCGCCGACCCGGCCCGGGCGAGAATCACCCGATACTCGGTCGATTCTGGGTAAAAACCGCCAAAAAACCGAACCTGCACTCGATGGTACCCGATCCGCCAAAATGCGGATTTCAGCGCAGGCTCGCCTCCAGCCAATCCAGTAGCAGCCCTTCCTGCGCGACTTCCAGTTTGATGGATAGCACGCGCACGTCAGCGCGGCCGATCCAGTCGGGGTTGATCCTGATGGCGTCTCTTTCTGTCGTGATCCACAGGGGGGCGTTGCGAAACAGGTAGCGCACGTCTTTTGGGCCGTAGCGGTGGTGGTCCCGGAAGTTCCGCTCCGTGACGACCACGGCACCGAGCTGTTCGACGGTGTTGCGCAGAGAGGTCGGTCGAATGAGCTCCGAAATCAGACCGACGGCTGCGCCGTCCAGCACCTCGGGAGGATCGGCTGCGCCCCCCCTCAAGGGTCGGACAGCAACCGGCCTCCGATGAGCCGCAAACCGAAAGGCCCCTGAACCGAAGCGCTGAAGAACCTCCGCATCTTTCTCATCGAGCGGGCCGTCGATCACACCCACAGCGTCCGTGCGACACAGTGCCCGAACCGGCTCCCGAAAAGGGCCGAGGGGCAGCAGCCAGCGATTTTTGAATCCCGACGGGCCGTCGATCGCGACGACGTCCACGTCGCGCTCCAACGGATGACATTGAAACCCATCATCGAGAACGAGAATTTCCGTGCCAAAAGCAGCGGCTGCACGCACTCCGACGTGGAAACGATCGTACCCGACGAGTACCGGGATCCCGGGAGAATGCGCGGCGAGAATCATCGCAGAGGCTCCCGCGACCTCGAAGCGGCTCTTGACATAGCGGCCATCCGAGACCACGAGCACCGCAGCGCGCGCTCGGCGCGCTCCTCCCACCCCGCGCGCCGCCAACGCAACTCGATGGCCGCGGCGATGCAATGCATTCGCAATCCAGGCGGCGGTCAAGGT
The DNA here is from genome assembly GCA_022561775.1 of Myxococcales bacterium. Taxonomy (GTDB): domain Bacteria; phylum Myxococcota_A; class UBA9160; order UBA9160; family SMWR01; genus JACZVU01. Next base: position 46,579 of record JADFQO010000003.1, on the reverse strand, counting down.
GACGCCCGCGCTGCCTCTCGCGAGACTGCCAACACTGACGACGCGTATCGGGAGCGCTCTCGAACGCAGCGCTCCGTGCGCGTAGAGAGCGCGGTGCAGCAGGGCTCCCGCACCGAAGAGCCAGGATGCGGGGGCCAGCGTGAGTCGCGCCGCGGCCCGCCAAAGCGATTCTTCGCCCTCGTCGAGCCACATTGCTCGATCCCTCAACGGCCAGCGGTGCTCGCGGCCGGTACCACGGCGGTCACCGCCCGCGATCCGCATGCATGGATTCGCGCCGGCCCGCGCCGAGTCCCACTATTTCTTGTTGTATTGGGCGATGATCAGATCGGTGATGTCGAGGGCTTCCCGGGCGTAGACCACGCCGGCGGCGCCTTTCTGCAAGATCAAGGTGTATCCGTGGTCGCGGCCCGTTTCGGCGATGATCTTCCGCATTTTGTTGAGTAGCGGCTCCTGGATCCGGAATTTGTCGACCTTGAGCTGGCCCTCGACCTCCTTGACCTTGTTCTCGATCTGGTTTCGAACCTCCGCCATGTCGAGCTGTTTCTCGAACAGGGATTCGTCGGAAAGAACGAATTTCTTCGCCTTGAGGTCTTCATCCAGCGCCTGGTAACGCTCGTAGAGCGGTGCGATCTGGGCCTCGGCCGCGCGCTGCTTGCGGGCCATCTCCTCTCGTGCGGCCTTTCCATCCTCGGTGGAGCTGATGGCCTGATCGAGATCGACCACTCCGATCTTGATCGGTTCGTCCTGCGCTGCCGTTCCAACGACAAGCAGCGCAAGCGCCGCGAATACGACGATTGCGTTGTACACTTTCATGACCTCACTCCTCTTTACTTGCAGCTCGAATGCGAATCAGGCGTCAGAGACCCCGGCCGCCCACGGAAAATTCGAATACCGGCGAGTCATCTTGGGAAGTGGGGTCCAGGGGAAATCCCAAAACAACCGCCAGCGGCCCGAAGGGTGAAAACCACAATACACCAGCTCCCAATCCCCACCGCCACTCCGAAACATCGAACATATTATCCCCTTCCGCGAAGGCGTTTCCCGCGTCCAGGAAGAGGATCCCCTCGAGTCCAATGGTATCCGAAATCGGAAACCGATATTCGATGCTCGAACTGATGAATTTGTTCCCGCCGATCACGTCGGTTTCGTCCAGATCGTCGAAATCGTCGATGTCCTCGGCGTCGATGTCGTTGCAGAGGCCATTGCCGTTGCCACCAAGCGGGTCGAGGGCGCCGGCCGGCACGCAGACGCCGTCTCCACCAGGTTTGGGCTGGTAGCCGACCGGCGTGAACAGCGTGCCCAGGCCAACGATTTCGACTTTCCGCAGGATGGGGCGCCTGGGCCCGACCGAGCGCGCCTTGAATCCCCGCAGCTGAAACTGGCCGAGCCCTCCGAGAAAATACCGCTCGCTCAGCGGAAGGGTGCTGTCGGTGTCGATCTGATCGAGAGAACGCAGCTGATCGTCCCCGAAGAACGCCGGGAACCCCGTAGGAACATCAAAATTGAAGTCGGAGATCTCGTTCAGCGAGAGCGCGTACCCCACGCTCGCCCGAAACGAGAACGCCGACTGATCCAGCAGCCACGAAGGTGCGGGGATGTAGTAGATGCCTCGCGCCTCGGCGCGCAGATAGCGGGTAAAGCCACCCAGGCCGGCGAATTCCAGCGCTCCGTTCAGCTCGTAGCCTGCGGTGGGCGACAGGCGGCGGTTGCGGTTGTCGATGACGACATTGATCCCGCCGGAACTCGTGACCTCCGATCCACCGAGGATCTCGCGAAAAATGATCCCTGCGGCGTTGACGTTGGAGTTCTGGTCGATCTTTCGGCTCCGGATGCTGTACCGCGCGAAGGCGCGGGCTCGATGGTCCTCGGTCAGCGGGTGGCCGAAGATGACTTCCGCGCCCGTCTGTTCCTGCTCGAAGTCCTCGAAGCGGATCGACGTCCGAAAGACCGTACCGGTCATGCTGAAGTTCGACCCCAGAACGTAGGGATCAGAGAATTGCATGTAGAGGCGCTGACTCCGGAAGCTGAGGTCGGCCGTCAGATTGAGCGCGTATCCGCGGCCGAAGAGATTCGATTCCGCGAGGGAACCCGTCAGCAGAAACGAGTCTTGAGACGAGAAGCCAGCGCCGAAACTGAACGATCCCGTCGGGCGTTCGACGACCTCGACTTCGAGATCGATCTGCTGCGGATCGTCGGTGGGTTCTGGGCGCAACTCGACCTCTTCGAAGAAGTTGAGGCGTTGGAGTCTCGCCCGCGCAATTTCGATGGCTCTCGACGAATAGAGTTGCCCCTCGACCAGGGGAACTTCGCGCCGGACCACCGAGTCGACGGTGCGGGTGTTGCCCGAAATTCCGACCTCGCGGATGAAATAGAGCGGCCCCTTTTCGACCTGAAAAACGACGCCGACGGTCAAATCTTGATCCGAGAGATCCGTGAGCGGCGTCACTTCCGCCAGGAAGAAGCCGCGATCCGTGTAATGCCGCTGTAGCCCTTCGACATCTTCCGTGAGAAACGTGCGGTTGAAGATGTCCCCTTCCTTGAGGCTCAGTTTTTCACGCAGGCCGTCCAGATCGACGGTGTTGTCACCATCGACGTCGATACTCCCGACGCGAAATTGGTTCCCCTCGACGATCTCGACCGTCACGATCAACCCGGACTCGACGGGAAGGGCTTCGGGATAGCCCACCTCGACCTGGAGATAACCGTTTTCGTGATACCGCTGTTCGATGAGACGGAGATCCTGGACAAATAGCGGCTCAGAGTAGGTGCCGGATCGATCGAACCAAGAGGTCGCAAGCGACCAGAATCTCCAGATCTTGGTCTTGAAGCCCTGCTTGAGCTGCCTGTCCGTGAATACTTCGTTGCCCTTGAACCGGATTTCGCGCAGTTTGAGTTTCTCGTTTTCCAATACAATGAAGTCGACACTGATCGACGCTTCTCCGAGGTTCGCGATCTCGTAGCTGACCTCTGCCAGGTAGTAACCCTGGGAGCGGTAGAGGCTTTCGATTCGCGCACGGTTTTCGAATAGCAACGGGTAGTCGAGGGAGGATCCCGTCGTCAGTGTCAGGATGTCGCGAATGTCATCACTGTCCAGGTTTTCGTTGCCTGAAATCGAAATCTGACGAACGACCGGATACTCTTCGACTTCGAAAACCACGATCAGACCCGAAGGCCCGGATTCGCGGAAGATTCGAACGTTGCTGAAAAATCCCAGCGAATGAACGGCGGTGAGATCCTTGGCGATCTGGTTGGGACTGTACCGGCTGCCCGCCTCGGTCATGATCCGGGCCTTGATGGCCTCGGCTTCGATCCTGCGGTTGCCCCGCACGCGAACTTCAGCCACCCGCTCGCCCGAGGCCTCCTTCGACGTCAGCTCCGGCAGAATGCGTTGAGCCATGACGACTTTGAAACGAACGACGACGCCGTCGGGTCCGCGCTCGGTCTCGACCTCGGCGTCTGCCACCTCGGGCATCGCGCGCAGCATGGTCAGATCATCGTGAATCGCAGCGGAGTCGTAACTCATCCCCGCCTGGGTCTGAAGCAATGGAGCGAAATCCTCCATGGCTTCAGGCGGTCCGACGATCTGGACTTCCGCCACGTTGGCGGGCGCTGCTCCGACGATCTGATTGAGAACCTGATCGGCCAATTCGTTGACGCGCTCCAGCAGCTCATCGTCTCGCTGGGCGGTGAGCACGAAGGTATGCGATCGCAGGCCGATCGCAGCGGGCGTCACGCGAACGTCGAGACTGAAATGACCCGCGAGCTCCGTGAGGCTTCCGCTCACGATCGTGTCGGCCCCGACCCCCGTCGCAAGGCCGCGCAGATCGGAGTCCGAGGCCTGGCGGCTCGCCTCAGCCGACAGGGAGATGTCGATGACAGCGACTTCTCCGCGCGCCTCGAGTCGCGAGCGGATCAAATTGGAGATCGATTCTCCGAGGTAGTCGACGGGCTTTGCACTGTGGACCCGAAAGGGAAGCACCGCGACGGTGTGCGCTGGCTCGACGGCGGCCGCGGCCATCGCGAAACCGGCCGCGCAGAGCGCGAGCGACGGCGCGAAACGGATTCGAAATCGCTCCGCACAAGGTGCAGCGCGCAACACCTACCTCCGCCGTCGCAGGAATCCGGGAACCGGAAGCGGATGCCTTCGGGGGACGGTACGGTCCAGGCCCCATCCCTCGGGCCGTCCTGAAGTCTAGTCGTCTGCGAACTGGGTGACAAGCCCCTTGGGGTCGGATTTCCCCTGATTTGTCAAAGGGTTATGGTGCAAACGGAGCGTCGGTGAAGCGCTCCGTACGCACCACGCAGCCATCCGACAAGGTCAGCTTTCGACCGAGGCGGGTGGCGATCTCCGGGCTGTGGGTCACCACGACCAACCCACTCTCATGCGTGCGGTTGAGTTCGAGCAGCAGTTCGAGCATCTGGTCACCCGTCTTGGGATCCAGGTTTCCGGTGGGTTCGTCGGCGAGTAACAGCGCGGGCTCGCGCACCACCGCGCGAGCCACGGCCACGCGCTGCCGTTCGCCACCCGAGAGCTTCCCCACCGGGTGTTCGACGCGGTGCGAGAGGCCCACTTCCCCGAGCAAGGCAACCGCCCGCTCCCGCAGCGGCTCTCGGGATTCGTTCGCGATCAATCCGGGCATCATCACGTTCTCGACCGCGTTGAATTCGGGAAGCAGGTGGTGGAACTGGAAGATGAAGCCAAGGCATTCGCTTCGAAAGCGCGCGAGTTCGTCGCTCGAGTTCGCGAAGAGGTCCTCGCCGCGAAACTCCACGGTTCCGGAGGTCGGGTGATCGAGTGCTCCGAGGATGTGCAACAGCGTCGATTTTCCCACACCGGAACTGCCGACGATCGCCATACATTCCCCGGGCTGAATCTCGAAGTCGATCCCGCGCAGCACCTCGATCGTTCCATCCCCGGTCTGGAATGATTTGTGGAGCCCGCTGACGCGGATGAGCGGTTCACTCATAGCGAAGTGCCTCGACGGGATCGAGGCGCGCACCCTGGCGGCTCGGAAGTAACGTCGCTCCCAATGCGAGGACCATCGCGATCCCGACCGCAATCGCAATCTGACCGAAGTCGAGTTCCGCGGGGAGCGTGTCGAATTGGTAGACACTCGCGGGTAGCGTGTCGATACCAATGACCGCTTCGATCTGTTGCTGGACCCAGGCGATCTGGCTCGTCACCGACACGCCTGCGATCACGCCGAGAACGGTTCCGACCAGACCGATCAGCGTTCCTTCGATCGCGAAGATCCGCTCGATCATCTCGTCGCGTGCCCCCATCGTCTTCAGGATCGAGATGTCGCCCGACTTCTCCATGATCATCAGCAACAGGGTCGAGACGATCGCGAACGCCGCAACCGCCATGATCATCATGAGCAGCACGAACATCATGACCCGCTCGGTCTTGAGCGCTTGAAAGAATGCGGGGAAGAAATCGTTCCAGTCACGGGTGAAATACGGAAAGCCGAGCGCGTTGCGAACTTCGGCCGCGACGCTCCGCGAGCGGTAGAAGTCGGTGGTCCTGGCCTCGATGCCGTCGATCACATCACCCGTGCGCTTGAACGACTGCGCGGCGGCGAGGTTCACGAAGGTGAATACCTCATCGAATTGAAAAAAAGTGGATTGGAAGATTCCGGCAACGCGGAAGCGTTCGAGTCGGGGAGCCGGGCCCAGGGGGGTCTGTGGGCCACCGAAGGGAGAGATCAGCAACAGCGAGTCTCCGACACGGGCGCCCACGGAAGACGCGAGCTGATTCCCGATCAGGATCGCTGGATCCTCGCCCTCGGCGGTAGCCTCGGGATCGAGGTCCTCGAGCGAGCCGCTCAGCAGGTCTTCGCGAAGATCCGTGACATCCCCTACCCGTTTGGGATCCACTCCGCGCACTCGCACGGCCATGATCTGGCCTCCGGGTGCGCGAACCATCCCCTCGGCGTCGAGGTAGGGCGAGGCCGAGACGACGCCAGGCATGGCGGTGACTTTCTCGAGAATCTCCTCGTAGTCACCGAAAGGTCCCAGGCTGTGGTGCACGGTGAAGTGCGCGCGGTTACCGATGATCTCCTCGCGCCAGGTCCGCTCGAAACCATTCATGACCGATAGCACGGTGATGATGAGCCACACGCCAGTTGCGATTCCGATTACACAAATTCCCGTAACCACCGAAATGAAGGTCTGTCGACGCTTCGCCATCAGGTAGCGAATCGCGATGAACCACTCCGAGGTTCCTCGAGAATCGAGAAGACCGGCTGCGGCGAGGGGCAGCAAGGCGAGCAAGATGCCGGCGAGGTAGAACTGCAGGATCATCGCGCCAACGGTGGCCACCCCGATACTGGGCGCGGAAAGCGCGAGCGCGATTGCGACCCCCGGAACCAGCATGCCGCAGAGCACGCGAAGCAGCCGCTCGCCTTCGCTCGGTACGGACCGCTCCGAATCGAGACGATTTCGGCGCCGCAGCGCGAGCAGGCTCGCGGTCGCCGCGGTCATCAACAGCGGCGTGGCCGAGTAGCCAATGCTGTCGCTCCCGCCGACCACCAGCGAGTAACCGATCCCCAGCACGACGATATTCCCGATCGCGAGGTGAGGCGGCGACACCCGTTTGAGAACAGTCCGGATCGAGAGGGTCGCGACGGCCACGACCCCGATCGCCGCTCCGGTCGCGAGCACCCAGCTTCGCAGCCACTCGGTCCAGGGCTGGGCGGAAAGCTCCGGATGAAACTGATAGAGATAGCCGACGCCCACGACGCCCGACCAGCACAGGCCAAATCCGACCAGGTTTCGCCAGCTCGAGGAGACCCGTGCGAACTGCTCGAGCGCGACCACCGCCGATCCGAGAAAGAGCAGGGTGAGCGCGGCAATCCCGAGGAAGAGCGCGACGATCAACGTGAGCGCGAGCGTCCCGCCGGTAGCGCTCAACACACCCCAGGCCGCTCCCGCGAGGCTCTCCACTAGCGGATCTCCGAACGCAGGTGCGGGAAGAGAATCACCTCCCGAATGTTCGGAGCGTCCGCCAGGATCATCACGAGGCGATCGATTCCCATTCCGAGACCCCCCGTCGGTGGCATTCCGTGCTCGAGAGCCCGGAGAAAGTCCTCGTCGACCGGGTGGGCCTCCTCATCCCCTTCCGCCTGACTCCGAAGCTGCTCTTCCATCCGCGCTCTCTGGTCATCTGGATCATTCAGCTCACTGAAGGCGTTGCCGATTTCCATCGCGCCGATGAAGGGCTCGAATCGCTCCACCAATCGGGGATCGTCCTGCGATCGCTTGGCGAGCGGCGACAATTCGACGGGGTGGTCTGTGATGAAGGTGGGCTGGACCAACGTCGGCTCCACGTGATCACTGAAGAGGTCGTCGACCAGCGTCGCCCAGGTTGACGAATCGCCGGGTCCCAGTTTCTTCTTGCGGATCGCCGCGCGGAGAGAATCCACGTCCTCACAGGCGAGCACGTCGACTCCCGTTGCCTCGTCAATCGCCTGACAGAGCGGGATGCGGGGCCACGCACCAGCGAGATCGATCTTCTCGCCATCATATTCGATCTGGAGCGTTCCCCGCACCTCCATCGCAATGCTGCGCACCATCGACTCGACGAGTTCCATGATGTCGCGGTAGTCCGCGTAGGCTTGATAACACTCCATCATGGTAAACTCTGGATTGTGTTTTCGCGACACTCCCTCGTTTCTGAAATCGTGGCCGATCTCGTAGACCCGATCGAGCCCCCCGACCACCAAGCGCTTCAAATAGAGTTCGTCCGAGATGCGGAGATAAAGTTCCTGATCATAGGTGTTATGGCAGGTCGTGAACGGGCGCGCAGCAGCGCCGCCATAGAGCGGTTGAAGAACCGGCGTCTCGACCTCCAGAAAACCACGCGCATCCAGAAACCGGCGCATCGCGCTCACGGTTCGACTTCGCACGACCGCGATGCGGCGCGCGTCTTCGTTGACGAGCAGGTCAAGGTAGCGCTGTCGGTAACGAATTTCGACGTCGCTCAGGCCGTGCCACTTCTCGGGTAGGCCACGCAGGCTCTTGGAAAGCAGCCGGACCGAAGTTGCATCGACGGTGAGTTCGTCGGTCTTGGTCCGCCAGAGGTTCCCCTCGAACCGAACGAAATCTCCGACATCGAGATCGCGAATGAAGCGGAAGGTCGCATCGTCCAGCTGGTTCTTCTTCGCGCTCACCTGAATCGACTCGCCGGCCTCGACGATCCGCAGGAATAGTAACTTGCCGAAGGAGCGCGAAGCCATGATGCGACCCACCACTGCAACTGACTGAGCCTCTGCCTCCAGGCTCTCGGAGTCCATGGGTTCGTAGCGCTCTCGCAACTCGCCGATCGGCAGCCAGGCTCCGACGGTGGCGGGAAATGGATCTACGCCTTCACTCCGCAAGGCTTCGAGGCGAGCGCGCCGCGCTTCGCGTTCCTGTTCGCTCACGCACCCTCCAATTCCGCGCTGGCTCGCTTGAGCAAGAAGGCGCGAATGAATCGATCGATGTCGCCATCGAGCACCGCACTCACATTACCGATCTCGAGATCGGTCCGGTGATCTTTGATCCGCTGCTGGGGGTGGAGGGTATAGGAGCGGATCTGGCTGCCAAAGTCGATTTGCTTTTGCTCGCCTCGCAAAGCCGCCTGTTCCGCCTCTCTTTGCTGCCGCGCGCGCTCGTAGAGACGAGCCCGCAGGATCTTCATCGCGGCGGATCGATTTTTGTGCTGGGAGCGCTCGTTTTGACATTGCACCACGATTCCCGTCGGAAAATGGGTCATGCGAACCGCAGAGTCGGTCTTGTTGACATGCTGGCCGCCTGCGCCACTCGCCCGATAGGTGTCGACGCGAATGTCGTTTTCATCGAGGTCCACCTCGATTGCGTCATCGATTTCCGGCGCGACCGTCACACTCGCAAACGCAGTGTGACGGCGCGCCTGGGAGTCGAAGGGGGAGATCCGCACGAGACGGTGTACGCCATCTTCAGCCTTGAGATAACCGAACGCAAATTCTCCCTTGACGGTGAAGGTGGCACTCCGTAAACCGGCCTCTTCACCCGCCTGCTGATCGATCATCTCGGTTTGAAATCCATGCCGCTCGGACCAGCGTAGATACATCCGCATCAGCATTTCCGCCCAGTCGCAGGCGTCGGTACCACCCGCACCGGAGTTGATCGAGACGATCGCGTTGGAGGCGTCGTTCTCTCCACCGAGCATCCGGCGAAATTCTGCCTCTTCCAGATCTCGCGCGGCGGCTTCGAGTTTTTCCGCAGCCTCTGAACGCGTCTGCCCGTCATCGGCTTCAGCGGCCAGGTCGAGCAGCACTTCGGCATCCTCGAGATTGGATTCGAGGGAGTCAAAGAACCCGACTTCGCGCTCGACGAATCGCTTCTCTCGCAGAATCTTTTCGGCAGCGTCCCGCTCCTCCCACAGGTCAGGCCTGGCCGTCTCGGTCTCGAGCGCGTCGAGGCGTCGGCGCAACGCAGCGAGGTCAAAGACGCCTCCGGAGCTCGTCGAATTGGGCGCGTAGCTTGCGCAACCGATCCGTGAGCTCGCTGGGATCCAAATCGCGCTTGGTGTTTTCAGGACTCATCGCTTCTCGCCTTTCGTGCAACGCTCCCCACCGCGAGCGCCGCAATTGCCGCCCAGCAACCGTAGACGAAGATGTCACCGTGTCGGGCGTAGAATGTCCCCCCCCGCGGCGACGCGCGCAACGGCAGGTCACTCACCAGAAGGTCTCGCTCGAAGATCCGTGTACGGGATCGAACACGACCCTGGGAATCGATGATCGCAGACACGCCCGTGTTGGCGGCTCTCGCGGTCCAGACGCCGTTTTCTGCCGAGCGCACCGCCGTCATCGCCAGAAACTGATAGGGGGCACCGGTCCGCCCGTACCAGGCGTCGTTCGTAATCGCGAGGAGCATGACTGCACCATCGCTTACGAAACGCCGCGTGAGGTCCGGGAAGAGCAGTTCATAGCAAATCGGCACTCCAGCAGTCACACCCGCTGCCGACGCGGTAGGGATCGCAAGCGAAAGCGCGCGAGGCCCTGGGCCCGGCGACACGCGCTCGGTCGCCATCCCCCGGGCGATCGCTTCAAAGAAGAACCTGAGCCAATCGCCAAACGGCACGAACTCGCCGAAGGGAACCAGCTGGGATTTGTCGTAGCGGGCGCCGAAACTGCCGTCGGGCTGGATCACGTATGCGCTGTCGAAAAACTCGGGCGCGGCCCGGCCGGGCCCGTGCTCCACCGCGACACTGCCCACCACGTACGCGGCGCCGGTCTCGCGCGCGAGCTGTGCCATCCGATCGCGCAGGGCTGGATCCAGGTTCAGCGCTCCCGGCAGCGCAGTCTCGGGAAATACCACCACTTCAGCACCGGCCTCGACAGCCCTGCGGGAAAGATCCTCGTAGATCGCGAAGGTGCGCTCTGCCCATTCGGGGTTCCATTTGACCCCCTGCTCGATATTGCCCTGAAGGACAGCGACCCGAATCGTCTCGGCGCCTCGATCGGGCGCCGACTGCAGCAAGAAGCCCACCGCCGCGATCACCGCCACTCCAGCGAGCGCGACGCGCGACGATTGTGACAATCTCCGCGCGGCCCGCAGATCCCGCACGATTGCAGCCAGCGTCGCACCCACGAGCACGACGGTGAATGACATGCCATAGACACCCGTGTAGGCGGCCAACGAGAGCAGCGCGGGGTTGGCGTGTTGAGAGTATCCGATTACAGCCCACGGAAAACCGAGCTGGCCCGCGGAACGCGTGTACTCCAAACCCGTCCAGAGCAGCGCGGCCGCCCAGGGAGAAGCCATTCCGCGGCGCCCGAGCACCGTCCACCCGATCGCAAAGAGCGCGGTGAACAAACCCGCGTGGGCGCCGAGCCCGAGGACCCCGATCACACCGATCGGTGGCGCCGCGTGGCCGTAGGTGACGGCCACGACGTAGATCCAATGCAGGATCGCGGATTGCGCGAGGGTTCCGGCGACAAAAGCGGCCTTCGCGGCGGCCCGGGGCGATTGGCCGTTCAACCCCAGGATCAGCAACGCCGGACTCAACCAACCACAGAGCAGGCCGAGGTCGACCACGCGTTCCCCGATGGGATGCGGAAACGAAAGGAAATTCGCGACCCCATATGCGGTCAGCAGCGCGAACCGCGCCCGATTCGTCAAGAGCGAATCGCACGCCACAGTCGCCGCTCTTCCGCGCGCATCAGCTTGGCCTCCGCAGATTCTTCGTGGTTCCACCCGAGCAGATGGAGGATCCCATGAATCAGGAGCTTCGCCACTTCTTCTTCCAGGCCCCTATGGGCCACCCGCGCCTGGCGAGCCGCGGTCTCGATTCCGATCACCACATCGCCGAGAAGCTTGCCGCGCTGGTCGCTGTGCGCACCTTCGAGCAGGGAAAACGACAGGACGTCGGTCGCGAAACGCATTCCCCGGTGCTCGGAATTCAGCGCCGCAATCTCGTCGTCCAGCACGATCGCGATCGAGAGTTCCGAATTCGACTGACCCACCTTTCTGAGCACGCGAACTGCGCGAGACCGGAGTAGGCGGGAGTCGATCCGGGGTAGCTGTCGCAATCGCGGCGGCACCGTGACTCGAACCGTCACTCGTCGTCGGAATCCGTCACTTTACGCACTGTCTGCTGTCTCTGAGCGTCATCAGCGCGGCCGTTTGTCGAGTCCGCATCGTAGCGATCGTAGGCGACGATGATCGACTGGACGAGCGGATGACGAACCACGTCCTTCTCACTGAAATAGAGGAAGTCGATCCCTTCAATACCCGCCAGGATTTTCGTTGCGTCAACCAGTCCGCTGCGCTTGTCAGTAGGCAGGTCGATCTGCGTGACGTCACCGGTGATCACCGCCTTCGAGTCGAATCCGAGGCGCGTCAGCAGCATCTTCATCTGCTCATGGGTCGTGTTCTGCGCTTCGTCCAGAATCACGAACGAATCGTTGAGCGTGCGGCCGCGCATGAAACCCAGTGGAGCCACCTCGATCACACCTCGCTCCATCAAGCGACTGGATTTTTCAAAGGGCATCATGTCGTTCAGCGCGTCGTAGAGTGGGCGTAAATAGGGATTGACCTTTTCGGCCATCGATCCTGGCAGGAAGCCCAGCTTCTCGCCGGCTTCCACCGCAGGACGGGTCAGCACGACGCGCGAAACTTCGTGGCGATTGAGAGCCGCGATCGCCATCGCCATCGCGAGATACGTTTTGCCCGTGCCGGCGGGGCCAACCGCAAAGACGACGTCGCTCTTGCTCATCGCCTCGATATACCGACGCTGATTGAGGTTCTTCGCCTTGATTCGACGCCGACCGCCGACCGAAGACAGAACGTCCTCGGAGGCCTCCCCGGGGTTTACGTCGGGCTCTTCGGTAACCATCCGCACCGCTTGGCGAACATCGCGGGCGCGCACCTCGCCCCCAGACCGAACAACACCGTATAGTTCTTCGAGGACCTTGCGCGCGAGCTCGACCTTGTCGGCGTCTCCCACCAGCCGGACTTCGTTGCCACGCGCCCTCGCATCGACCCCGAGATCTCGCTCCAGCACGCGGAGGATGCGGTCTCCCTCTCCGTAGAGTGCAGCCGCACTCTGGTTGTCATCGAATATCAGGGTCTGGCGGGCAGTGGAGTCGGTTTTGGACAGGGGATTTCCTCAGCGGTCCGGCGCGAGCAACCAGGTACCGTTCTCGCGATTCGCGAAATAGTAGGGATGGCCATCCTCGGATGCCAATTCCCGATGCGACAGAAAACCGTCGTTCACGAGCTCAGCGAGGTTCGTCGGCCAGCGACCGTGGGTGAACCAATAGATCCCGAGGGCGTGGCGAACCCGGTGCTTCCCGTGGGCGTATCTGGCGAGCTCGAGGGCGGCGGGCCGCTGGATCGCAAACGCATCCGGAGGGTCCCCGGAGCCCAATCGCTGCGGGATCGATCCCGTGACAGCCGCGAGCAACGCGAGCGAGGCGATCGCAGCGAGCATGCCGCGTCGGGGCGACTGGCGAGCCCCTCCTGGATCGACCTCGGAGGATGACGCCAGGATTTCGAGATCCACGGTTTCGATGATCTTGTGCCGGTGTAGCCGAGCGAGCGCGCGAACCGAATCGAAGGTACCGAGCATGGAAAGGTCGATGATGCGGCGTACCGGAAGACGCCCATCGATCAGCTGGAAGATGCGCTCGGCATTCGCAAGCTGCCCGGGCGCCTCGCCGCTGCACCGCTCGCCGTATTGCTGGAAGGAGAGCAATCGACGGAAGACCGTATCCTCGGACGGAACGAGATCGGCGAAGCTCTCCCATTCATCGATCATGCGGAGGCCGTCCATCAGGATCTGCTCCGCTCCGAGAAGCGAGTCGGCACTCTGATCGTGTTCGATTTCCTTCGTCGTGAAGTCGAATGACCCGGCTCTCCAGCGCAGGACCGAGAAGATGGTCTCGCGCGTGAGGAGTTCTTCGATCTTTCGAAGCTCGTCTTCACCAAGCCACCCTCGGGAAGTAGCGACACCAGTTAATGTCCGCGCTGAAGCGCCGCACTCTCGCCGCAATTCGTCAACGCGGTCTCGGCTCAACAATCCGCACCGCATGAGCATCTCTCCAAAGGCCGCGTCGGGCCAGGACCCGACCGGTGCGGCGGACACCACTGCACCTTGGTCGAAGAGGATCTGGATCTGCTGACCATCTCCGTTGAATTCGAGAACACCGGTCTTGCGCTGTTGTCCCATCAACTGGAAGACATCCGCGATGCCGAAGTCCTTGAGATCGCCGCGGAGAGATGCAGCCATCGCTAGCTCCTACTCCGCGCAGCGAGCGAAAAAATGACCGAAGCGCTGTAGCAGAACAATGCCAGAGCCGAGATCAACCCGAAGGCCATTGGCGCCGCCGCACCAGCAGTAAGCGGATCCGGCGTGACACCGTTGCGCCAGTAAATCGCCAGGGTCGCGATCGCGGCAGAAAGAGCCCCGATGAAACTCGCCCAAGGGCATCGCGCCAGCGCGCCGGCGGCTCCCGGAAGGACGATCGATACGATCAACCGAACGCGTGCCAGACGTTGCTCGCGAAAGCGCAGTGCGCCGACGCGCACCGCTCGCATCGCGCGAGCAGTGGTCTCGGGGTGTTGAAAAAGACGATTGCAACTCTCGCAATCCTCTTCTTCACCGAGCTCCGGCTCACAGCGGGGGCACATCGTTCTGCCGCACCGACCGCACCAGTGAGACCTCTTCCATCGAGAAGCACCCGCCAACGAGAGGATTGCGATCGAAGCGAATGCGCCCGCCGAGAACCGCGCGCTCTGGCCAAGTACGCCCGGCGCGATCGCCGAGCGAATCTCGGTCACGAACGATTCGCCAGACTGGGCAGCGAGGATCCGATCCCAGAGCATGCGACGCGGCAGCGGGAGATCAACCGTGAATCCTGCGAGGTCGCTTCCCTGCAGCAGCGTGAGTTCGGCGATCCTCTCGGAATCCGCTTGCTGTGCGGCGGCCAAGGTCTGGCCGACGTCATCCAGCTTGAACGCCTGCCCCTGAGCCTGGAAGAGATTGAAGAGCACAGTCGCGGAGTGGTCCAATTCCAACGACCTCCGGTAGAGACTGATGGCGCTCTCCAGCTGGCCGAGCTCCAGCTTCACATTCGCCGCATTGTTGGCGGCGGCGTAATTGGCAGGTTCCTGCTGGAGCAGACGTTGATATTGCGCGTCGGCTTTGGCCAGATTGCCCGCTCGGCGGGACGTCATAGCCAGCGCCATGGCGGCCACCGGATCGCTTTCCGCTACCGATTCGAGCACACGCATATCTCCGAGCAGCGCGAATCCATCGGTCGCCAAAACCGCCGCCTCGATCGGGGTATCGACATAGGCGGTGAGCAATCTGCCCGTGAGCCGCGCCATCGGGAACGCGCCGATCAGCACTGCGCCGGCTGCCAGGCACACGACCAGGCGCTGTGAAGCGCCTCCGTAGAGTAAGGCGATGGCAAAAAGCGGGAGGGCGAGCCCGAGCAGGCCCTGTTGCAAGACGAGCGGCACGAGCATCACCGAACCGAGCAGTGCGGCGCGGGCGAAAGTCGGCATCGCTGACGGGATCAGGTCCCCGATGTCGTGGGCTGCGTGGAGAAACGCGAAGACGCCGAAAATGACAAGCGTCAGGAATCCGCCGGCGATCAGGGCCAGCGTACAGATGGTCAGGGTCGTCGCCGAAAACCAGATCGACGCTTCGAAGTGGCGCGGGATTGCGAGCAGCGCGTCAAACGCGCCCCGCAGCGCGGCGATCGGTGAATCGCCCTCCAGCCAGATCTCCCGGGCCAAAGCCATTCGGGCCGCCGGAAGATCGGGGGAGAGCGCGACCGCGGCTTGTGCCTGCTCGAGACCGGCACCTTTCAACTCGGGGCCGATCAGCACGCGCGCAGCCGGGTCGAAGTTCCACATCCCGTGCCGCAGCGCCGCGCGTCGGGCTTGCCGGTTGCGCGCGGCCGGATCTTCGGACTCGGCCCACCAGGCGAGGCGAACCGCCGCTGGCGTTCGGCTCAGTTCGCTCGCGAAGTACGCCGGCGGGACTGGATTGGAACCTGGAGCCTGGACGACTGGATCCGGGGGGCCCGCTTCGGGCCCGCCCGGCGCTGCCGCTTCGACCGGGGAAGTGAGATCCTGAGCGCTCGCGGGTGCCCAAGATACCAGGAAGCAACCTCCGACCGCCGCAAGGGCTACGACCCGACTGCTGCTTCCCATCACCGCAATTCCCCCCGGAACCCACCGGCCCGCGGTGCTTATCGGTGAACCTGGCCCCGCTCTGAAGGCTGCTCCCAGATCCCGGGAGGCTCCCGTCGACACCGGGGCTGGCGCTCCCTATGATCGGTCCCCGTCAATTCCGAGAGAGAATCCGTGGCATATCACAAATCGGCGAAAAAGAGAGCCCGTCAGACACCCAAGCGCACCGAGCGCAATCGCCGCACGCGTAGCCGAGTCAAGTCGGCGGTCAAGAGCGCTCGGTCCGCGCTGGCAGAGGGTGACGCAGGAGAGACGACGGCAGCACTAAGGGTCGCCGAAGGCGTCCTGCGCCGGGCCGCCTCGAAGGGGGCGATCCCGCGGCAGCGCGCGAGCCGACAGGTCTCCCGCCTAGCCAAGAATCAGAATCGACTCGCGTCGAGCTGATCCCGCGAAACGACCTCCGCGCTACCCGCATCCCCAGGCCCATCGGCAGCACTCGGAGCGGATGTTCGCGATGGCCTCGCCGTCAGCTGGCGAGGGCGATCACCAGGCTCTCCAACGCGAGTTCCGATGGGATCCCCCCCGCGCCCTTGAGGGCGAGGTCGGTCTGGTGAATCGCAGCGAGGCAAGAGAGTAGGCGCCCCGGGCTGAATCTGAGCGACTGGCCCTCCAGTTTGCGAATCGCGAAGGGCGGTCCTGTGACGACACCTCCGCTGCGCACGCTCGTGAGCTTTCGAAAGTGCCCGACGAACGCACCCAGAATCGCGGGCGGCGCACTCCCCGAGCGCAGCAATTTCCCGAGCAGGGCCAGCGAATCGCCGCAACGCCCTTCGCCGATCGCGTCGGTGAGATCCCAGATGGGCTCTTCGGCAACATCGCTCGTCGACTCCGCTACGTGTTTTGCTTTCACCTGTTCGCCGGGCGCGACGAACAGAGCGGCCTTCGCGATCTCCTGCCGCAGCATCAACAACTGGGGGCCGGTCCGCTCGGCGAGCAATGCGATCGCGGCCGGGTCGAGGGCGACCCCTTGCCGACTCGCCTCGGCAGCGATGAAGGCAGAGAGCGCCCGGCCTCCTCGCGGTGGATCACAGCGTACCACTGAAGCACTTCCAAAGGCCTTCACCCAGCGGGAGCGCCCGTCCACCTTCTCCGCGAGGACAACGAGGACGGTTTCGCGACTATCTTCCAGTGCGACCAGTGCTTCACCGAGAGCGTCGGTGAGCCCGCGCGCCTTGGCGCGCGCGGCCTCGGGTCCGCGCAGCACGACGAGACGTCGGGGGGCCAACACCGGCAGTGTTCCCACCGCATCGAGCAACGCGGCGCCAGTAATCATTTCTCCGTCGAGTCGCTCGTAGTCGAAATCCGAGGGGCCGTCGCCAAGCACGGCGATTCGGATCGCCTCCAACGCGTCGTCGCGCAGCAGCGGCTCCGCACCAACGACGAGGTAGCTGGAACGCACCTGGGCCGCCTCGAGCTCCGAGCGGAGCTCATCGAGGGTCATGGCAGGGTGAGCTCATAGAGCATGTCGTGGACATGCGCGGCAAGGCCCGACGCCATCACCCGAATCGCTTCGTCGCGATTCTTTCGGGTCGCCTCGATATCCGCGCTCGCCAGGTAACGCTCCCTGGCCAGGGTCGCGTCCTCGTCGAGGCGCGTCCGGGTACCGTCCGACCACTCCGCGTAGACGGCCAGCTCGAGCGTGACTTCCCACTCGAGTGCGAGCGCGATGGACGAGAAACTCCGGGCTCTCGTGACGATCGGCTCAACGACTCCCGACACGACCAAATCGGCATCGATCGCATCGTCGACCAACACCAGCGCGCCGCGTCGCAAGAACTCCCGGCGCAGGGCATCCGCCACGACGAACTCGACGCCGGGTTCGTAGGATTCGTTCTTGAAGGTCTGAATCGCCACCGAGCCCAGGCCCGCGATGGGCTCGCTGTAGTCGATGAGCTTGTAGCCGCAACCGGAGCCGGCGAGCTGAATGATCGCCAGCGCGACCAGCCGAAACCCACGCATTGCCCACTTTCGATTCACCGAGCAGGTATACCACAGCCGCCCGCGGCACACGTTCCGGGCGCGGCTGAAGACAGTCCGTTTTGAGCCGTCAGGAGGGCCGTGAAGCGTGTTGGAATCCGACAGGTTTCGGTGGGTGCACGGCTTATGCGATCGACGGCGCGCTCTGTCGACGGGCGCCATTCCGCCAACCCCGTCTCACGTCTTTGACTCACCCTTCAACAGGCTCTGTACGACCCTCAGCACACGATTCGCTTGAATGGGTTTCGTGAGATACTCGTTCGCCCCCAGTGAGAGTGCCCTCTCGCGATCCTCCTTCGCGCCCTCGGTGGTGATCACCACGATCGGAATGTCGCGAAGGCTATCTTCACCTCGAATCAGGCTGATCAGCTTGAGCCCATCCATCACCGGCATATTGATATCGATCAGAGCCAGGTCAAAATGGTCACTCGACACCTTGCGAAGCCCATCCATTCCATCCTGGGCCTCGATGATGTCGACGTCTTTTAGACGACGAAGAGCGAACACTAGAAGCTGTCGCATCGTCGGGCTGTCTTCGACTATCAGGATTCTTTTCCGGTCCATGCTCAACTCCATGCTCCGCGTAGATTACACGGGTTCTTCGTCACTCCGTCAAAAGATCGATGAACCCCTGGATGGTGTTTAGCTTCCGCTCCGATTGCGAGTAGAGCCGCGCCGCGAAAAGAGCGGTTGAGGCGTGCCCACCCATCACGGTGAACAACTCGTGATCGAGCGCCGAGAACCCGTCTTTCTGCTGGAGCAGGCCGAAGATCCCGATCAAGCCGATCGGTCGGTTCTGGACGATCAGTGGAATGCAGACGATCGGCTCCTCGAGGTTTGACGGCCGCGTAGGGTCCCCACACACAGGCACTGCGGTCTCCAACGACTTCGCGATGATGCCTCCGGGGTCCGAGCAACTCGGAAATTCGGACCGTTCCGCTCCTTCCGAAACCGCCACATCGAGCTGCCCCGATTCGCCATCCAACAGGTACACGGCAAAGATCTCTGCACCGATGAGATTGATGACGATTTCGACGATGATCTTCAAGACTTCAGCGAGGTCGAGCGTTGAATGAAGCTGGTAGCTGGCTATGTATAGATTCGCGAGGTTGTTGTTTTCCTCTTCGATCTCGAGGTAGCGAGCCGCAAACTGCTGATTCTCCGCTTCCACCTGCTGTAGGCGCACTCGAACGCCCTCGCACTCCACCTCCAGATCCTGCAACCGCGTTTGCAGTTCATCACGATACTTGTCCCACTCTTCGGGCGTTTTCGACGCGTCCGCCTGCTCCTGCTCGAGCACCGCCAGACTCGCGCGCAATCGCTCGTTTTCGATGAGAAGTTCCTTGGTGAACTCGGCGCCTCGGGAGAAGAGTTGCAAGAACTCTTCTCCGTTCTTGAAGAGGTCTTTGCGATCACCACTCATGACGTGCCCTCATCACCCTGTTCCCGTCTCGACGAGTCCCGGTATCCAACCTGAATCGCCGCAGCGATCTCTCCCAACGGAAGAACCTGATCGACGAGGCCCGTTCGGATCGCCTGCTGAGGCATTCCGAAGACGACAGCCGTACTATCCGATTCCGCGATGACACTGCCACCCGCCAGATTCACCGAACGGACCCCCAATCGTCCGTCGTCACCCATTCCCGTCAACACCACGGCGAGAAGATCTTTGCCGAGGTGTTTTGCCGCACTCTCGAACATACGATCAACCGATGGCGTGTATCTGTCCCGGTCATCGGCGGCGATCAACCTCGCCACGACACGCCCTCCGCTGCTCTCGAATTCCAGGTGCTTGCCGCCGGGTGCAATCAGTACTGTCCCAGGCGACAAGGCCTCGCCGCCTTCAGCCTCGATCGCGCGCAGCCGGGTCAGGCGATCGATGCGCTCCGCAAATCCGCGGGTAAATCCCGCAGGCATGTGCTGAGCGACCACGAATGAACATCGGGGCGCGTCTGGGAATGCGCTGAAGAGTTGCATCAGTGCGGCGGGCCCTCCTGTCGAGGATCCGATTGCAACGACTCTGAGTGTCGACAACGGCGGGCCGCTTTCCTTTTGGACCACCGCGGGCGTCGCGCTAATCCGATTTTGGACCTTTTCGATCCTCAGATCGCGAATTGCGTGCACCTTCTGAACCAGCTCTTGCTCGATGTTGTTGAGCTCCAGCGTCGCGCGAGGGCTCGGTTTGCCGACGAAGTCGACGGCGCCAAGCTCGAGGGCGCGGAAGACGTCTTCTTTTCCGGTCCGACCGCTGATCACGATCACCGGCGTCGGGCGCTTGCTCATCACGACCCGGAGGAAGGTGAATCCGTCCATGCGAGGCATCTCGAGATCAACGGTAATGAGATCTGGCTCCAGCTCGAAGGTCTTCCGCAAGGCCTGCTCACCATCGCGCGCAACGCCGACGACCTCGATCAGCGGCGAGGCGTCGAGCATGCGCGTGATCGCCTGCCGACTGAATGCGGAGTCGTCGATCACCAATACCCGAATCAATGAGCGCGACATCATTCGTCGATCCCATCGTGATCGCTGCGCGGGAGCGCCGCGGCGGCAGCGATGTTCCATGGATTCGCAGCATCCATGCCAGGCAATGGGCGGCGATAGACCATGTCGCGCCGAAGGTGACGCAACTCGAATGAGGTCGACAGATTGATCAGGGACTCCGAGTGGCCGAGCAAGAGGTGCCCGCCCGGGCGAAGCTTCTCGTAAAAGGTCTCAATCACCTGGCATTTGGTGTCGATGTCGAAATAGATGATTACGTTTCGGCAGAGGATCACATCCATGGTTCTGAGAAGCGCCATCTTCGAGTTGTTCAGCAGATTCAAGTGGATGAAGTCGACGTCTCTCTTGAGATCATCGGATATCTGCCAGAGTCGATCCTTTTCGATGAAATACTTTTCGCGCAGGTGCGGATCGGTCTCCCGAAACGACGCTTCCCGATAGACCCCCTTGCGCGCCTTGCTCAGCATTCTGCGAGAGATGTCGGACGCATACACGTGAACATCGACACCGGGCTTCAGACCCGCCTCTCGGGCGAGCATCGCTACGCTGTAGGGCTCTTCACCGCTCGAGCATCCGGCCGACCAGACGTTGATGGGTCGGCCACCCCTCTTCTCTCGATCGAACTGGAGTTCTTCGAAGATTTCATCGATCAACGCGCGAAGCTGACCGTACTCGCGGAAGAAATAGGTCTCGTTGGTCGTCAATTCGTCAATGAGATTCGGAAGCTCATCGGGTCCGCTACTGCTATTGCGAATGCGATAGTGGTAAGCGGCAAAGCTCCCCAGTTCCAGCTCGCGAACCCTCCGAGCCAGGCGCCGCTCGAGCAAAAAGCGCGAAGCCTCATCGAAATCGAGTCCGGAGTGTTTGCGAATGAGGTCGGCAAACATCCGAAATTCGGTGTCCGTAAGCGTCAGACCGTCGTTTGTGAGGGGCGATTTCATCCAACCTCGCCTTCGAGTCGCTTGAGGGCCGAGAGCGTCACGTCACGCACAAAATCATCTTGCTCCACGTCCAGGCGGCGAAGAATCGAAGGCACCCCTCGAATCAACCGGCGATCGGCAATCGTCTGGATCGCTTCCGCGCGGACCGACCAGTCGGGATGGCCGATCAGCGGGAAGAGCGCCTCCAGACCGTCCGAATCCGAATGGAGACCGATGCAGCGAATAGCCGCGCGAACCAGTTCGGGTTCCGGTCGCTCCAGAATTCCCACCGCGCGCTCCGCTGCAATTCCACCCACTTCGCAGAGCGCTTCGATCGCGGCAAGAGCTACCGGCGGTTCGTCGGCCAGAGCGGCATCGATTACCTGCAGCATCTCGCCCCAGCTCCGGTCGGTGCTCGATTGGCTGAAGCGGAAGACCACGGACCGCACCGCCGCAGCGCGAACTCCCGAGTCTTCGTCGTCCGCGAGCCGTCTCAGGTCATCGACCACTTCAACGCTCTCGGATGCGCCCAGGGCACGGGCTGCCGCAATCCGAACCATCGGCGATTCGTCCGCGAGGGCGAGCCGAAGCGGCTCCGCAGCGGTTCCGGGCTCGAGGCGCGCGAGCGCCTCGAGCGACGCCCGCCGGACTGACGAACTGGCATCCTTCATCAGAAAGCTGACGATTTGCGAATCCTCAGGGCGACCGATGCGCCCGATGACCGTGGCGACTGCGATTCGAACACTCTCTGCAGCTCTGTCGAGGCAGGCAGTCAGGAGTTCGATCGCTCGTGCGGTCACCGCCGTTCCCGTCTTGGGTCCGGGCGCTGCCAGCGCGATCAAGCCATCGGTAATCGCCGCGAGTTCTTCTTCCGCTTCGAAATCATCCTCGGCTGCTGCAGCGGCAAGTTGCACCACGAGTGGTGCTAGCCCCGACGCGAGGCCTCGACGGCCTATCGATCGAGCGGCTGTGGACCGAACATCGCTCGATGGATGCTCGAGCGATGAGAGCAGTCGAGCAGCGCTTCTCTCTCCGTCGATTCCACCGAAGAACAGGCAAGCGTCTCGCCTGGCATCAGCGTCGAGTTCCGACCACTCCGCGTCGATGATTTCCTCGGCAACGTCGCCCAACGACTCGAGGGTCGAGAGCGCCGATCCAGAGAGCGCCTCATCGCGTCCAGCCAGGAGGATCGGCATCACGGCGCTGGGCGTTGCCACGATCCCGAGGAATTGAATCAGGATCAATTTCATCGAAAGATCCGCTTCGGGAAGCCGCTCGACTGCGCTTGCAACCACCAGGTCGTTCACCAGAGCGGCAGCTCGAATTCGCGCAATGAGCGAATCGTTTTGTTCGGGCCCGATCTGTCCGACGATCCTGAGCAGCGAGCGTATCGAGGCCTCGCGACTGGAGCGGGATCCGGATCCGAGGGCCTTGAGGAGTATGGCGATGCCCTCTTCGTCGCCTTCGGTGCGGCCGAGCAGTGCCAGACACGCGTGGCCGAGAATCGGATCTTGCAACACGGTTCCGAGTTCACTGGCGCGAATCGGAAACTCCAACGCATTCAGTGCATGGATCGCGGAGAACCGCACCAACTGATCCTCTCCGCTGTCGGCCGCCTTGCGAATCAAGGCCTCCGGCACACCATCTCCACCGATCGCGCCGAGCGCGTCGGCTGCGGACGCGCGAACATTGGAATCTGGGTCGTCGAGCATCTCCTGGAGCGGTTCTCTGGCGCGCGAATCCGCAATGCCCGCAAGGGCATCGGCTACCAACTTTCGAACATCGATATCGCTGCTCGAACATTCCGCGAGGAGGGCCGGAACTGCTTTCTCTCTGAAGTGTATGAGCGCATCGACCGCAGCATTTCGCCGCCCGGTATTCTCACCGTCGCCGAGTGCATCAACGAGCGCGTTCGCCACATCTGCTGTTTCACTGCGCGAGACGAGACGCTCGATCGAAGTCTTTCGTACCCGCCAGCTCGAATCACCGAGGCATTCGATCAGATAGCGGATTGCGTCCTCCACGGGAAGCGCATCGACCCGCTCCACCGCCAGGCGGCGCACCTCTTCATCGCGATCTCGAAGGTCCCGGGTGATGCTTTCGCGGTCTCTCTGGTCGAATTCTAGGCTCATGGCTTGCCGGTTGCTTCCGCCACCCGAAGCAACTCTTCAGTCAGGAAATCCCGGATTTCCTGTATCGAAGGATCGACCCGAGCTACGAAGAGCGTACGCCCCTCCGCGATCTCGGGCTGCATGGCCTCGAGAACGTTGCCCGCCTGGACAGCGGCTTCGAACTTTTCCTTGCTGTAGAGAACGATGTCCGACACCACAATTCTCGCCAAGCGTTCCGCCTGCTCGATTTTTTCGTCGATTCCGGGGCCCCCCGAACCCGGCGCGGGAGGTTCAACACTCTTGGGCGTCGGCGGTGCTACCGGGAGTTCGGCGGAACCGACTGTTTCGACAACTTCCGGCGCAGCGGGAGCCTCGGGTTCGAGAATCGCCTCCACGGCGGGTGCAATTTCCGAGGCGGGTGCGGCAACGGGTGGCGTCAATGGAGTGGCGGCGACAGCCGGAACCGCAGGTAGTTGACGGGCCGAAGAGAGCATTCCGAATCCCTGAAGGATCGATAGAAGAGATTCGGGTAGCTCCTGGCGTTCGATGTACGCATCGGCTCCGTAGAGCTCTTCGGGCGGGCGTCGGTAACGGGTTCGATCGTGAACCGCACCCACGAGCACCACGTGTATGTCGCACAGACTTTCGTTTCTCTTTATGATCTCGCAGACTTGAAAACCGAACATTTTTGGCAAGGCCGCATCAATCACAATGGCTCGCGGCAACAATCTCTGGATCGCCAACATGGCCTCCACTCCGTCGTGAACGAGCGTCGGCTGGAATCCCCACTGGGCCAGAGCGCTGGCCGTCGACTTGCCCTGTTCGACCTCGGAGTCTGCGATCAGAACCAACCGCTCCCGATCGACCGGAGGGGATGGGGAATCCGGCGGCGCTGGGCGAGACATGGGCGGCGGCAGCGAGGGCGCGGGTTCTCCGGAGGCTTCAGGCTGCGGCATCGGAACCGGCGGAGTGGAACCAGCGGGGGACACACCCGCGCCTTGGGCTGCAACCGGGGGCGGGCTGACCCGGAATACCGCCTCACAGCGAGAACAGCGCAACCGCACGCCCTCGGGACGCAGGCGGCCCGCTTCGATTCGATAGCGCGCACTACATCCGGGGCAAGCGGCGATCATCGCGCCTCTCCCACTCTGCAATCCCTGACTACAGCTGTCATCGTCCCCTCATCGACGCTCACCACTTCAGAGCCGAAATCGATGCACGTCTTCTCTCAGCCCGGCTGACTGCTTCAACAATCCCTTCGAGGCCTTTTCCATGCGGCTCGCCGACTCCTCGTTTGACAGTGTCTGCGCAAAGATTTCCTCGATGAATTCGACCGCCGACCGACACGCCGCTGCCTGCTCCTGCAGCGCCTGGTTGATCTGCTCGACTGCGTCTCGCTGTCCCTCGACGCTCTCCCGAATCCGGCCTGATCCGCGAGCCTGTTCTTCGGTCGTTCCGCGCACCTGCTGGGCGACGTCACGCATCACGGTGGTGCTGCGGTAGACGACCGTGTTTCCGTGCTCCTGTTCGGCCGCGGCGCTGCGGATCTCGTCGACGCCGCCGCGGACCTTCTCCATCAGCTCGACCACGTGGGAGGCCGCGCGAGCTTGCGCCCGCACCGCTGTGAGGATCCCCTGGATGCGCTCACCGCTATCCCGTGAAGCGCGCGTGATCTCCTCGAGCGAGACACCCGCCTCCGCAGAAAAATCGACGCCGGACGCCACGCTTTCGGTTCCGGTCTCAATCGCCCCGATTGCGTTTGCCCCCTCTTCCTGGACGGCGCGGATCAGATCTGCGATCTCCTTCGTCGACGCCAACACCCGGTCCGCCAGATCCTTGATCTCGTCCGCCACGACCGAGAATGCACGCCCGTGCTCGCCGGCCTGTGCAGCGATGATCGCGGCGTTCAGCGCGAGGAGGCTCGTCTCATCCGCTACGTCATCGATCACGTCGACGATCGCACCGATTTCCTTCGTTCGTCCGCCAAGATTTCGAATCACCTTCGCGGCGGTTTCGGTAGCGAGCCGGATCGCATCCATTCCCTCAATGGTCTGTCGAACTTTTTCCTGGCCTCTCTCGGCAGTCGAAACAACGTAATTGGACAATCGGGCCGACTCCTCGGCACTCTCGTCTACTGCGATTAGAGAGTTGGCCATCAACTCCATTGATGACGATGTTTCCGATGAAGCTTCAGAAAGCGCCAGAGTGCTTTCGACGACCTGACTGACACTTCGAACAATCTGCTCCATCGACGTGGAAACTTCGTCGACTTTCTCGGACAGGGTCACTGCAGTCTCGTTCAGATCGTCGCTTGCGGCGCCCAACTCCAGGATCGAGCTGGAAGACTCCTCGACCGAGCTAGTGAGCACCCCCGCAGAGCCCGCGATCCCCCGCACCTGGGTGTCGATCGCCTCCATGGAAAGCGCTGCTTGCTGAATCCCAGAAACCTGATCCTTGGTAACCGATGCCACTCCCTGCGAGATCGATGCGATGTCCACAGCGGTTTCTTCGAGCTGGTCAGCTGCCCCGAAGATCCGAGAAAGCACCGAGCGAAGCGATCCAGCCATGGACTCGAAGGATCTCGAGAGTTCTCCGATTTCATCCTCCGAATCGAACACGCGGTCTCGGCGAAGATCACCGGAAGCCATCCGTGCGACTTCGGTATTCAGCTGACCCAACCCGCGGGTGATGTCGCTCGATACCAGCCACGCCAAGACACCACCGATTGCGATCGCGACAGCGAGTAGACCAGCGAATGCAATCGAGGCTCGACCCGTCTCGAACTTCAACGCGCGGAGAGGCGTAGACACCACGAGAACGCTGCCGTTGTCGAGAGCTCGCCACGAGAAGACGCGTCCAAAAAACCGAGATCCTCGGCTGCCACGCTCGACGCCACTCTCGCGCTCGGCCCTGATTTCCGCGACGAGCTGAGCGTCGAGGATTCCACGCCTAGCTGCATTGGGCGTGGCGAGGTCCAGCAGCGTTACATCCAGAGGTGCGGCAAGAGTCGACTTGTCACCGAGCACCGAAGTCGTGGCAGCGCTCAGCTCCTGCTCGTCAAGTCGGTCAATCAACGCATCGAGAACGTCATTCTGCCAGCGCATCGCAAAGCCTTCGATGCCATCGCTTATCTTCACAGAGAAGAACACCAGTGCAACGATCATCGGAACGGCCGTCACACCTACGGCACCGCAGATTATCTTGCTCCGGAGCGAGATCGGTTTCAGTTGGGCGCGGCGTACATCCGGGTCGGGAATCTTCACGGTGAGCGCCACGCGAATCTCCTCGACTTCGCGCTTTACCACGAAGAACAGGATGCCCCCAGAGACGAAGCCCGCAATCAATTCCGCGACGACCACAATCGCGCTCTCCGCCAAGCCGAATGACTCGAATAGAAGCGCCATCGAGACGGCCGTCATACCACCCGTCGCCAGCCAGCTGACCATGGCAGCCACTGCCAGGCTCCGCGGCAAGTCCAGAGCGGCCGCAAAGCCAGCCCGGCAATCTTCATCATCGACCCGGTCTGCGGAGCAGCGATCCAAAAAGGTCATGATCGGATCGATGCTGGAGAGCTGCTTCTTCGTCGCCATCGTAGAGGCGAGTACTGCGTAACCCCCGGCGAATGAGCAGAGCCAGAGCCACGCCACGCTCGTGAGATCCAGCAGGGCGAAGAGAGACGCGACCAGGACAGCGGGGCCCGGCAGCGAGATGCCGTAGTAGAGCAAAAAAATGCGCCACCTGAATTCGGACGAATTGGGAAGAGCCGGACTCATGCCGCGTCCTCACGGTCGGTCAGCACCGAGCGGTAGACGCTCTCGATCAGATACTCCAACGACAGAACCATGATCGGTTCCGAATCGGGCCTTCGAATCACGGCCCGGACCGCTTCGTAGCCCGCGTGGGTAGCAAGGGGCGGCGGATCTTCCATGCTGGCGGCGCCGACCTGCAGAACCTCGACCGCAGAGTCGACCGTCAAACCGACAATGAGGCCATTCGTCTCGGTCACCACGATTCGCGTAGCGCTCGACGGATCCACCTTGCGATCGTTCAACGCTCGTCCGAGGTCAACGACGGGCACCAGGATGCCGCGAAGGTCGACGACACCATCGATCAGTGCCGGCGATTTGGGCAGGGGAGTCACGGGCTGCCACCGAACGACTTCGCGAACGTTCACAACGTCGATCGCTATCAAGCGACCTCCTACCTCGAAGCAGCCGAGCGTGACGTCGTTTTCTGCGGAGGTTATGGAAATTGCGTCAGGCATCGAGAGCCAGCAACCTGTCCAGCTCAATGATCGACACGAACTCGTCCCGGAATGTGCAGAGTTCGCTGACGGCACCCGTATCGGAACCCGTGGCGGACTGAATCGCCTCATCGGAAACCCGCAAGACCTCTCTCACGGCGTCGACGAGTAGCCCCACGACTTCGTCGTCATCCGTCTTGACCACGATGATCCGGGTCCGACGAGACGGCTCGATCGACCCGAGGTCGAGTCGACGACGAAGGTCGATCAATTCAATCATCTCACCGCGCAGCGAAATGACTCCGCGAACAACCTCGGGGGTACGCGGAACCGGAGTGACGGGGCGCATCCGAACGATTTCCCGCACCCGCTCCACGGGTACCGCATAGGGCGCTCCTGCGATTTCGAAACACAGCAATTGATGAATCTCGTCGAACGATTCGGCCGAATCGCCGCGATCAGACGCTGAGCGCGCAAGATCGTCCCATTCTCGCACCTCGTCGCTCGACGGTCTCACCGCACTCATGCGGATTCCTTCCTGCTCAGGGCGTCCTCTAGCAGGCTGGCGATATCGACAACCAGCACGGCATCCTGATCGCCCAACTCCGTCGCTCCGGAGAAGCCGCGCATGTTCTTGACCGGGCCCTGGATCGGCTTGATCACCGTGTCCTGCTGACCCTCCAAGCTGTCGACGAGTAACCCGATTCGCTGTTCGCCCAGGCCCACGATCACGGCGAATTGCTTCTCCGATGATTCCGATACTCCGAGTTCGAATTCTTCGGCCAAACTTCGCAGCAACAGTGCGTCTCCACGAAGGTTGAGAATCTTGCGGCCCTCGCTGCGCTGGATCTCGCTGGTATCGATCAGCAGGGTTTCGTGCACGGCGTTGATCGGAATCGCAAATCGATGCTCACCAACTGAGACGATCAGGGATTGAATGATCGCGAGCGTAATCGGCAGGGTCATCGAAATCGTGGTGCCGCGATCCGGAATCGACTCCACCTCGACGGCGCCTCCCAGCGCCGCCACGTTCTCCCGCACCACGTCCATCCCCACCCCTCGACCGCTGGTCTCGCTGACTCCTACCTGGGTCGAAAGGCCCGGCACAAAGATCAGATTCAGGGTCTCGCGGTCGCTCAACTCGGTGTCTGCGGAGACCAGACCGAGCGACTCCGCGCGGGCCAATAGGGCGGCTCGATCGATTCCCTTGCCATCGTCGGAAACCGAGATGACCACGTGGTTTCCGCGTTGGAATGCGCTGATTTTGGTGCAGCCCTGGGCAGCCTTGCCCGCCGCCAGTCGCTCCTCGACGGATTCGATCCCGTGATCGATCGAGTTGCGGACGATATGCATCAAGGGATCGACCAACTCCTCGACGATCAACTTGTCGAGTTCGGTATCAGCGCCAGACACTTCGAGTCTGACGTCCTTCTGCAGGTCCCGCCGCAGCGAACGCACCACGCGGGAGACCTTGTCAAAGACCTGCCGCATCGGAACCATCCGGACTTCCAACACTGCAGACTGAATGCCCTTGAGCTTCCGATCGAACGATTTGTGGATTTTTGACAACTCGGCGCCGATCTTGGCGTTCTGGGGCTGGGCTAGGAGCCGCGCGGCAATTTCACCGATCGACGCACGCTGAATCACGAACTCGCCGACCAGAATCATCAGTTCGTCGAGTTTGTGAATGTCGACTCGCACCGTCTCGCTGATCGATCGCAGCGACTCCTGCTCGGAAGCGAGCGGCGCTTGCGGCGCGGGTTCGCTCGCGGAGGGCTCTGCAATCGCCTCCACAGCCAGGCCGCCCTCCCGCACCGATTCTACTTCGGCGTCCGGAAAGTCGAACGCTTCGGTGAGTTCCGCGACGTTCAGATCGGAGGCGACCAGCAACGAGAAACGGATCTGCGACTCTGGGGTTTCCCCGGGAGCTGGAAGAGTCGAAATCACTTCTCCAAACTCGCGAATCGAATCGGAGAGTTCAGAAAGCCCCTCGTCGAAGGACATGATTTCGAACGTCGAGACGACCAGCATGATGTGCCGTCCGCGTTGAATGTTTTCGCGGAGCCGGTGTTCCTCGTATTCGGTCAACGCCCGCAGCAGTGCGTCATCGATCTCCAGGGACTGCAATTCGCCGCCGGCGGAGGCCTCCTTGGCGGATGCCTCGATGCGATTCGCGAGATCCTCCACCGGCTCGTTGAAGGCGGCCAGAGCCTCCTCGTCGCCCACGGATTCGAGCAGGTTCGCGAAGGTGTGAATCGCCTCGTCGATCAGTCCAATCAACGGCGAGTCCAGCGACACCCTGCCGAGTCGCAGGCCATCGAGAATGTCCTCGAGGTGATGGGCGAGATCCTGGATCGACTCGAGCCCAAACATCCCCGCCAGTGCCTTGAGCGAGTGAGCGGAGCGAAACAGCCGGTTGATCAGATCGGGTTCGACTTCGCCACCGGCGGCCCTCTGGTCGTCGAGGTCGGCGTAATCCTCGCGCATGCGCTCGAGGATCTCCTCCGCCTCCGATACGAACTCCTGGTCCGCTTTGCGCCCAGAACGCGATCGGCCGCCACGAGTCGCCATGGGCCGCTACTCGCTCTGCACGCCGCGGGAAAGCAGGTCCGCCACGACCTCCCGCAGGGTCTCGGGCTCGAAGGGCTTGGCGAGGTAGGCATCGGCACCCAATTCGAGGCCTCTCTCGCGATCTCGCTCGGTCCCCTCAGTCGACACGATGACCAGCGGAATCGATCGGTAGGCGTCATT
The DNA here is from genome assembly GCA_022561775.1 of Myxococcales bacterium. GTDB lineage: Bacteria > Myxococcota_A > UBA9160 > UBA9160 > SMWR01 > JACZVU01. The sequence continues at coordinate 16,349 of JADFQO010000003.1, read as the reverse complement.
GCTCTTCGCGAACGACACCAGCTCCAGACCGTTGATATCGGGCATGTTGATGTCGGTCACGATCAGGTCGAAGGACTCGCGCGGCAGACAGCGGAGTGCCTCGAAGCCGCTGGAGGCCTCCGTGATCTTCACCGGAACCTCGAGATCCTCGAGCGCGGAGTTGAGCAGCGCCCGCATCGTAGGAGAATCTTCTACGATCAGAATTCGCTTCACGGACCCCTCCGGGAGCTGTTCGGCGCCGATTCGGCCGCACTTCGTATCGGACGTTCAAGGCTTTTCTTGAGGGAGTCTCGGTACTTCGGGCGATTTCCCGCGCATTGAACCCCGCTCGATCGAGCTTCCGCCGAAGCGGAGTCTCAGGACGCGGAGAGGTCTCCGATCTGCGCAAGGGAGCGCTGTAGAAGCGCCCGCTCGAGCGCCAGTCCGACCTCGTGTAGTGCGATCTCGATGACCGACGTGTCTCCGATGGGTTCCGCACCCGGTAGGTTGTCTGCGTACAAGAGTGCCACCACCTGTCCACCGCTCAAGACCGGTGCGATATAGGCCTGGGCTGGCTCCCGATCGCCGATCCGGCACGCGAGAGCCCGGTCGCCATCGCCGGTCGCGGGCGAGCAGAGTGAGGTACGGGCCTCGAGGACATGCCGGAACCATTCAACTTCCGCGACGGGCAGTTCGATCTCCCGAAATTGGGCGTCGTCGGGCCCTCCCCCGCTGGGCAATCCGATCTGTGCGACGCCCAGGGCGATCTCGTCTCGCACCATGAACATGGCGACCCGCGAAAGGGTCTCCGAGGCGAATTTCAGCACGAGCTTCAGAACCTCTCCTCGATTGGCGGGATCGCGGATGCGCTCGCTCACGGCCCGCAGGTTTTGCAGCTTCGCCGAACCCTCAGCGTCGCTGGAAGCAGACGGCCGGTTGGCGCGCTTCGAGTCGCTCGTTGGGTGCAGCGGCCGTTTGAGAAACCCAGCGACCTCGGTTCGAAAGCGCTCCGCCTCTTCGGCGAGCTTCGGCCAATCGTTTTGATCGGCGAGAAGAGCGGGATCCGGTCCGGTGAGTATGGAATCGGCGGCATCGACGGATTCGTCTGATTGCGCTTCTTCGTATCGCGCAATCAACACGGGCATGGATGGCGCGAGAAGTTTGATGCGTCGGATGAACTCGGCGAGGCTTTCGACGCCAGACGCCTTCGCTGTTGCCAGATCGATCGACACGAGAACGACGGGGATCTCCCCCCGACGCAGATACTGGCGAATCCGCGCAATCCCACTCTCGCCGTTCTGGAAGATGTGCACGCGCGGGAAGATTTCGGAGAGGTTCTGCTTCTGCCATTCGAGGCTGCGGAGATTCGGATCGATTGCGATCAGGCTAGCGGCGGCAACACCCGGCCGGGACGCAGCTTCCTCGTGTGGGCTCTGCTCGACGAGGGCGCCAGCGCGCTCCTCTACCTCCAACTCGGGCGCTTCTCTTCGAGTCGCTGCAAACGCCAGCACGTCCTCGGTCGCCTCGGCGTTGCCGCTCGAATCGCGCTCCTCCGAGGTAATTTCGGGCTCGACAGCGTCGGTGGGCTCGGTCATTTCGCTGGCGCTGAGCGGGGAACTGGAGTCCGAAGGTCCATCGGAATCCGCCTCGCCACTGAAAAATTTCGACCCGTCATCCACCGCAGAAATCGCTGAGGGTTCTTCGGTAAGCGCCGCCTCCGGCTCTCCTTCACCGCCGTCCCCTTCATCGACGAGGCGCGCCGCCTCCATCGTCAGGTACTGGGCGTTGATTCCCTGCTGGATCGCGATCTCGAGATCGCGCGCGTCGATCTGCTCGCGCACTTCGAAACTGAATTCGCCAGAAACCCATGAGAAGATGCGGAACACCGCGCGCTCGACCTGTTCGCGACGCAGGCAATCGAGGCTCTCCGAGGTCAGCGAGGTACACTCGGGGAGGACTTCATCCACGGGCACGCCGCGCTCGCTCGAGAGTTCCGCCGCACGATCGAAATCTTCAGCGCGGAGGAAGTCGGCGTCTACGAGAAGCGAACGAAGATCTTCCGGCTCGCCTTTCACATAGGCGGCCCGAACCAGACCCTCGCAGAAGACGATCCGGCCCTCGCCCTGTTCGGAGTGAACCAACAAGAGACCCGACTTCCGAGATAGACTGATGATCTGCAGGATATCCCCGAGACCCAGATCCTCGAGGCTTCCGACCAAACTCATCTGGCGACTCCGCAGCCACTCGCGCGATCAACTCGCACCAGAGACGAAGAAACCCGCCAATCGCGTGACCCTCGGGTCGACCCGATTTCGGCGCCGCGAGACCGACGGCTCTCCGCACTTCGGCTTACCGCCTAGAAGAATCGGCGAGCCGAGGACTTACTTAAACCGAAGACCCTGATTGTAGGTAAAATCACCCGCTTTAATGGGTGGAAATTTAGTGGGCTTTTCGGGGGCCTCTGGCAGCCTCAGGCTCGCCCCGGCGGGCAGCCCGGCCTTGGCAAGCGATCGCAGTTCAGAAACTCTCGCCAACGCCCCCTCACCCACAATCGCGACACGGAGTTCGGCGCGGCGCTCGGCGGCGGCGACGGCGGCGCCGCCGAACAGCGCGCGGGTGCCCTCGGGCCCGAGGTTTGCCGCGTCGGATACGAGCCCCAAGACGGCGCGATTCACCCGTAGGTCGAGCGCGCGCCGGACAACGTCGCGACCCAGCTCGCGCCAGGTATCGACGACGAGCTCAGCCCGGTGGCCGAGGCCGAGAACCAGCAGCAGAGGGGATCGCAACGACCCCGCGGCCGAGAGCAGCGCCGCTTGCCCGAGCGTCCCGTTGAATTTCCGCGAAGTGACGAGCCCCCAGAGATCACCGCAAAGCCGCCAGTCGGCGCGACCGGCACTGCCTCGCAGCGGTCGATCGTCGGGCGAAAAGCCGACCACCACCAGGTCGGCGGGAACCCGCTCGAGCGGTTTGTCGTCGAGTTCGACGACGATCGACGCCATCAGCCGACCCCCCGACCCGATTCCCGGCTGGCCTCCGCGTCGGGCTCCAAGCGCTTTCCAACCTGCTTCGCGACGGCGTCGAGCACGCCGTTCACGAAGCCCGGCGAGGACTCGCCGCCAAAGCGCCTCGCGAGCTGTATCGCCTCGTCGAGAATCACGGACACCGGCGTGTCGGTTTGGGTCAACTCGTAAATGCCGAGCCGAAGAACATTGCGATCGACCACCGCCATCCGGGAGATTTTCCAGTTGGTGGCGTTCGCGGCCAGCAGGTCGTCGATATTCGAGAGCTCGGAGGTCGTACCGCAGACGAGCTTCAGCGCGAAATCGCGAGCGCCCGCCGGAAGATCGAAGTTCTGCGCGACCCGCTCGAAGAGCTCCTCGATACCGATCTCTCCACCGGCCTGCTGCTGGTTGGCGAAATCGCACGCGAAGAGCGCTTGCAGCGCAACCTGGCGGGAGCGTTGGCGCGGGGCGCGGTCCGATCGACTCACGTGTCCACCCCGGGTGCTTTCCCCAGACGGGTCATCAAACGGGCCATCTCGATCGCCGTCCGCGCGGCTTCTTCACCCTTGTTGCCGTGTTCTCCGCCGGCCCTCGCGAGTGCCTGGCCGACATCATCCGTGGTCAGCACGCCGAATCCGACGGGCACCGAGGTGTCTCGCATGACTTCCCGCAGCCCATCGGTGACGCCCCGACAGATGTAGTCGAAATGGGGGGTCTCGCCGCGAATCACCAATCCCAGTGTTACCAGAGCGTGGTAGCGACCGCTCGACGCCAACGCGCGGGCGGCGATCGGAATCTCGAACGCGCCGGGCACCCACGCAACATCGATATCTTCCCGACGCGCGCCGCAGCGGATCAACTCCGCCGAACACGCGTCGAGCAGTTTCTCCGCAATCAGCGGGTTGAAACGCGAGACCACGATCGCGAAGCGCAGGCCGCTCGCATCTTCAGAACGCTCGTAGGTATTCACCGACTCGCTCCTCGGCTTCTGGCGCGTCTGCCACGGCTCGCCGGGTATTCGACGGGACCGCGAATGTACAGATCGCAGCCCGCACGCCCCAAGCGCCCGTTCAGCAGCGGGGACTCGACGAGCGACCTCAGACCCAGATCCGCGATCGAAGGTCGTCCATCGCCCCCCAACACCCGGGGCGCAACGAACCAATGGAGTTCGTCGACCAGGCGAGCCCGCAACAGCGCAGCCGCGAGGCTTCCGCCTCCCTCGACGAGAATCTCGGTGAGGCCCTCGCGGGCCAACCTCGCGGCGGCGCGCTTCAGGTCCAACTTCCCTGCGCGCGTCGGCGTCTCGAGCAATCGCGCACCGAGGTCCTCCAGAACCCTGCGACGACGCGCCCCGGCCCTCGAGCCACACAACACCCAGGTTCGATTGGCGCCCTCACGATAGAGTTTCGCGCTCGGCGGCACGCGCAGCGTGGAGTCGACCAGAACCCGGATGGGCCGGCGAACGACGCGCCCACCCCGACGAGCGGTGAGTTCCGGGTCGTCCGCGAGAGCCGTCCCCGACCCAATGACAATCGCATCCACTCGGGAGCGCAGCAGGTGCCCCTTGGCCCTCGCGTCGGGCCCGGTGACCCAGCGCGACTCGCCGCTCGCAGTCGCGATCCGACCGTCCAGCGAGCTGGCCAGCTTGAGCATCACAAACGGCCTCCCGAGCGCGCACACCATCGAAAAACCGCGGTGCTGCTCGCGGCAGGCTTCCTCGAGCACGCCGAGCTGGACTTCGATTCCCGCGCGCCGCAAGCGACGGACGCCCGCCCCCGAACCGGCCGGGTGGGGATCTCGATGGCCGACGAATACGCGGCGGATACCCGCCTCCAGGATCGCGTCCGTACAGGGGCCCGTGCGCCCCACCCGGTTGCAGGGTTCGAGCGTGACCGCGAGCGACGCACCGCGCAGGCTGTTGATGCCAAAGCGGCGCTTCGCGCGTACCAGAGCAACGATCTCAGCGTGTGGCCCGCCGGCCGGCCGCGTTGCTCCGCGACCCAATAAGCGATCGCCGCGAAACACCGCGGCGCCGACCGAAGGATTCGGATACGTGCTCCCCGCTACCCGGCGCGCTGCGCTCAGGGCGACCTTCATCGCCGCTTCGGGCGTCATCGCGGGTGCTCGATCGATTCGAAGAATCGGCGGTAGTCTTCGGCGCCCTGAAAATCGAGGAAGACCGACGCGAAGCGCGCCGCTGCAAGATGGTCGAGGCCGACGAGTTCTTCCATCATTCGTTGGCCGATCAGTCCGCTCGTCACTTCTTTTTCGCCGAGTTCCTGCACGTGTCGCTCGACGCGATCGACGAGTTGGCCGAGCGCCGATGCGCTGACGGGTCGCTTCTCGCAGGCTTTCTGCACAGCCGTCAGCAGCTTCTGGCGCTGGTAATCCTCGCGTCGCTCGTCGCGCTTGACGACCTTCGGAAAGACTTCTTCGACGCGCTCACGAGTTGTGAATCGACGTTCGCACTCGAGGCACTCTCGGCGACGGCGGATCTCGTTGCCGTCTCGGCCCAGGCGCGAGTCGATCACCCGGTTTGCTGAGTCGGAACAATACGGACAGCGCACGGCTCAGGCGGAGTCGTTCCAGCGACCCGGGTACAAGGGGAAGCGTCGACACAGCGCCTCTACGTCGACGTGTACCGCGTCGAGCGTCTCGACGTCACCAGGCCGCTCGAGAGCCCGAACGATCAGGCCGCCGATTTCCACCATCTCCGACTCGCGCATACCGCGGCTGGTGACCGCCGGCGTTCCGATGCGGATTCCCGATGTCACCATCGGCTTGCGGGGGTCGAACGGAACCATGTTCTTGTTGGCGGTGATACCGGCCCGCTCGAGCGCAATCTGCGCCGCCTTGCCGGTGGTATCCCGCCCAACCAGCGACAACAGGAAGAGGTGGTTGTCTGTACCCCCAGCAACGATCTTGAAGCCTCTGTTTGCAATCGACTCGGCGAGCGCTCGCGCGTTCTTGACGACCTGCTCGCAGTAGCGTTTGAAAGAGGGTTGCAGGGCCTCTCGAAAAGCAACCGCCTTGGCGGCGATCACGTGCATCAGGGGCCCTCCCTGACCACCCGGAAAGACCGCGCTGTCGACCTTCTTTGCGTACTCGGCGTCGCAGAGAATCAACCCCCCCCGAGGCCCGCGCAGGGTCTTGTGGGTGGTCGTCGTGAAGATCTGGGCATGACCGGCCGGGCTCGGATGCAAACCGGTCGCGACGAGACCCGCGATGTGCGCGATGTCCGCGAACAAGATCGCGCCGACTTCGTCCGCGATGGATCGAAACGCCGCAAAGTCGATCATGCGCGAATAGGCGGTGGCGCCGCACTGGATCAGCTTGGGCTGATGTTCTTTCGCGAGCCGACGCACTTCATCGTAGTCGATGCGCTCGTCTTCCTCGCGAACGCCGTAGGGGATGATCTTGTAGAGCTTTCCCGAGAAATTGACGGGGCTGCCGTGGGTGAGGTGGCCACCGTGATCGAGATTCATCGCGAGCACGGTATCTCCGACGTCGAGCACGGCGCGGTAAACGGCCTCGTTGGCCTGGGATCCCGAGTGCGGCTGCACGTTGACGTGGTCGGCGCCAAAGAGCTCCTTCGCGCGCGAAATCGCGAGGTTCTCGACTTCGTCGACCTGCTCACATCCACCGTAGTAGCGACGGCCCGGGTAACCCTCGGCGTATTTGTTCGTCAACACCGAGCCAGCCGCCTCGAGGACGGGCTCCGAAACGAAGTTCTCCGACGCGATGAGTTCCAGCGACAGCGCCTGCCGGCGGGCCTCCAGGGCGACGAACTTCGCGATCTCCGGATCCGCCTCGGCGAGGGTTCGGGTCATTCCCGGCGAAGCCGGGTTGCTGAAACCGTCGCTGACATTCGGATCCGTCAGTGAATCGATCAACTCAATCCTCTTCGCGTGGCGGCCCCCCTCGAAGGGCTCTTCCAACCACGCTTCTACGATCGCCCAGGCTCGGGCTGGGTCGAGGCGGTCCGCCGAAAGCGCTAGAACATTGGTGTCGTTGTGCCGGCGCGCGAGCTTCGCCGTGTCCACGTCGTGAACCAGCGCGGCTCGCACCCGGGGAAATCGGTTCGCGGTGTACATCACCCCCAAACCGCTGCCGCAGATCACGATCCCGCGCTCGGCATCTCCGCTCGAGACCGCACGCGCAGCAGGCGCCGCGAATACCGGATAGTCGACGGAGTCCGCGCCGTGGGTTCCGTAATCGCGAATCGTGTAGCCACTGGCCTCGAGTCGTTTGCTCAGCTCGACCTTCAGGTTGGCACCGCGGTGGTCGCTCGCCATCACGATCAATTTGCTCATCGCTCCGCTCTCCCGCTCGAATATCCGATCCCGAACCCGTGATCCCGGTCACCCCGGAGTGGCAGGCACCGTCGCCGACGGGTCCAGTTTGCCAATTTTTGAGGGCCTTCGCCCGCGCAGCGCCCGCGCTGAGTCGGCGACCACTCCGCTGGGAGCGGTGGCCTCTCGTCGTTATTCCGCTCGCCCGAAGACCAGCGTCGCGTTGGTTCCACCGAAGCCGAAAGAGTTCGAAAGCGCAACTCTGATGTGAGTCTCGCGGGCCTTGTTGGCCACATGATCGAGTTCGCATTCGGAATCCGGTCGGTCCAGATTGATGGTTGGCGGTAGGATTCCGGTCTGCAGCGCCCTCACACACAGGAGTGCCTCGACGGCCCCGGCCGCACCGAGCAGGTGCCCGGTCATCGACTTCGTCGCCGACACCGACAGCCGTTTGGTGTGCTCGCCAAACACCGCCCGAATCGCGCGCGCCTCGGAGGGATCACCCTGTAGCGTGCTGGTCGCATGGGCGTTCAAATGATCGACATCGCTCGGATTCAAGCTCGCGTCTGCAATCGCGAGACTCATACACCGCTGGGCGCCTTCGCCATCCTCGGTCGGTTGTGCGATCGCGGTGGCATCGGATGTCATCCCGTAGCCGAGAAGGTGGGCCTGGATGTTGGCACCGCGCGCGCGCGCGCCCTCCAGGTCTTCGAGGACCAGAACCGCGGCGCCCTCCCCGATCACGAAGCCGTCGCGATCGGCGTCGAATGGGCGACTCGCGGTGGCGGGGCTTTCGTTGCGCGTCGAAAGCGCCTTCATGCTCGCGAATCCCGCGAGGGCGAGTTCGGTGATCGGAGCTTCGGCTCCACCCGCGAGCATCACGTCCGCATCGCCGCGCTCGATGGCGCGAGCGGCCCCACCGATGGAATGAGCACCCGACGCGCACGCCGCTGTCTGGCAGAGATTGGGTCCGCGCAAGCGGTGCTGGATCGCCACGTAGCCGCTCGCCATGTTGCAGATCGACATCGGAATCGTGAACGGGGATACCCGACGCGGGCCGGATGTCTTCAGCATCGCGATGGACTCGGAGAGGAGCCCGAGTCCGCCAATCCCCGAGCCGATCGCCACTCCACAGCGCTCGCTCTCCGCGCTCCCGAGATCCAGGCCCGCATCCCGCATCGCCTCACGCGCGGCTGCCAGGGCCAGTAATGTGAAGCGGTCGAGACGACGTGCCTCTTTGGCGGGCAGGTTGCCGAAATCGAAATCGTCCGGAGCCTGGGCGGCGATTCTGACCGGAAATTCGGAAGTGTCGAATCGCTGGATCGCGCCGACACCGGATCGGCCCGCGATCGCGGCGTTCCAGGTTTCGTCCGCGGTCACTCCGAGCGGGCTCACGCAACCGAAACCCGTAATGACGACCCGTCGACCGGTGGGGGGGCGGGGCATCCCGTCAGGCCCCGATCTTACGCTTTACGTAGCTGACCACATCTTGAATCGTCTGGATCTTCTCCGCGTCGTCGTCGGGGATCTCGATGTCGAACTCTTCTTCGATCGCCATCACGAGCTCGACGATATCGAGCGAGTCAGCACCGAGATCATCGATGAAGCTGGCCTGCGGCGCGAGCTCTTCCTTCGACACGCCAAGCTGTTCGACGATGATCGCTGAAACGCGGTCTTCCAGACCCATCTTCCCACCTCCGGAATGAACGGTTTAGCTTGGCTCGGCAGCGGACGCGAGGGCGAAGCTCTCGGCAGCCGCAAAATCATCCAGTGACGACAGCCAGCCACGCTCCAGCTCACGTGAGATCCGCGCCACCAGGCCGCTCAGCACCCGCCCCGTCCCCACTTCGAGCACGTGCGTCACACCCAACGCCATCAACCGCTCGATCATTTCCACGAATCGCACGGGGGCCGTGACCTGCGTCTCCAGCAGCGCCGCCATCCGCTCGGGATCGCGGTTGGGCTCCGCTTCGACATTGGTGACGACCGGCGGCGAGGCCTCGGAGAACCGAACGCGGCCCAACTCCGTCGCGAGCTTCTCCGCTGCGGGCGCCATCAACGGGCAGTGGAAAGGCGCGGAGACAGCCAGCGGAATGGTTCGCTTCGCACCCTCCTCGAGCGCGCGTGAGCACGCCAATTCGACGGTCATCGCGTCGCCCGAAATCACCGTCTGCTGTGGCGAGTTGTAGTTGGCGGGAGCGACCACGCCGCCCGTCGCGGCGCACGCGGCATCACAAACGCGCTCGACATCGCTCGGAGCCAGGCCGAGAACCGCCGCCATCGCGCCGCGCCCTTCCGGAACCGCCTCCTGCATGAATCTCCCCCGCGCGTGTACCAACCGGACGGCATCCTCGAAGTCGAGAGCACCACTCGCTACGAGCGCCGTGTATTCGCCGAGGCTATGGCCCGCGACGAAATTCGGAGCGATCGGATTGCGCTCCCGAAATGCGCGCAAAAGCGCGATACCGGTGGTGAGAATCGCGGGCTGCTGAACTTCGGTCCGCAGCAATTCCTGGTCGGGTCCCTCGAAGCAGATCCTCGAAAGCGCAAAGCCCAACGCAGCGTCGGCGGCGTCAAAGGTTTCCTTGGCAGCCGACGAGGCGTGATAAAACTCGCATCCCATTCCGACTTGCTGGGATCCCTGGCCGGGAAAGAGCAGTGCGAGCACGGGCCGCGTTACTCCTCTTCGGTCCGGATGATTTCGCGGCCTCGGTAGTTGCCGCAGTTCGGGCATACGCGGTGCGGTGCCTTCGGCTCCCGACATTGCGGACAGGTGCTCCGCGCGGGGATCCCAATCGCGTCGTGTGACCGCCGCTTGTTGCGCTTGGACTTGGACGTACGCCGCTTCGGAACAGCCATCAGTCGTCTCCTCGGACCAGATCGCCTCGGATTCCCGCGAGCACCGCGAACGGAGAATCCGACTTTATTTCCCCGCAGCCGCAACCCGCGACGGCGAGATTCGCCCCACACCCGGCACACAGGCCCGGACAATCTTCGCGACACAGTGGCTTCACGGGAAGCGCCAGCGATACGAGCTCGACGAAAATCGACCCTAGATCGATCTCACTGCCCTGAAACCAGCCGGCCTCCAATTCGTCACCCAGACACAGACCGTCCCGAGACAACGCCGCAGCTCCTTCCGGATCCGCGGGCACCCGGTTTCCCGCCGGTTCGAGGACGAAACGGAACTCCTCGCTGAATCGGTGACGATAGCGCGCGAGGCAGCGCCCGCATTCGAGTTCCACGACACCGTCGACGCCGCCCTCGAGCCCGATATCGTCTCCGATCCGCTGGGCCTGACAGAACAACCGGACGGCTTCCGCGCGTTCACCCGGCAAGCCGGACTCGGTCGCGAGCGCCGAGTGCCACCAGGCAGCGTCGCCTTGGAACGAAAACGAAGCCGGCGATTCTGTCAGTCGATTGACCGGGATTTTCATGCTCTGCACCGCTCGAAGCTCGCGCCGGCCCGCGCGCCTCACTCCGAAGTATGGAAAGTGAGCAAAAACGGTAGCTTGGGTGGGCTGGTGAAATAGCAAAGCGCACTCTCCGAGGCAACCACACGCCTTCCGGTATGCTGACTCGCCGTGTCCGAGGTCCGCACCCGATTCGCGCCGAGCCCCACGGGCTTCCTCCACGTGGGATCGGCGAGAACCGCCCTCTTCAACTGGGCGTTCGCCCGTCGCTACGGCGGAAAGCTCCTGCTGCGCATCGAGGACACCGATCGCGATCGATCGACCCCCGAATCCGAGCGCGCGGTCATCGAGGGGCTCGAATGGCTCGGAATCGACTGGGACGAGGGCCCGCTGCGCCAGAGCGCGTTCGCGGACCGCCACCGAGCGGCGGTCGAGCGCCTGCTCGCGAGCGGGAGCGCCTACCGCTGCGTGTGCACGGCCGCGCAGCTCGAAGAGCGCCGCCAGGCGACCATCGCGGCTGGCGAGAAGTGGACCTACGACCGGCGCTGCCGGGATCTCGACCTCGGCGCCGATGTGGGGCCGCACACGGTTCGCCTGCGGCTGCCCAAGAGCGGCGATCTCGGCTGGGACGACCTGGTCTTCGGCAAGAGCGGCCAAGACGCCTCAGAGATCGGAGACCGGATCATCCAGCGCAGCGACGGGCAGCCGCTCTATCACCTCGCCGTGGTGGTGGACGATCTCGCAATGGGAATCACCCACGTGATCCGCGGCGCCGACCACCACCCCAACACACCGCTCCAGATCGCGCTCTACCGCGCGCTGGAAGCGGAGCCCCCCGAGTTTGCCCACGTTCCACTGATCGTCGCTGCCAGCGGCAAGAAACTCAGCAAGCGGCGGGATCCGGTCTCCGTCCAGAACTTCCGCGAACAGGGCTACCTGGCCCCAGCGCTGCGAAACTGGCTGATCCGCATTGGTTGGTCGCACGGCGACCAGGAGGTCTTCTCGTCCGACGAAATCTGCGCGCTCTTCGACCTCGCCGCGGTGAACCGCTCCGCCGCGCGGGCGGATGGTGACAAGCTGCTGTGGCTCAATCAGCACTACCTGAAGGAGCTTCCCGCGTCGAGCCTGGCCGAAATGCTCGCGCCCTTTCTGTCCGCCGAGGTTGGCCGCGAAGTGCCCGTCAACGCCGAACTCACCGCGCTCGCGGAGCTGCAGCGCGAACGCGGCAAGACCCTGTCGGAGATGGCCCGCCTGTCGCGCTGGTTCGTCGTCGAGGAAGTCGATTACGATGCGAAGGCCGTCGCGAAGCATCTGAAGCCGACCGTCGAGCCCGCGTTGCGCGAGCTGCGCGACGGCCTCGCCAAGCTCGATACCTGGTCGAGAGATGCGATCGAGGCGGTGTTTCTGAGCGTTCTCTCCGCTCAGGGAGACATGAAGATGGGTAGGCTCGCCCAGCCGGTGCGTGTTGCGGTAACGGGCGGCACCGTGTCGCCGGGCATCTTCGAAACCCTCGACGTCCTCGGCCAGTCGCGCACGCTCGCGAGGATCAACCGCGCACTCGAACTCATCGACGTCGGTTGAGATTCCCGGGTGGCTCGGTTATAGAAATCCCAGTTCCCCGGTCGTCTAACGGCAGGACAGCAGGCTCTGAACCTGTCAATGGAGGTTCGAATCCTCCCCGGGGATCCACGCCCGCGACGTGGTCATCCGCGGTCAGTAGGGGAAGAAGAGCCCGCCCGGCAGCAGCACGACCAGCAGCGCGCCCGCTGCAATCGCGGGCCCGAACCCGAAGGGCGCGTCCCATTTGCGGGTCGCCAACGCCCAGCCCACGCCGAGCACCAGGCCCATCAGCGAGGCCGCCAGGATCGTTTCCATCACGCCGATCGGCCCGAGCACCGCGCCGATCATCGCGAGGAGCTTGACGTCTCCAAAACCCACCCCGGGAAACCAGACCCAGTAGTCCAGGCTCGAAGGCTTGGGGATGTCCTCGCCCGGTCCGGGCCAGTGTTCGAAACGGCGACCCATCGCGCTGGACAAGCGCGCGTGGGCGAATCCGACCGACCAGAGTGCGCCGCCACCCACCAGGGCTCCGAGGCTCGAACGGAGCAATTCGGTGACGAATGGCGCGCCCGAAACTGACCCGACGGCGGGCACCACGACCAGGGCAACCACGAGACCCCCAACGGAAATCTCGTCGGGGATGATCCGATGGTCGATGTCGATCACCGACGCCGCGATGAGCGCGGCCGCAAAGACGCACCAGACGGGTGTCATCGGCGTCGCTCCGTGCTGCCAGGCGATCGCGGCGAAGAGCAGCCCGGTGAAGAGTTCGACCGTGGGGTAGCGAATCGAAATCTTCGACCCGCAGCGACGACAACGCCCGCGCAACCACAGGTAGGCGAGTACGGGCACGTTGTCCCACGGCGACAGCGCCGCTCGGCAACTGAGGCAACGAGACCCCGGGCGGACGAGCGACTCACCTCGGGGAAGCCGATAGATCACGACGTTCAGAAAGGATCCGATCGCGAGCCCAAACCCCAGAGCGGCGATGGTGATGAAGCCGGCAGGGAGCGCGCTGAGCTCGCTCATCCCGATAGTCTAGAGCGGTGCAATCAAAAATCCCGCCGCTCGAAGATCATCGCCGCGGACGCGAGGATGATCGCCACGTAACCGGCACCGTAGAGCGCGGGAAACCAGATGTCCGAGGCGGCGACGGAAAGCTGGTGGGACGCCTCGATGGAAAGGTTGAAGCTCTCGAGATCCGGCAGGATGCGGTGCATCCAGGCAGTTCCCTCGCGCACCAGCGCACTCGACGAATTGGCGCCGTGATCCCGGAGGTCCCGCGTCAGGTGGCCGGCGAACCAGAGGCCACACGAAAAGAACGACGCGAGGAGCGGTGTCGTAAACGACGAAAACAGCGTCGCGAGAGCCACGACGACAGCAACTTCGACAGCGATCAGGGCGAGCGCCGCGAGGTGGGTGAATCCGAGGGGTGCGCCCATCAGCAGCGAGACCCCCGCAAAGAAGGACGCCATGATCGCGACCTGAAGCCAGATGATCAGAAGCAGCCCGGTGTATTTTCCGATCAGGAACTCCGCCCGCGAGAGTGGTTTCGACAAGATCGTGTAGACGGTTCGCCGCTCGACCTCCTTGTGGATCAGGCCGACGCCGATAAAAACTGCAATCGCCACGGAGAACAGTCGAATCGACGCAAAGGCGAAGTCCTGCACCATGCGTTCCCTTTCGACATACGAAAGCATCGAAAGGACGCTGCCGAGAAGCATCATGGCCAGTGAGAAAAACAAAAGCGTGTAGAGAAGCTTGCTGCGAATCGCTTCTCGGGCCGTATTGACGGCCATTGCCCAGATCCGACCGATCACCGAGAATCCTCCTCGGTGTCCGCTTCGTTCACCGTGGACAAAAAAATTGACTCCAGTGAGACGCGATGGGGTGTTGCGGAAATCACATCGGCGCCCGCGTCGAGCGCAACCCGCAGCGCCTCGCTCGAATCCTTCTCCGCGATCCGAAGTTCGATGTGATCGCCGTGCCCGCGCAGCCGCGCTTCGAAACGCTCTTCCAATCGAGTCGCGGTTTCCGCGGGCAGATTGGCGAACACCAGGTCCGCCTCCGGCTCCCCAGCGTGGAGAAACTCGTCGATGGCACCCTCGTAGCGGATTCTCCCGTTGACGATGATGGCCACCCGGTCGCATAGCATTTCCACGTCCGAGAGAATGTGGGTGCTCATGAAGACCGTCTTTCCCTCGGCGCGCAGACGAAGGATGATGTCCCGCACCTCCTTGCGGCCGACCGGGTCGAGCCCGCTCATGGGTTCGTCGAGAAAGACCACCTGGGGGTCGTGGACCAGGGCCTGCGCGATCCCGATGCGCTGCAGCATGCCTTTGGAGTAGCTGCGCAGACGCGTGTTGCCTTCCGCGGAGAGACCCGCCAGCTCCAACAGCTGCGTCACTCGCCGCTCTCGGCATCCCCGAGAGACGCCCGAGAGCTTCGCGTAGAAGCGGAGGATCTCGCGCCCGGTGAGATAGTCGTAGAAATACGGTTGCTCGGGGAGGAACCCGATCTGACGCCGAAAGGTGGTCTCGCTGACGTCGTGGCCGAGGATCGAGGCCTTGCCAGAAGTGGCTCGGATCAGGCCCATCAGGACCTTCAGGGTCGTGGTCTTGCCGGCGCCGTTGGGTCCGATGAAGCCGAAGATCTCGCGCTCGCGGACCCGGAAGGAAATGCCGTCGAGAACGCGCTTCTTGCGCAACCCGAAGCCCGGGCGCACGTCCTTGACGAGGTCATCGACCCGAACGATTTCGGCCGAAGCGCTCACGCGCCCTCCCCTTCGACGCCTTCGCGCTTCTCCCGCCAGCGCTGCTTGCGCGCGCGGTCGGTCTGCGTCTCGTGAAGCCGGTAGCGACCCCGGTAGTAGGAGGAGACGATCTGGCCGGTCTCCGGTTCCAGGATCCACTCGAATCCGTCGAGGTATAGCTGAGCGCGCGGCAGGCGCTGCAGAACCGGATCAGGCCCCGCGAGCAGATCCGCCACCCGCTCGATGTCGCGGCCATTGCGCCGCCAGTATTCCGCGCGGGCCGCGTCGAGAAGCCGGGCCCGCTCTTCGATCTGGATTTCGTCCAGAGCCTTCAGGTATTCAGCTCTCTTGTATTGGTCTTCGGTCGATTCCACCATCTGCACGAGGAAAGCGGCGGCTACCTGCAACCCTCCCCGTTCGCTGCGCAATCGGGCCACCAACGGCGCCAGATAAAGCGGCGCACCCTCCAGTCCGATCGCTCCTTCCAGCACGTCCGCGGCGCGCGGTTGCTCATCGAGGTAGTAGAAGTAGTTGAAAGCGAGGTGATAGCGGTTGCGCCAATCGAGCGGGTGGTAGCTGATGCCGCGCTCGAGCAGTCGATTGCCGCGCTCGACCATCTCCCGATCGCGGGTGAGCCAGACGGCCGCGAAGCGGTAGGGGTGGTCGACCCAGGGGTCGACCTCCGTCACGACGTCGATCAGATCCGCGAGCACTTCCTCGTGCTGCGCGATCGAGCCGGTTTCGCCACCCACAATTCCGATTGCGCGCAACCAATAATAGTCAGCGACGGCAGCGTCGAAGCCCAGCGACCACAACCGCACCTGGTCCGGACTGGGTACGCGCAATTGACCCAATCCCACGCGCGAGGTGGTATCGAATTGCGAGTGAGCGGCAGCGGTCGTCGCGATGGCCGCGACGAGGAGCGTCATGCGCAGCCAGCCACGCTTTCGCAAACACGCCGAGTGCAACGCCCACCCCCCCTAAAGCCGTTCGGTCAGCGCCCGCTAGAGCGGCGATCAGTATTCGTCGAGAGATCGCTGGATGGCCACCGCGTTGTAGACGGGTAGACCGGTTCCGTAGTCAACGGGCGTACCGAATCCGAACAGGCCCGATGGACACTCCCCGAGCACCACACCCTCTGGAGTCGTCTCGGGATGAACGTACATGACCGCAGAGTTCAGGTCGTCGTCGTCGACATCACCGGCCGCCGTGGCGGTAAAACACATCGAGCAGGTGCAGGGCGTGGCACCGGTGTTGGTGTCGTAGGCGTAGTAGACCTGGCCTTCCGGCCGCCACCCGAGCGCCGCATAGGCGAGTTCAGAGGCGGCGTCCCATTCCATCTTTCGGGCAC
>JADFQO010000024.1 GCA_022561775.1 Myxococcales bacterium | reverse complement strand
CAGGCGTTGAGTTCGTCGACCGCGCCATACGCTTCGACCCGCGCACAGTCCTTGGAAACGCGACCACCACCCAACAGGTCGGTCTCGCCTTGATCTCCGCGTTTGGTGTAGATCTTCACGAATGCTCGGCGCGCGTCAGCCCGCCAGCTCCTGATCGATGATGCGCTCGAGTTCCGGATCGGACGGTTGCGACGACGGCTCGTGTGTTGCTGCGGCACGCGTTTGCCGCCTCAGAAACACGGCGACGACGACACCGCCGGCGAGAAATACCACGACCGGAAACACGTAAGCGGTCAACCCGAAACCTCTGGCGCGCGGAGCCGGACGCAGCACATCGCCATAGCGTTCGTAGAGCTCCGCTTCGACATCTTCGCGACTGCGCCCCGAAGCCTCCTGGACGATCAACCACATCCGAAGGCTCTCGGCCTGGGGGCTGCTGCAATCGGCGATGGTTCGCCCGGGACAAAAAGGGCTCATCAGATCGTGGGGAAGCTTGTACGCCCAGCCCTCGGGCGCAGCAGTGGCCTCGCCCGCTGCGGTCGCGGTCGAGACGCCGAGCAGAAGAGCGGCGGAGATCCCCGCGAGAGCGAGCATCCGCAAGCGCGCTTTCACCACGACTCGCCCTCCGGTCCCGGCAGTTGGTAGGCGTCGACCCGAGCGGCGAGCTGCGCCAGGGCACGGCCTGCGACGGACTCCATCCCCTCCGCTTCGAGAAACGGGCGGCCTCGGTCGGCGGCCGCCGCGAGACCCGCGTCGAATGGAATCCGCGCCAGCACCTCCACGCCGAGACCCTCCACGACCCCGGCGTCGACAGTCTCGCGAAAGAGCGGCCCTTCCGCCCCGCATTTCGCACAAATCGACGTGCCGAGGTTTTCCACCAGCCCAATCAGTGGGAAACCGGCTTCGCGAGCACGGCGCAGGGAGCGCTCGACCGAGAGCAGGGCCACCTGGGTCGGAATCGCGACCGCGAGCGCGGCAGCGATGCGCGGAAGCCATTGACCGAGCGCGGGCAGTCGATCCGCGCCGGGCGCAAGGTCGACCACCAGAAAATCGAGCCGGCCCCAATCCGTGCGACCGAGCAGGTCCCCCAGCGCGGCCTGCTCGAGCGCACTTCGAACGCTCGCCGCTTCGCCCTCGGGGCCGTCCCAGTCCAGAGCCTGATCGCCCTGGAGAAAGAAATCCATACTTTGAACGAGAAGCCCCTGCGGGCCGGTCGCGGCCCGGAGCAGGCCGTCGCCGGTGACCCGCACCGGATGGCCACGCAGGCCGAGCATCTTCGATACCGACGGACCGTTCAGATCCGCGTCCAGCAAACCTACGCGACGGCCGAGCTGCGCGAGGCCATAGGCGAGGTTGACGGCCACGGCGCTCTTGCCGACACCGCCCTTGCCGCTCATCACCGCCACGACGAGGTCGACTTCGGCGAGCTGTTCGGCGACGCGCGCGCGAACCAGCTCCACATCCTCGACGAGCTGGGAAGCATCGAATCCAGACACGGTTGCGAAGACCTCCGCGGACGAGCGTGGGGCGCTCGCAAAGCAGAATCGGCGAGTGTAGCTCACGGGCGCATCCAATCCCCTACAATCCGGCCCGACCATGACGGAGCGCAGCGAAGTCAGCGCCGGGGGTGTCGTCTATCGCCGAGTCGGTAGCGGGATCGAGGTCGCGATCGCCGAGCAACGCGATCGCATCACGCACCGGACGACCACCCGACTTCCGAAGGGAAAGATCGACCCCGGCGAAAGCGCCGAGGATGCTGCGGTGCGCGAAGTGGTCGAGGAAATCGGCCTCCGGACGCGCGTGGTCGGCGCACTCGGGTCCGTCGAGTACGACTACGCGGAAGATTCCGAGCGGGTTTGCAAAGAAGTGCACTACTTCCTGATGGAGTGGGTGCCCGGAGAATCGCTCGAGCTCGACGGCGAGATGGACCGGACCTATTGGTGCGCGATCGACGAGGCGGAAAAAAACCTCACGTTCGAAACCGAGCAGCGCGCGATCGGTTGGGCACGCGCACGGCTCGAAGCCGAGGAACGCGGCGCACGCCGCGGCGGGTGATCGGGTGCCGCCGATCTACAGCCACTCGCGTCTCTCGACCTTCGAGGATTGCCCAAAGCGCTTCGAGTACCGCTACGTACTCAAGATTCCGACGGAAACCGAGGGTATCGAGGCCTTCGTGGGAAAGCGCGTCCACGAAATCCTCGAGCGCCTCTACCAGGCCGCCCAGCGGGGACAGGTGCCCTCGCTCGAAAAAGTCCTCTACCGCTACCACCGACTCTTCGAAGAAGGCTACGACGCGGAGCGCGTGCGGATCGTCCGCGAGGAAACTCCGGTCGAGTTCTACCGACAGTCCGGCGAGCGCTGTCTCACCGCCTATTACCGTCGTCACTATCCTTTCGACGGCGACGAGACCCTTGGAATCGAACAGCGGGTAACCTTCGCGCTCGACGAAAAGCGCGAATACCGCTTCCAGGGAATCATCGACCGACTCGTCCGCGCGCGAGACGGCACGATCGAGATCCACGACTACAAAACGAGCCGGCGCGCTGCGACCCAGAAACAAGTCGACGCGGATCGCCAACTCGCGCTCTACCAGATCGGTCTCGCGGAGCGCTTCCCCGATCAGCCGTTTCGACTGGTCTGGCACTACCTCCAGCAGGACCGCCAGCTCAGCTCGACCCGCACGTCCGAACAGCTGCACACCCTGCGCGAAGACACGATGAGCGTGGTCGACCGCATCACCTCGGAGTCCGAATTCAAACCGAGGCGCAGCGCGCTGTGCGACTGGTGCGAGTACAACGACCGCTGTCCCATCTACCCGAAAGAGCGACTTCCCAAGCGCGATCCGGCTGCGCCGCCGCTTGCGACCGGGAAAGCGGGGCAACTGCGGCTCTTTGACAAGAAGCCACGAGCCGGTCCCGACTAGCTAGGGAAGCCTTCGACTTCCCTTGCGGCGTCGCGGGTCGCCTGCATCGGCGACCGGCTGCCGAGTGGAAGCTTGCGGAGCCGACCGCTAGCCTCGATGGCATGGCGCTAACGGTCGAGAGGATTCCCACGCTCGGAGACAATTACACCTACCTCCTCGTGTGTGACGAAACCAAGGAGGCTGCGGTGGTCGATGCGCCGGAGGCGGAGCCCGTGATCCAGCGGGTCGACGCGCTCGGCGTGCGGGTGACCAAGATCCTCTCCACCCACCACCACTGGGATCACTCGGCCGCCAACCCGGATCTCGCGAAACACTGGGGCGTCCCCGTGTTCGGCCATTGCCGGGATGCGGATCGCCTGCCGGGGCTCACCGAGGGTCTCGAAGAGGGCGACGCGATCACCGTCGGCAACCAGTCTGCGCGTATCCTCTTCATCCCCGCGCATACCAAGCACCACATCGCCTACCTGTTCGACGACGCGGAGGCCGTCTTCTGCGGCGACACACTCTTCGCGGCGGGCTGCGGGCGGCTTTTCGAAGGCACGCCCGAGATGATGTACACCGCCCTCGTCGAAAAGCTCGGCGCGCTGCCAGACGCGACTCGGGTCTTCTGTGGCCACGAGTACACCGAGAGCAACCTGGTGTTCGCCGCCCACGTCGAGCCGGACAACGGGGACATCCGGGCGAAACTCGCGCGGGTGCGCGCGATTCGCGCCAACCAGGCCGCGGACTGGCACGACGCCACACCCGAAGAGATGACGATTCCATCGACGATCGGCGAGGAGCGACTGACGAACCCCTTCTTGCGAGCCGCGGATGCTGGCGAACTCGGCCGGATACGCGCCGAAAAGGACAGCTTCTAGACGTGTCGAAATCGGCGAGCGCGCCCCCGGACGGCGCGGTGGTGTCGACATACCGCCATCGAGTGGCATTTTTCGAAACCGATGCAATGGGCGTCGTCCACCACTCCAACTACATCCGCCACCTCGAACTCGCGCGGATCCACTGGCTCGATGAGCACGACCAGCCCTATCGGATCTACGCCGAGCAGGGCCTGCACTTCGCGACCACCCACATGGAGGTCGGTTTCCGGAGATCGACGGGCTTCGACGACCTGATCGAAATCGCGGCCTGGCTGGACTGGGTGCGCGGCGCCTCGATGCGCATCGAGTACGAGCTGACCTGCGACGGCGCCTGCGTGGCGACGGCAGCCACCGGCCACGCGATGGTCGATCGCAAAGGTCGCGCGCGGCGGATCCCCAGAGAGCGAGCCGAGAACCTCAGGGGACTCGCGCTGCGGAGCGGACCCAAGGCGCTGTAGCGCACCTACCCTACGCGATGCAGCGAGCCGTCAATCCCGCCCACGCAGTCGGCGCGGAATCTTTTCCAACAGAATCGACGCCGACCAGCGCGCGGCGCGCTGAATCGCGTCGAGGGCGTCACCCTGCCCCGACCAGTGGGAGCGCACGATGTCCGGGTGGACCTGGTTGAGAATTTTCGACAGGGCAGCGGATACGACCAATAGATCGTCCACGAGACCGATGGGTCCGACCAGGAGGCTCGGGATCAGGTCGATCGGAGAGAGCGCGTAACCGACACCGAGCAGGGCGATCACCTTGCAGAAAATCGGAACCCGCGAGTCGCGCAGGAGCCGCAGCAGCAGGACGGTGAGATCGGGGAGCAGCAGGATCACGTCGCGGATTCCCGAGGCGGACCCGGGACGCGCCTTGACGACCCGCGCGCGCAACCGATCGTAGAGCCGACGCTCGCGCGGATTCAGCTCGACGATGACGGGCTCATCCGCGAGATCGGTCCTTTCGTTCAACTAAAAATCCCCTCTCGTTCGCGACGACCCCGCGCGAGCATGCCCGCGATCTTCGCCTTCACTTCCTCCACCTTGGCATCGATGACCGCGTCCTCGTCGGAGGCCTCCCCTTCGAAGTACAGCGGTTCACCGAAAGAGATGCGGTATTTGACCGGCAAGGGGAGCAATCCCAGCGGTCCGAGCCAGGGGAAGGTCGGCGTAATCGGCAGTGCGGGCGCACCGAACATGCGGGCGAGTCCCTCCAGGTTCGCGAAGCTCGGCTGCTGCTCTTCGGATCCGACGATGGCTACAGGTACGATGGGCGCGGCCGTTTCGAGCGCCAGGCGCATGAAACCCGTCCCGAAACGCTGCAGCTGATAGCGCTGCGAGAAGAGCTTGTTCAAGCCGCGAACGCCCTCGGGAAACGCGACGACGCATTCGCCGTTCTCCAGCATATGGATGCAATTTTGCGGCGTTCCGACCAAGGCCCCGGTGCGCGCGGCGAGAATACTCACCCACGGCAACCGCGAGATCCAATACTCGCCCATCGAGCGCGCGATCCGGGGCGGTCGTGCCTCCATCAGCAATGCCAGCGCCAACATCGCCGCATCGAAGGGGAGCTGACCCGCGTGGTTGGCGATCACGAGTACGCGCCCTTCGGGAAGGCGGTCGATGTCCGATACCTCGACGCGGAAGTAGTAGTGGTAGAGCAGCGCGAACGGCAACAGCACGCGGCGCATCCAGAGCGGGTTCATCCCATACGGGTCGTAGCCGTACTCGTTTAGTTTGTTGGGGATCCGGCTGAGGTGGTCGTCCATGACCGTCTGGAGGTTGTGGGCTCTCAGCGGCAGCATCGCTCCCGCAAAGTCGACCAACGCATCGAGTGCACCGGAACGCGCCATCGCTCAGCTCCGTACGCTCTGCAGGGTCTCTTTGAGCCCGAACAGCGGCTGGAAGCCCGTCGCATCCGCGAACCGCTTGCCGGAAAGCGTGATCGGATATTTGAGGAAGTCGATCGCACCCGGCGGGTAGCCGCTCAAACCCATCCGGAACAGGCGTCGAAACAGTGGTCGCAAGATCGGTTCGGGGATCGACCAGGCTTCGCCACCCGCCTCGCGGATCGCAGTGCGCAGGGGAACCTCGCCCGGACCCGTGATGTTGAACACGCCTTGGAGCCGATGATCGACGGCCCGCTCGATGGCTGCGCTCAAATCTTCTTCGTGAATGAATTGCATGATCGGATCGAAACCCATCACGGTGGGGACGCGCCGCTCGCGCAGGTAGCGGCTGATCATCGAATGCGCGTAGTACCCGAGCACATTCACGGGTCGGAGGACACAGGTCCGGATTTGCGGGTATCTCCAGAGGAATGCCGTGACCAGTGTGTCGACCTCGACGTGGTCGCGGATTTCCGGATAGGACCGGCTCGCAGAAAGCGGGGAGTCCTCGTCCATGTAGTAGGGGTTCTCGGGAAAGGCACCGTACACGTAGCCGCTCGAGAGCACGACCAGACTTTTCACGCCGTTGTGGATGCAGTGATCGAGCAACTGCTTCGTGCCCGTCAGATTGACGTCGTGCCGCTCGCGCTGATCGGTGCGAAAGCCCTGGATGAAACCCATGTGAACCACGCAGGCGGGCCTCTCCGTGCGGATCACGTCTTCGAATTTCTTCTTTCGCAGATCGACCACATAGGGGCGAACTCCCCTCGGGTGCCCCTCCCATCGGACCCGATCGACGCCACAAACCTCGAAACGCTCGTTGAGGCGGCGGGTCAGAAGCCGCCCCTGACCTCCCGCGATTCCGGTGATCAACACCTTTTCCATTTGTACTCCGAGGACTTGCGGCTTCGGTGCGTCATCATTGAGGTGTGTCAGCCCCTCCCCGACACGACCGGATTGGGATAGAGTAGCGCCCCCGGAGGGATCCCTTGGTCGAGCCGTCAGCCCGCTTCGAAGAAATCAAGATACCTCTCCACGAGCCGGCCCGCGGCGTGACGGAAATCTCGGCGATCCTGGGCGTCCCTCAGTGGTGGCCGACCGGTCAGCGCGTCGGTGTCGTCCTCGCCCACGGCATCAGACGCGACATGTCCGACTCCGTGCTCGAATTCTTGCAGCGCGCGCTCACCGAGCGCCGCTGCCTCACCCTGCGCTTCAATTTCCCGTTCGGAGAAGCCGGCAGGAAGCGACCCGATCCCCCCGAGGTGTTGCAGCGGACCTTCCGCGCCGCGGTCGCCACACTGTCCCGGGATCCAAACGCCGCGCCCGCGCGCCTGTTCCTGGGCGGAAAGGGGCTCGGGGGTGCAGTCGCCGCGACTCTCGCGGGCGACCGGGCGCGGGTTGACGGAGCGTTCTTCATGGGCTTTCCCCTGCACCCCACCGGCAAGCCAAAGCTCATTCAACCCGAGCCACTCTTCCGCGTCATCTCGCCGATGCTCTTTCTTCAGGGCGAGCGCGATCGCCAATGCGACCTCACTGTGCTCAGACGTACGCTCACTCGCGTGGGGGCACCGACTACCCTGCAGGTTCTCGAAGAGGCCGACCAACATTTCAAGGTACGGAAGAGATCCCGCCGCACCAACGAAGAGGTTCAACAAGAACTCGTCGCCTACATCTACGCGTGGATCCAGAAGATCGCGGACGCCTGAACACAAATCGCGCGTTGCCTTACTTTTCTCCGACGATGATCTCGCCTTCGAGCATCCGGTCTGCATCGGCTCCAGGCTGATCGGACGCGCTGGAACGCACGACCTTGTAGCGGTAGCTGCCGGGCTTCAGCTGGCAGAAACTCGCGAACTCACCCGCGTTGATCGGAGCCGAGCGCAGCTCGCCTCCCTCGAATGAGAAGTTGACACGGCTGTGACAGATCATCGATCTCGCGACATCGCGCTCGAACACCACCGTGGATTCGGACGGTGAATAGCTGATCCAGGCGATCAACTGATCCAGATCGAGCCTTACCGTCGCGGGATTCAGGGAATCCGCGGTGATCAGAACCACCTTGTGGGTGTTCATCTGATGGCTGGGATCCAATTGAGGGAGATCTTCGAGCGTCTCTACCCGCGGCTGCACATCGCGATCTTCGCTCGCCGGAGCCGGGCCGACCCACAACAGCGCTACGGCGAGCAGCCCCCACAAGTTCCAATGCCAACGCTTGTCGCGAGTCATTGCGGACCGCATCAACACCTCCAACGAACGGGCGGAATGTAGCGCCAAGCCCCAGTGTGGCACCCTCCGCAGTCGACGGATGGCGCCCGAACTACCGGCCAATCGATTTCAGAAACGGCAAGGGTTTCAGTGCAACGGCAGCTTGTCATCGGTCATTTGGTCGGGTAGTTTCCCCGCGCTTTGGCGACCTCGGGCGCGGTCGACCCGGAGCGCTCGCAGCGCACATCCTCAAATTCGGAGGCCCACCCCCCATGAAGATCATGGTTTGCCTCAAGCAGGTTCCCCACCGAGATGCGCGCCTCGACGTCCGACCGGATGGCACCTGGATCCAGGAAGACAACCTCAAATTCGAAATCAACAGCTACGACACCTACGCTCTCGAGGAGGCCCTGCAGGCCAAGGACGCAGGTGAGTGTGAGGTCGTCGCGGTTTCGATCGGACCGGATCGCGTGACCCAGGCGTTGCGAACCGCTCTCGGAATGGGCGCGGACCGCGCCATCCACGTCAAGGACGATGAAGCCGAAGGTTCGGACACGCTCGGTGTGGCAAGAATTCTCGCGGCCGTCGCGAAGGAGGAAAACCCGGACCAGATCTACATGGGTTTGATGGCCGACGACGGCAACTTCGCAGCCGTGCCTCCGATGCTCGCCGAACTCCTGGGGATCCCCCACACCTCTGCGGCCCTGAAGATAAACCGCGAAAACGGCAGCGTTACGGTGGATCGCGAAATCGAAGGCGGTGCCCACGAGGTCGTGGAGCTACAGAGTCCGTGCCTCATCGCCGTACAGACCGGACTCAACCAGGTCCGCTACGCGTCCCTCAAGGGGATCATGGGCGCGAAGAAGAAACCCTTCGACGTCAAGACGATCGCCGATCTCGGATTGTCGGGTCGGGTAGGCGCGGCAAACGCCAAGGTCACGGTCGAGAAGGTCAGCACGCCGCAAAAGGGCGAAGGCGCTGAACTCGTCACCGGTTCCGCCGACGAAATGGCGGCTGGCCTGCTGAGCAAGATCAAGGAATTGGGGCTTCTCTAGCCTCGGAACGTCCCCGCGGCCCCAATTTGCCGCGAACCGGACCCATTCCGATAGGCGCACAAACGTAAGGGAGTGATCCGATGGGCAGCATTCTCATCGTCGCAGAAATTCAAGGTGGTCAGATTCGCGAGTCCAGCTTCGAGTTGGCCGCCTACGCGCAAAAGATCGCAGCGGCGACCGGACGCGAGATCACGAGCGTCGTGCTCGGCAAGGACGTTGCTGGCCTTGCGGATGAATTCGCGAAGAAGGGCGGCGGCAAGGTCTTCGTCACCAACGACGAACTCCTGGCCAACTACTGTGTGGAGAGCACGAATGCGGCGATCCGAGCGGCCGTCGAGGCCTCGGGCGCCGACGTTATCCTGTTCTCCAATACGCCGAGCGGCTGGGACGTCGCCCCGCGCATCGCCGCTGGGCTCGACGCCGGATTCGTGAGCGATTGCTCCGATGTTGCTGAAGAGGGAGGCACGCTCGTCTTCGAGCGGCGCATCTTCAACGGCAGACTGGACACACAGGTTCGCGTCCGATCGGATGTCGTCGTCGCGACCATGCAACCCGGAGGCACGGAACCCTTCGACGGCAGCACCGACGGAAGCGTCGTCAAACTCGAGGTCTCACTCTCTTCCGACAAAGCGAAGTTCATCGAGACCAAGATCGCCGAGAGCAAGGGCGTCGATCTGAGCAAGGCCGACATCATCGTTTCCGGCGGCCGGGGCCTGGGCGCGCCAGAGAAGTTCAGTGAGGTACTCCAACCGCTCGCGGAGGCACTGGGCGGCGCCCTGGGTGCTTCGCGCCCCGTGGTCGACGCGGGTTGGCTTCCCCACCAATACCAGGTGGGCTCCTCGGGTCAGATCGTGGCCCCGAAGCTCTACATCGCCGCAGGAATCTCGGGAGCAATCCAACACCTCGTGGGCATGAAGGGTTCGAACTTCATCATCGCGATCAACAAAGATCCGGACGCGCCGATCTTCGAGGTCGCCGATCTTGGAGCTGTCGGCGACCTCTTCGAAATCGTTCCCGCTCTCACCAAGGCGGTCCAGCAAGCGAAGGGATAGGCGGCCAGCGCCGAGGGGTTTTGACAACAAGCCGACGCCCAATCGCGCCAGACGGTCATTTCGTCATTGACACACTTGCGTCCGAACAGTAGGGAATAAGAGACAGGGCCATCGATGAGAACGCGTCTTCGCACCCGAGGCGACTCCTACCTGCGCTGAGATCCGGAAGCGAGCGTTAGCCAGTCAATCGAGGGCGCTCTACAGGGGGGAGGGGGCTTGCTCGCTCGGCGGGTTGCGGTCATCAACGAGAAGGGCGGCAGCACCAAAACGACACTCGTCTCGACGATCGGATCGTATCTCGCCCTTCACCGCGGTCGGCGGATTCTCGCGATCGACATGGATCCCCAGGGCCAACTCGGCAAGGTGCTGGGCGTCGAGACGCGCTCTCGGCTCCACTCGGCGATCGACCTGCTGCTCGACTCGGTGCTGGGTGACGCTTCTGCGCTGGATTACAGCTACGGGAACGCTGGCGATCCCGCGTCTCGACCCGCCTCGACCCTTCCCATTGTGACCACGCGAATACCGCATTTCGACGTGATCACAGCCAACAAATCGCTGGGGCTGTTTCCGATCTTCGATGGTGACGAAGCGGACCCGACCGGGCGGTTGAGTCGCGCACTGGATTCCGCGCCGGAACTCGAGACCTACGACTTCATCCTCTTCGACGCGCCGCCGTCGTTCGGACCGCTGACCCTCAACGTACTGCGCGCCGCGACGGAAATCGTGGTACCGGTCCCACTGACCTACCTCGCGTTGGACGGTTGCGCGGAGCTCGTGCGCACGATCGCGATGGTTCGCGAACGCTACGACCACCCGAATCTTCACATCGCGATGATCGTTCCGACCCTCTACCGGCGAACCAAGCTGGCAAACGAGATTCTCGAACGACTCAAGCAGCGCTTCCCGAAGGAAATCGCCCACACCGTCGTCGGCTATCACGTGAAGATCGACGAGGCGCAATCCAGGGGGCTATCCATCTTCGAGTACGCTCCGAAAGATCGCTCAGCCTCCGTGATGGCAGAACTCGCCGAAGAACTCGAACTCCGCGGCAAGCCCGGGCACGATGGGAGCCCCGCGTGAGCGAAATCGAATCGCCCCAAGCCGTCGAAGAGATCGCGAGCCCGCTCGCCGCGCCGGGTCGCACCCTGGGTCGCGATCCCTTCGACGATCTCGCCGATCCCGACCCGTTCGAGGAGCGGCTCGATCAGCTGGAAGCGCGGCGCGCAGACAGCCCGATCGTCCAGCACCGCGCGCGGAAGGTGACCGCAGAGCCGTCGCTGGCGACGAAATCGACGATCCGGCGGGCAGCCGCGCACCGCGAAGACGATCTGCCGAGCCGCGACAATCTCACGCGGCTGTTCGGTCGGCGCTGGTCGACCACTCCGCCTCTCGCGGAAATCGAACTTCCGCCGGCGAAGGGTTTGATCGACCGCCTGCTGAACACCGACGAAAGGCGTGTGCTGACCGCGCTCGCGCACCTCGTCGAAGGAGATGCGCCTTACGATCGATTCGGTTACTCGCCGGAGGCGATGAAGGCCGCGTTTCCGTTCTTCCACGCGCTCTACCGGCTCTATTTCCGCGTCCGAAGCGAAGGGCACAAACGCATTCCGGGTGAGGGGCCCGTCGTGCTCGCCGGCAATCACGGTGGCCTGCTTCCCTTCGACGCCGCGATGGCGATCATCGACGTCGCGCTGAATACGGATCCCCCTCGATTGGTTCGCGCCGTCGTGGATCGCTGGGCGGGTTCACTCCCTTGGATCAACATCTTCTACGCGCGCGTCGGACAGGTCGTCGGAACGCGCGAGAACTTCGCCAAGCTACTCGACGACGGGCAGCTGCTTCTCGTCTTCCCGGAAGGCGTCGAAGGAATCCGCAAGACGATCGCACACCGCTATCGGCTCCAGAAGTTTCGAGTGGGCTTCATCGAGCACGCTTTGCGCGCGCGTGCGCCGATCGTTCCGGTGGCGTTCATCGGGAGCGACGATCAATCGCCGATCCTCTTCGACATCAAACCGCTGGCCCGTAGGCTCGGCGTTCCGGTTGTGCCAATCACACCGACGTTTCCGTGGTTTGGCCCACTCGGCCTGCTTCCCTACCCCGTTTCGTATCGGATCGTCTACGGAGAACCCCTCCGCTACCACGAGCGTTTTGGACCCGAGGCAGCCAACGACTCTCGCCTGGTCCGCTATCTCGCCAATCAGGTGCGGCGCAGCGTCCAACTGCTGATCGATCGGCATCACCAATGACCCGGATTCTCGTCACCCACGCCGACGAGCCGATCGGGCGCAGGGTGGTCAAGAATCTCTATCACGACCCGGGTGTCGAAGTCATTTACGCTCTCGGCAGCGGCCCCCCGCCGCGCAAGTTCGACGCCTACCTCGCGGGCAGCAACCCGCGAGTGACCTATACGCGGTTGGATCTCGCCAAGCACCGCCCGATCCACGATCTCTTTCACTCGGCTCCGTTTCGAGCCGCCGAGATCGACACCGTCGTCTACGTGCCGCGCCACGGCGCGGGCGCATCGGTAGCAGCACCGCTGCTCGGTGGCCTGTCCGAGCGAACCGCCGAGAGCCGCCTGCTCCTTCAGAACTGCCTCGAAACCCGTACGATCCGGAATCTGGTCGCGATCGGCAGCGCGTTCGTCTACCGCCTTCCCCCGGGCAACGCGAACCACCTGAGCGAAGACAGCGAACTCAACCTCGATCCGGACGTCATGCCGGAAATCCGCGCCTGGATCGATTGCGACATGATCTTCCACAGCGAAGTCCACAACGATCGACTCCGGGTCGTGTTGCTGCGCGTTCCGACAGTGGTAGCGGCGGGCGGCTACGTCTATCTGCACCCCTCGCTGGCCGGTCGGCCCGGTTCACGGGTGCGAGCCCTCGGATTCGATCCGATCTGCGCGCTCGTTTCCGACAAGGATGTCGCGCGCGCGGTCCGAGCTGCGACCAAGACTCCGGTTTCGGGGATCTTCAACATCGCGGGCAGCGAGGCGGTGCCGCTATCGATGCTCGCCCGCTGGACGGGCCATACCAGCATCCCCCTGCCCGGGCCGCTGCTCAGCATGGTCGATGCGACCGAGCGGGCGCTCGGCATCGAGTCACGCCTCGGAGCCGGCGGTGGAGCGCACCTGCGCTACGGCTTCACGCTCGACACCGAGCGCGCCGCCGCGGAATTGGGATTCCGCTCCCAGTACCGGATCGGCCTGGCACGTGCCGGAGACGGCGCCCTGCGCCTCGAGACCGCCTCGATCTGAACCCGCTCGTTGGGGACGGCCTCGATCGTCTCGCGGGCCCCCCACCGGCACCGAAAACGGCAGCTGGAACGCGTGGGGGGATGCGCAACTCTGCGTCGCAGTCGCTTGAAATCGAGCCAAAAAGCGCCACGATAGGGTCGCCGACCGGCATCGGGTCGGTGGCGGCGAGGATGTCGGCCGGTCGCTGAAAACGCCCTCACTCGCGCACCAGTGCTCCTGGGGTCGGGGTCGCGTGCAGGAGCGTGACACGCTCCCGCACGGCAAAAGACGCCGAAACTGATTGACTTTTGTTCGGCGATCGCGCGAAAATGGCCGCTCGCGCCTTGGGAAGGATGCGTGGGCACCGTCTCGATTGCGGCCCCCATGCGGCCCGCGGTCGTCAGCGGCCCCCATGTTGGGAAATTGGTGGTTCTCGATGCTCAGCAGACGGACGATTGCGATCGCGATTTCGGGCGCCCTCTTGGCGCTTGCGCAGGTCCATGCAGCCCCAGCAGCCACCCCGCTGACAACCCAACTCGTCGCTTCCAGGCTCAAAAACCCGGTGTATGTGACCCACGCACCCGGGGATTTCGACCGCATCTTCATCGTGCAACAGACCGGTGAGATCCGGATCCTGGATTTTCAGACCGGAAAGGTGCTGAAAACGCCCTTTCTAGATCTGTCGTCGACCGTATCCTGCTGCCTCGAATTCGGCTTGCTCACCATGGCGTTCCATCCCAACTACGCGACCAACGGATACTTCTTCGTGTATTACACGGACACCTCGCCGGCTATGATCGTCGAGCGTTACTCGGTGTCCGGTGACCCCGCGACGTCGAATGTCGCGGACCCCCAAAGCGCTTTTCCGCTCTTCGTCATCCCACAGCCTGCGCCGAATCACAACGGTGGCTGGCTGGGTTTCGGACCGAATGATGGTTATCTCTACATCACGACCGGAGACGGGGGATTTTTCTGCGATCCGGATCAGGTCGCGCAGGACATCACGAATGAAAGGAAGGGGAAGATCCTGCGCGTCGATGTAGACAGTGGTAGCCCGTACGCGATCCCGAGCGGAAATCCTTTTGTGAACGAAGTCGGTGACGACGAAATCTGGGCCTATGGTTTTAGGAATCCCTTTCGCGCCGCGTTCGACTCCGAGACGGGAAATTTCTACATCGCCGACGTCGGCGCGAGGAGCGTGGAAGAAGTGAACATCCAATTGGCGTCGAGCAGCGGGGGCGAAAACTACGGCTGGGATTGCATGGAAGGCGATCAGTGCAGCACGGTGAGCGACTGTACGGACAACGGTTGTACGTGCAACGAAGCCGGGCTCACACTGCCCGCTCACACCTACACACACGCGGATGGTTTGGCCATCACCGGTGGGGAGGTCTACCGAGGCTGCGCGATCTCCGATCTGGACGGATCGTATTTCTTCGCCGATTATGTGAACGGCCGTATCTGGAGTTTCGAGTACACCACAATGGTAGAGAACCTGACGGAGCGAACCTCGGAGCTGGCTCCGGGACAACCCCAGTTCATCGGGTCGATCTCCTCATTTGGCCGCGACGCGCTCGGAGAAATCTACATCTGCGATTTGAACGACGGAGAGATCTTCAAGATTGTTCCAGACACGGGGGGCCCCTCCCTGGACTGCAACGAAAATTCGATCGAAGACGCCTGCGACATTCGAAGTGGTACGAGCACAGACATCAATAAAGACCTCATACCGGACGAGTGCGGCGAGCCGGTGCCCGCGCTGTCTCGGCGCGGCCTCGCATTCGTCGTGCTGCTGATATTCGCAACCGGGGTGTCGGCCGCACTGCGTGTGCGTAGACGAGCCTGAAAGGGGGGCCACCCAGGGCCTGTTCTACCTAGCTAGCGCCAGCCGCATCTACACCACGAGCAATGACGAACCGCTCGATCCGATTCATCGATTCCTCGAGACAGGAAAGCGGTTGCGCAAGGGAGAGACGGACGTAATCGCGTGTCGAACGGCCGAACCCCTCACCGGGCAAGACGGATACGCGCTGCTCTTCCAGGAGGTTTTCGGCAAACCGCATCCCATCGGTATTCAAGCCGCTCACGTCGACCATCACGAACATACCCGCGTCAGGCGTCGCGCAGTCGAGCAGAGGGGTCGACGCGATGCGATCACAGACAAAATCACGGCGTTCCTTGTATTCGGATCGGACTTCCGCCATGTATTCTTCATCGTTCTGCAAAGCAAACGCCGCTGCATCTTGGACGAATTGGGAACAGCCGAAGATCGTCGCAGAAGAAAAATGGAGCAGGTGTTCGATCAACTCCTGATGGGTTACGACCCATCCCAAACGCCAACCCGTCATGGCATGAGACTTGGACAGCCCGTCGATGACGATCACGTTCTCTAGACGCTCCGCCGCCGTGCGCAACGATACGTGACGATCTTCGAAAGTGATCATCGAGTACACCTCGTCGGACGCCAGCCAGATATCGCGCCTCAAACACAGATCAGCGAGCGCTCTCAGCTGGTCGGCGGGAATCATGTTTCCGGCTGGGTTACCCGGAGTATTGATGAAGACCACGCGGGTGCGGTCCGTGATCGCCGCGGACAACCTCTCCAGGTTCAGGAAAAAGCCATTGCTGACCTCGAGGGCCACCGGAACGACCTTCGCACCCAGGGCAGCGAAAATGCCCCGATACCCGACATACATCGGTTCGGCGACGATGACCTCGTCGCCGGCATCGAGCAAACAGGACATCACGCCGTAGATCGCGTTGGTGGCGCCCGGAAAGACGATGATGTCATCTGGACTGCAAGGACGGCCGGCGGATCGCTCTTCGATAGCCGCGATCACCTCTCGTAAATTCCTCTCACCCGATCCTGGCGCATAGTGGGTGCGGCCTTCACGCAGGCTTTCGACCGCGTGATCGATGGTGCTCGGCAAGGTGGGGAGATCCGGATCCCCGACCGACAGCAGATAGACTTCTTCGCCCGCGGCCTGCAGCGCGCAGGCGCGATCGTGCACCGCCCAGACTCCGGAAGGTTTGCCATCCAAGCGCTCGGCGAGAGCGCTGAATCGACCCGAAAAAGGCATCGCCCAACCCCCTGGGAAGGATCGGTAGCACGATTGGTGTGGCGGCGTCTGCCGGGCCGATCCGAGGACGGCGGGATTGCCGAAGTGACGGGCAAAGAGGCCCGAACCGGCGCGATTCGGATTCCATCGCGGAAATGGACGCCGCTGGAAAGGGCGCGCAATTCAGGCGATGCTTCCGAGCTGAATTGCCGGGCCCCGAGCGGACCGAAGGAGGCGGAGTGAGCGAGAGACCCGACGTGCTGGTCGTGGGTGGGGGCGTGGTGGGTGTTTGCACCGCCCATTTCCTCATCGAGCGGGGGGTGCGCACGACGCTGCTCGAGCGCGGCGAGATCTGCTCGGGCGCCTCGCACGGCAACGGCGGCTGGATCTTCCCGAGCGAGAGCGCACCCATCCCCGAGCCCGGTGTGATCCGAAAGGCGCTCCCGTGGCTGCTCGACCCCGAGAGCCCCTTCTGGATCCGACCGCGCGCAAGCCTTGCATTGCTGCGCTGGCTCTGGGATTTCCGCCGAGCGTGCAACGCGAACGCGGTACGCGAGAGTTTTCGGCTGCGGCGCGCGCTCAGCCTCGCGAGCCTCGATCGCTTCACCGAGTTCGCAAAGAAAATGGACTTCGACTTCGGCTTCACGCAGCGCGGGCTCACGCTGATCTTCCGAACCGCAAAGGCGATGCGAGACGCACAGCGAGACGTCGAGCTGCTCGAGGCTGCGGGCGGAAGCGCGAAATGGCTGGGTGTCGAGGAGTTGCGCGGACGCGTCCCGAGCCTCTCAGCCGATCTCGCCGGTGGACTCGAATTCCCCGACGATGCCCACCTCACGCCGGATGACTTCGTACGCGGCTTGGCGGCGGACGTCGCGCGACGCGGTGCAGCGATCGAGACCCACACCGAGGTGCTCGGCGTGGAGTGGTCGCGCCGTGGACCGGTGCGTGTTCGCACGACCCGCGGCGACTTCAGGGCTGACGAGGTCGTGCTGGCTGCGGGGGCATGGACGCCAGAGCTGACCAGGGGCTTGGGCCTCCGCGTGCCCGTCGAAGCCGCCAAGGGCTACAGCATCACCGTCGAGAGGCCCGAGGGCCATCCCGACCTGCCCCTCGCCCTGGTCGAGGGCAAGAGCTTCGTCACACCGATGGGGTCGCGGCTGCGCTTCGGCGGTACGCTCGAGCTCGCGGGACTCGACATGCGCATGAATCAACGCCGCGTCGATGCGCTCGCCCGCACCGTGCGCAGCTATCTGCCGGGCCTTCCTCGCACACCCACCGTGGAGATCTGGCGGGGCCTGCGACCGTTGACGCCAGACGATCTGCCGATCCTCGGCCGACCTGCGGGAACTTCAGGCCTGATCCTCGCCACCGGTCACGGCATGTCGGGAATCTCCCAGGGGCCCATCTCCGGCGAGCTGGTCGCCCAACTCGCCTGCGGCGAGACGCCCGAGATCGACCTCGCGCCCTTCTCTCCCGACCGCTTCTGAAGCGGATGCGGACAAACCGATTCCGAGCGGCGTCGCCCCCGCGATTGCGAAAGGGCTGCTCCACGCCGGCCACCCGATTGTGTCGCACGGCGGCGACTAACAAAAACCATTTCACGGCGGCTCGCTGGAGAGCCGCGCGCGGCTCGTTTTGCGCTTTCGAGATCGACCCGGCCTACAACACCCG
Organism: Myxococcales bacterium; assembly: GCA_022561775.1. GTDB lineage: Bacteria > Myxococcota_A > UBA9160 > UBA9160 > SMWR01 > JACZVU01. The sequence goes on along the minus strand of JADFQO010000024.1, from coordinate 25,231 downwards.
AGATCGCCTCGTTGATTCAATCGAGCTATCCTGTTGCGCCTGCAATTTCACGGAGAACCCATGGCGCTGGCGACATCGGATTTCAAGAATGGCCGCAAGATCGAAATCGACGGGGAGCCCTACACGATCGTTTATTTCCAGCACGTCAAGCCGGGCAAGGGTGGCGCGTTCGTGCGAACCAAGATCAAGAACCTCAGGAATGGGAAGGTCATCGAGAAAACCTTCCGCGCGGGCGAGAAAGTCGACGAGCCGGACATCGAAGACCGCAAGATGCAATATCTCTACTCCGATGCTGAATCGCTGATCTTCATGGACACGGAGACCTACGATCAGATTCCCTTCTCGCACGAGCAGGTCGGCGACGCGCGAAAATACCTGACGGAAAATATCGAGGTCAACGTGCTCTTCTGGAACGGAAAGCCGATCAACATCGATCTTCCGCCCTTCATCGAATCCCCCATCACCCAATGCGATCCCGGAATGAAGGGAGACACCGCGCAGGGCGGGACCAAACCCGCCACCGTCGAGACCGGAGCCGTCGTTCTGGTGCCGCTCTTCCTCAAGGAGGGCGAGCGCATTCGGATCGATACCCGCTCCGGAGAATACGTCGAGCGAGTTGGCTGAACCCGAACCCGCGACCCTGCACGACGGCCGTCCGCGCCCAAAGCGCGCGCTGGCCTTCTCCGTCGAACCGTTCGAATCGGATCTCTAAACGGTATGCGTGGCGATCAACTCGCGCGCCAATGGCAGTTGATCCAACGACTGGCCAAGAGCCGATCCGGGGCGGCGCTGGACGATCTGGCCGAAGAGCTCGGCTGCGTGCGTCGCACCGTCTATCGCGATCTCGACGCGCTGATGTTTGCGGGTTTCCCGGTGGTCAGCGAGCGCCGGGAGGGCCGCGTCTACTACCGCTTCCTCGACACCTTTCGACTGGGTAACGTGCCCTTCACTCCCGACGAGATTCTCGCCCTCGCCTTCAGCGAAGATCTCCTCCGCACCCTCGAGGGCACGGTCTTTCACGATTCGATCTGCTCTGCGCTGCGCAAGATCCGCGCCGGGCTGGGGCCAGAACTCACCAAATACCTCGCACAGCTCGCAGATTCCTTCCGCGTGCTACCGGGGCCGCACAAGAGCTATGCGCAGTATCGCGACACGATCCAGACCTTGAACGATGCCGTGCTCAATCGACGCACGCTCCACATGTGTTATCGGACCGGACGGACCGGATCCGTGGCGACCCGGGATCTCGATCCCTACCGGGTGTGGTATCGCAGCGGAGGGTTATACGTGGTGGGCCTCGACCACAAGTCTGGAGAGGTTCGCACCTTCGCGGTCGATCGGATCCGCCGGCTCGAAATCAGCGACGACCGTTTCGAGGTGCCCGAAAGTTTCGATTTCGATCGCTACATCGGCTCCTCGTTCGGTGTCATCGCCGATCAGGCTGTGCGGGTTAGGATCCTCTTCGAACCCCGCTGGGCGACATACGTAGAAGAGCGTAACTGGCACGAAAGCCAGACCTTCAAGAAGAATCCCGGCGGGAAGATCGAACTCAGCATGGACGTGGGCAGCACCCCGGATCTCCGAAGTTGGATTCTCTCCTTCGGCTCCGGAGCCGAAGTGCTGGAACCCGAGGGATTGCGCGCGGAAGTTGCCCGTGAACTCGAAGACGCGCGCGCCCGCTACGAATCCGCGTCCTGAAACTCGATTACCAGAGCTCGTGATCGAGCATCACGTCGGCATCGAAGATGAATCGTCCCGCAAAGGGCGCGCCCGCGATCAGTCGGGGCAACCAGATCCGATCGTCCTCCCACATCTCCTCATAGGGGACGCGATCGTCGTCGACCCAGATCGGAATCGCCTCCGGAGTCTCGGTGGGCGTTCCTTCGAAATCCGTCGCGCTAAAGACGTGTACGTGAATCGCGTAGCCGTCGACGAACTGGAAGAGCAGCTCGCCCGCCTTTTCGAGATTCTTCGGCGTGATCCGCAACTCCTCCTGGACCTCGCGAACCGCACAAGCCTCCAGCGTCTCGCCGGGCTCGACGCGACCACCGGGGCCGTTGATCTTGCCCGCACCGAGACCGCGCTTCTTGTGGATCAGCAGCAGACGCTCGTCTCGATGGACGAAGACGAGCGTCGCGAGATCCGTCGCTTTCCACCTCGCCCAATCGATGTCCGAGATCCGCCGCGGCACCATCGGATCCGAGTGTGCCACAACGAAACGGGAAGTCGCCTCAGGCGATCGGCAAGGCGACCCCCCACGAACTCCGCGGCGGGCCTCGGGGAGCCATGCTTTCGCGGCATTGAATTTCCACTTTGTTACCGTGTCGCGATCCCTCTGAATCGCGAGATTCCGCTTTGAAGATCGGGAAGGCCTGGAAGATCGGTACGTTCGTGCTGCTGGCGACGGCGATCGGCCTCTTCGTCGCGGTGTTTCAGACCTATCCGAAGAGCCAACGCAGTTTCGACACGGCTGCCAATGGCATCTGGGTTGGGCATCGCTGGTACACGGGTCGTGAGGTCAGCACGGGGGATCCGGTTTCCGAGGCCCAGATCGATTCGCTCGTCAAGCGCCTGAGGAGCGCGGGAATCCGATACCTCTTCGTCCACGCCGGACCTCTGCTCGCGGACGGATCCATCGAGGATGTAGCGGATCCGTTCTTTTCGACACTGCGCCGAGCGTATCCGGATGGCGTCTTTCTCGCGTGGCTCGGTGCGCGGATCGAGAAGGTCCGACTCGGGGAAGAAGCGTGGCGGCGCGCGGTGGTCAGCGTGGTCGAGCGCCTGGCCGATGAGGGCTTCGACGGCGTCCACTTCGACCTGGAGCCGCTGCGCGACGGTCACCCTGGGTATCTCGAGTTGCTCGCGGAAGTGCGCGAGCAGATGGGTGATGATTGGACGATCAGCCAGGCCACGCCTCGCTCCGCGCCGCTCGGCATCTCCGTCGGCCCGCTGCGCAGGAACTTCTGGTCGGGTGCGTTCTACCGGGCCACGATGGACATCGCGGACCAGACCGTATTGATGGCCTACGACACGAACCTCCCGCTACGCGTCGCGTACGTGGCGTTCGTCCGGGACCAGACCCACCGCCTCGTGAAGTGGTCGTGCGCGGCCGAGAAACACGAAGTCCTGATCGGCATTCCCGCCTATCACGATGTCCCCGAGTACTCCGATCCGAGCATCGAAAACGTCGCCACGGCAGCTCTCGGCGTGCGGTCTGCCCTCGAGTCATTTCCAGAAAGACCCGAATGTTTTCGAGGCGTCTCCATCTACGCGAACTGGGTGACCGATCCAGACGAGTGGCTGCAGTTCGAGCAGTTCTGGAGGCACCCGATAGCATCGCGCGAGTAGGGTGCGCTCAGCAGGGTGTGCCGATCACTTCGAAGTCGCCATGGGGTTTGAGATGTTCGTTGATCCGTTTGTCGACGCATCCATCTCTCGTCAGAGACCTCACGTGTTTACGGGTGGACCACCTCGATCGGTCCAAGATCATTCAATTGAGGCGTAAGCGCCTCCGCCGGTCCCACCAGCACGATCGCCGCGCGATCGGGATGAAGCAGCCTCAAGGCGAGGCGCTCCACGTCCGCATCCGTTACGGCACGGATTCTCGAACGATAGGTGTCGAGAGAATCTTCTGGAAGGCCGTAGATGTTCAGATTGACGAGGCTATCGAGTACCGCGTCAGACGTTTCGATCCCGAGCGCAAATTGACCGACCTCGAGCGCGCGCATCTCTTCGAGTTCCGACCCCGCCGGGGGTTCGCGGCGCGCGCGCGCGAGCTCGGCGAGGAGCAGATCGATCACCCTCCGAACTTCTGCCACGCGGGTAAACGTCGCGACCACAAAGGTTCCACCATCGCGGCGCAGGCTGAATCGAGAGCTGACCCCGTAGGTCAGGCCGGCCTCGGCGCGCACCCGTTGCATCAAGCGGGATGAAAAGCCGCTGCCCCCGATCGCTTCATTGAGCAGACTGGCGGCAACCCGGTTGGGGTCCGTGCGCGCAATCCCCTCGTGGGCGAGGGTGATGCGGGTCTGGGTGAGGTCCGGCCGATCAACGATGAGGATGCGCCGCGCGGTCGGGACGGGTGCGGGAAGGGGTGGGCCGGCATCGGGGATCTCGCCGGCCAGCCACGCGCCGAACGCGGCACCAACGCGATCGAGCAATTCGCCCGCATCGAGATCACCGGAAGCGAAGAGGATCGCATTGTTGGGAACGAACATCCGCGCGTGGAAGTCGCGCGCGGCCGCCGAGTCCAACGCCGCCACCGTCTCGGGGCTTCCGGAAAGAGGCAGCCCCGCCCGGAGGCCCGAATACAGCGCGACCGACGCGAAGCGGCGCTCGAGATAGTGGGGATCGTCGATCGCTCGCTCGAGCGCTGCGAGCAGCTCTCCACGGGCTCGAATCGCCTCGTCGTCGTCGAAGCGGGGGCGGAGTACCACGTCGGCGAGAATCCCGAGCATGCTGTCGAGATCCCGCGTCAGACCCCAGATCTGAGCCGTGATGGAATCCCAATTGGCGCGCACGCTGAGAACGGATCCGAGCGCGTCGATCGCCGAAGCCAGTTCGAGCGAGTCGCGATCGCCCGCGCCGCGCTTCATCAACTCGGCGGTAAAGCCCGCGAGGCCGGCTCGATCCGGCTCCACAGAGGCGGCTCCCCGTCGAAGGCTGATCCCCAGTGAAACGCGGGGCAGGCGATGGTCTTCGAGAATGATCAGCGACAGCCCGTTGTCGAGTGTAAACCGATGGAGACTGCCGGGCGTGACAACCGGCGAGTCTGCGATGGGCGGGGGTGGCCGCTGCCAGATCGGCGTGTCCACGGAACCCGCACAGGCGATCAGCGACGCGAGCGCAGCGAATCCCGCGAGCCTGGCGAGCTCGCTCACGACCCCCCCCGCTGCGGTTCGGTCGAAGCCGGCGGCGGCACGACGTGGACGACATTGCGGCCAGCGTCGGTCAAGTAGGTCCTCGCGACGCGCCGCACGTCGTCCGCGTCGACCGCCTGGATCGCCGCGAGCCGATCCTCGAGCGGGCGGATCTTGCCCAGGATCGTCACGTCGTAGCCGATCCGGGCCGCGAGGGCCGCGTTGGTGGTCAGCTGGTGGATCATCGAGACTTCAATTTTCCGCTTGGCCTTGTCGAGTTCCGCAGCCGTGACGGGCTCGTCGCGGAGCCGGGCGATCTCTTCCAGAAACGACGCCTCGACGCGATCGATGCTCGCGTCCGGACGCACGCTCGCATAGGCACCGAAGATGCCCGCACCCGCGAATTCCGAATTCACGCTGTGGGCCGACAACGCGATCTGTTCCTCGTGGATCAGCCGGCGATAAACCCGACTCGAGCGGCCTCCAGAGAGAATTTCGCCAACCACGTCGAGCGCCTCGGCGTCGGGGTGACCGGCGGGCGGCGTGTGCCAGGCCGTAGCGAGTACCGGAGCGCGCACATCGAAGTGAACCTGCGCGCGCCGCACGCCGCTCTGGCGAGGCTCGCGGGTTCGGGTACGCGGAATCTCCGCCGCAGGCGCGAGGTCGCTGAAACTCTCGCGGATCTGCTCGAGCGCCGCGTCGCCATCGAAATCCCCGACGATTGCGATGACGATGTTGTTGGGGACATAGAAGGTCGAGAAGAAATTGCGGCAATCCTCGATCGTGGTGCTCTCGATGTCGCTGCGCCAGCCGATCACGGGCCAACGATACGGAAGCGCCTGGAACGTCAGTGCGTACAGGGCCTCCCGGGCGCGACCTCCGGGCTGATCTTCGGTTCGCAACCGCCGCTCTTCGAGCACGACTTCGCGCTCGCTCGCCAGGGTCTCTTCCGAGATGTCGAGATTTGCGAGGCGCTCGGCTTCGAGCGCGATCACCAGCGGGAGCACCCCCGATGGGACTTCCGTCGTGTAGACCGTCACGTCCACGGTCGTATAGGCGTTGGTCCGCCCGCCGCGCGACTGGATGATCTGGCTGTGCTTCTCGGGGGGGATGTTCTTCGAGCCCTTGAACATCATGTGCTCGAAGAGATGGGCGAGGCCCGTGACCCGGGCTTCGTCACTTGACCCCACCCGAACCCAGATCTGAAACGCAACAACGGGGGTGGTGTGGTCTTCGAGCATGAGGACCATCAGGCCGTTGTCGAGCTTCGTCTGCCGCGTTCGGAGCGCCGAGTCATCGATCGCCGGATTCGCGAGCGCTTCACCCGCACGCAATAGAGCGACGAACGCGATCGTTACCAAAACGAACCAGCGATGGGCGCGCATGGCGAGGTACAGTATCCGCAGAGGTTGGCGGTGTCGACCATCGCCGCGGTGGAAAGTGCGCTGGCGCGTACCCGAAACGGGCTGCACCGAGCGAGTGCCGAAGCTGAAATCGGCCGTGCAAGGCTGGTAGAAGCGGGGGCGGGGCGATCGGATCGAACCACGGTCGCCTCCCGATGATGCAGGAGCGATGAGCAATGCCCACACGGCGCGGCGATGGGTTGGTCTATTCCAGCGGATGCGGCCGAACCTGCCCCCACTGCGGAAACGCGATCGCGGACTGCGTGTGTCGGAAAAACCCCCGCGCGGACCGCGGCGATGGGATCGTGCGGGTCCGGCGCGAAGTGAAGGGCCGGCGCGGCAAGACGGTCACCGCGATCTCGGGGATTCCGCTTCCCGAAGACGAGTTGCGGGCGCTCGCTGGCGATCTCAAGCGGAGCTGCGGAACCGGTGGGTCCGCAAAGGATGGCGTCATCGAGATCCAGGGAGATCACCGTGACGCGCTGGTCCGGCTGCTTCGAGAGCGGGGCTACTCGGTCACGCTCGCCGGCGGCTGATCCGGCGCTCGAAGCCGTCGGGCATCGCCGGCTCCGGCCGGCCACTCGTTGGTGAATCCTTCGGATTCGCTTACGTCGTCGCTCGACCCCAATTCCTGGGGTCGCGCTCCTCGTTGGTGAATCCTTCGGATTCGCTTACGTCGTCGCTCGACCCCAATTCCTGGGGTCGCGCTCCTCGTCCTCGCGGCAGAGCGCGAACCAGCTGCCGAGATCCCTTCCCTTGCGGGCCGCCGAGCCAATCGTCACGTGGTCGGACACTCCACGAAGCGTGTCGAGCAGGAAGCCATAGACCAGCCGAGAGAGCCCGCGCTCGTTGGAACGAATGGATGGCCAGCCCTGCGGGTGTTCGGGAGGCAGGCTGCGGTAATCGATCAGGACTTCGGGGCGATCTTCTGATTCTCGGGCAATGAAATACCCGGGACCCGTGATCGGAGCCAGCGTCTGGAAGTTGAATCCGTAGAGCTCCCTCGCCGGCTCGCGATCGGCGTTTCTGGGTCGGCAGAAGCGTTTCTCGAAACGCGTGAAGACCGGCAGGCTGTTCTTTCCGTGGTGTCGCACGCTCGCGAAATCCCCGACTGCCGACGGAACCAGATCTTCGAGTAGCACGGGTTTGAATCCATCGACGCCCGCGTAGAGACTGCGCAGCTCTCCGCTGCCGAGCGATCGGATTGCGGCGACGCGCGCTTGATGGCTCAGTTCGTCGAGAAAACGGCGGATGCGCTCGGGCTCGATCGGGCGATCCCGGATCTGGAATCGGAGATCCTCGGCGGGATCTGCGCTCTTCGCGGGCTGCATGATTCGCCTCCAATCCTCTCGCCGAATTCGCTGTCGTATTCGTAGCAAGACGCCACACAGGATTCACCGGGCCCGTTCGGCTGCGACGGCTTTTACGTGTGGAATCGCCCGCATGAAATGACTCGCGCACGCAATGCGCGTGGCTTGGTGCAACTTTTCTTGTGCACAGATGGTCTGTCGGCTTTGGGTGGTTTTCGCTAATCTCCGTCGGCCGCGCGCTCGCTCCGAAGAATGCCGATTCGTGCCCGACAGCAACCACCCAGACCATCCAATAGGGAGCCCCCATGGCAGAGACCGCCCAGCTTCGGATCGGCGACAAGACCTTCGAACTGCCCATCATCGAGGGGACCGAAGGCGAGCGGGCGATCGATATTACAAACCTGCGCAGAGATGCCGGGGTCATCACCCTCGACCCCGGCTATGCGAACACCGGTTCCTGCCAGAGCGCGATCACCTTCATCGACGGCGATCGGGGGATCCTGCGCTACCGGGGAATCGAAATCGAAGATCTGGCCGCAAACAGCACCTTCCTCGAGGTCGCCTATCTGTTGGTCTACGGCCACCTGCCAACCACGGCCGAATTCGATGCATTTACCGATTCGATCACCTTCCACACGATGATCCACGAGGACTTCAAGCGCTTCTTCGGTGCGATGCCCAAGGACGCGCATCCGATGGCCGCGTGCTCAGCGGCGATCGGTGCGCTCGCCACCTTCTATCCCGACTCCCTCGACCCGCGCGATCCGCGCCAGGTCGAAATCTCGGTCCATCGACTGATCGCGAAGTTTCCGACGATGGCCGCCTACTCGTACAAACATTCGATCGGCCAGCCTTTCATGTATCCGCGCAACGACCTCGGTTACGTGGCCAATTTTCTCTACATGCTCTTCGGAACGCCCTGCGAGGAGTATGAAGTCGATCCGGTCATCAAGAAGGCGATCCACCTGCTGTTGATCCTCCACGCCGATCACGAGCAGAACTGCTCGACCAGCACGGTCCGAATCGTCGGTTCGTCGATGGTGAACCTCTTCAGCGCGATTTCGGCGGGTATTCAAGCGCTCTGGGGGCCGAGCCACGGCGGCGCCAACCAGGCGGTGATCGAAATGCTCGCCGCGATCCGCGACCAGGGCCTCACCGCCAAAGAGTTCGTCGAAAAGGCCAAGCGCGGTGACGAATCGGTGCGCCTGATGGGATTCGGGCATCGCGTCTACAAGAACTTCGACCCGCGCATGAAGATCATCAAGAAGGCCTGCTCCGATGTCCTGGATAAACTCGGCACTCGGACGAAACTGCTCGAGATTGCCATGGAACTGGAAGAGATCGCGTTGAAGGACGACTACTTCGTGTCACGCAAGCTCTATCCCAACGTCGACTTCTACTCTGGCGTAATCTACAACGCGATCGGAACCCCTTCCAATCTCTTCACGGCGCTTTTCGCTCTTGGCCGCCTGCCAGGCTGGATCGCCCAGTGGATGGAACTCCACGCCGACCCGCAATTCAAGATCGGGCGACCTCGCCAGATCTATACGGGACCGACGCTGACCGCCTACACGCCGATCGAAAACCGCTGATCGGATCCCATTCGCGGATGCCGTCCGACTCGACCAATCTCTGCTGGGTCGACGGCAAATTGTTGCCCGGCAAGCGTGCCGTCGTTCGGGCGGACGACAGCGCATTTTGCGAGGGGCGCGGCTGCCTGACCACCGTGCGCATCGCCGCGGGGCGGCCGCGATTCGTAGATCGACACGTCAAGCGACTTCAGGACGGCGCGAAGGCACTGCGCCTCGGGGAAGTCGCCGAAGTGACGATTCGGCGAGCACTCGCGGAACTCGGCGAGGCAACGCTTCCCGATGGCGAAGGCGTCATTCGGCTGCAGGTCAGTCGCGATGGTGATGGGGCGACCCACCTGATTGGCATCGCGCGCAAGCTCGGGAACGATCCGAGCGAGTGGTCCGCAATCATCGTCGCACTGCCACACGATGGCGCCTCGCTCGTCGATGGCATGAAGGTCACGAGCCGGCTGACACTGTCACTCGCCGCGGAAGATGCGCGAGCTGCGGGAGTCGACGAGGCCGTGCTGCTCGATGCGACCGGCCACCTGATCGAGGGAGCCCGAACCAATCTGTTCGTCGCGGCTTCGGACGGCTCACTCTGGACACCGCCGATCGCGAGCGGTGCGGTCGCGGGCATCGCGCGAACCCTCGCACTCGAGCGGATTCCCGAGATCGAGGAGCGCGACATCGCGAAGTCAGAACTGCTCGCGACGGAAGAGCTGATCGCCGTCAACGCCGTGCGCGGAGCGCGTCCGATCACCCGGCTGAACGATCGAAAGGTCGGGGAGGGGCGGCCGGGCCCCTGGAGTACGCGTCTCGCCGAGATCCTGGCGACGGGTGAGTGACCGCGTCCTCATTTCGGGCGGCACCGGGCTGATCGGAGGCCACCTCGTCGAATCGCTGCGCGCATCACGCGTCCCGGTTCGGATCCTGTCGCGCAGCGCGGTCGCCGATCCGCGAGCTGCCGATTTAGACGTCGAGAGACTCCGGTGGGACGGCATTCACCTCCCCGACGGCGCGCTCCGCGGCTGCTCGTCGGTGGTTCACCTCGCGGGTGAACCGATCTTCAGCGGCCCCCTCACGGCGGCCCGCCGGCGCAGGATTGCGAGCAGTCGCATCGAATCGACCCGATCGATCGCCGCGGCGCTCCGTGCGGCGCCCGCCACCGATCGCCCAGCGTCTTTTGTGTGTGCATCCGCGGTGGGTTTCTACGGTTCGCGTGGAGAAGAAGTGCTCGACGAGTCCGCGGGTCCGGGGTCGGGCTTCCTCTCGGAGCTCTGCCAGCAGTGGGAGGCGGCCGCGGCGTCGGCCACGGATGCGCTGCGGGTGGTGTCGCTACGAACCGGGATCGTACTGGCGCGCGATGCTGGAGCGCTTCCCATGATGGCCCTGCCGTTCCGCTTCGGTTTCGGGGGCCGCATCGGGAACGGCAGGCAGTGGGTGCCGTGGATCCAAATCGACGACGCGGTGGGCTTGATCCGTCGCGTCTTGCAGGACGACGCCTTGCACGGCGTCGTCAACGCTGTCGCCCCTCATCCCGTTCGCAACCTGGAACTCGCCACCGAAATCGCCCGAAAGTTGCACCGGCCTTGCCTGCTGCCGGTGCCTGCGTTGGCGTTGCGGCTTGCGCTCGGCACCCTCAGCGACGAGTTGCTCGGTAGTCGCCGCTGTATCCCCCAGCGCATGCTCGACGTCGGATTCGAATTCGCCCACAGCGAAATCGGATCCGCTCTCGCGGCCGAGCTGGGACGCTGCGCGTAGGACCAGCTCGCTTCGGCGCAAAACAGCGCAAACTCGCGAGATCCGGAGATCCACGCGGTCGATCCGGATCGGACGCCTAGTGGCAATCGGTAGCGGGAGCGAACAGGCGCGGAAGAATGGCCTTGAGGGTGAGGCCCTCCATCCCGGGCGCAACTTCGAAATAGGAGATCCCGACGGCAGGGCTTTCCACGGTCGCGAACTGCTCGGTGAAGGCGTCTATGATGCGCTCGATGATCTCCTGGGCGCGTTTCCGATCGGCATCCGCGAGGAAGAGGACCGCTCGGTTTCGGGTCATCCGGAAAATTGCATCATCGATGCGAAGCGCACTGCCCACGAAGTCGACCAACTCGGGAAAGATCAGCTCCCCTTCGGGGCCCGACATTCCCACCAGCACCGATGTGAGGCGATGGTCATCGGCGAGGCTCACCACCTTGTTCAACAGAGCCCGCAGTTTGCGCGGGTCATCGTTTTGAGGCTCATTGAGGTGCATTGCCACCATGATGCCTGGAATATCGACGAAACGCGACCCGATCTGAAGCCTGGGTCGTGACCGCGCTCGTTGTTGGAGCGCTGCCCATCGCCTACGGTTGGCGCCCCGCACCGAGAGAACCCATGCACCAGACCCCGCAGAGCAAATCCGAGCACGCAGGTACCGGCCCGCAAAGCGATGCGCGGCTGGCGTTAGGTTTCCAATCGCTCGTCGCTCTGACGTTTTGCCTGATCGTGCTCGGCGCGCTGGTGCGCGCGAACGGCGCCGGGCTCGCCTGTCCGGATTGGCCGCTCTGTTTCGGAAACCTGATCCCCAAATTCGATGTCCAGGTGGGGTTCGAGTGGTCCCACCGACTCCTCGCGGGCTGCGTGACCTTGATCTTCGCGCTCCTCAGCTGGTACGCATGGCGGAGTTCGGCCCGGTCCCGAACCGTGACCGCCCTGCTGACCGTTGCAGCGGCCTTGATCGCGGTTCAGATCACCCTCGGCGCGCTCACGGTCTGGCTCAAGTTGGCACCGTGGACCGTCACCGCTCACCTGATCACCGGCAACGCGTTTGCGTCCACGGCTTTCCTGCTTGCCCTGGCGTTCCGCGCGGAAAAGGGCATTTACGAATTACACCACACGGTGTCTATTCGAAAGCGACTCGGGATCACGGCCGTTGGCGGACTGTTGCTGATACAGCTCGGACTCGGTGGGCTGGTGTCGTCTCAATACGCGGGCATGGCGTGCCCGGAGTGGCCGACCTGCAACGGTGGCGTCTGGTTTCCGAGCTGGGGAGGAGCCGTAGGACTTCACCTCTTCCATCGGATCGCCGCCTATGCGCTGATCGTTTGCCTGGGCGTAGCTGCTTACAGCTGCAGGCGCGACAGGCGCCTGCGCCGCACCACCGCGCTCGCATTCGCGCTCGGAATCCTGCAGGGATCCGTTGGAGTCGCGAGCGTCCGCAACGGCATCCCGGTAGAACTCACCGGATTGCACACGGCGCTCGCCGCAGCTCTGGTACTGACGGTGGTCTATGCGTTGCACGAGGTGTGGTCGACTTTCGGCGAACGCAAATCTCTCTCGGCAACGCACTGAGGCACGACACGTGTCCGGCTGTCGGACGTTCGAGCGGGATGCTACAAAAGCTGCGAGCACAATTGGAGTACACCATGCGGTCGTACCAGGTCTTTGCCGCAATGCCCCCAGATCGCGCAATCGCCGTCATGAGCGGACTCTCTGAAAACGCTCCCGGGATGTTCCAGCAAGCGTTGTTCGCAGCGAGCGCGTCGATGAACGCCCGCCCCGTCTATCTTCAGAGGCAGCCTTTCGAGAAACAGGTGACGGCCGTGCGCCGCGCGCTCTCCCGCGTCGCAGCCAACGGCGTCGCCGAAGAGATCCTGGCGGTCTATTTCCTCGAATGCCGCAAGGAACTGCTGATCGAGTGGCTCGATCTGCTCGGAATCGAACACGAGGATGGAATCCTCAAGAACGATTCACCCGTCGTCCCGGAAAAAGCCGAACTCCAAAAAGCGCGCGACACCTTCTGTGGAGTCGACGATGATGCTGACCGCTCACTGCTGTTGCACGCATTTGCGGCCCAGGGCGCGATCGATTGGCCCGATCTGGAGGCCCTTCTCGACGGCTGAAGCCGCGAGTCCAGCGCGCGCTCGCACGACACAGCAGGCCGCGCAGAGAAACAACAGGAGCGGCGCGTAGCGGAACCGCAGCGGCCGTCCGCACGCGGCGCTGCGTCGACCGTTGGCACTCGAGTGAGCAGCGGCTAGCCTGATTGCCCGCCCGCACCCCGCGGTGGAAGGAGACAAGACGCCGATGGTCCCGATCCGAAACGGTCTGAAATTTTCACACTTTGGATTCCCGCTCTGCCTCGCTCTGGCGCTCTGCCTCGCTCCGCTGGCTGCCAAAGCGGAGCACGCGGACGCAGCCTCAGGCGAGGCGGAACCCCAGGACGCCGCGATCGCGGCCATCGACGCGTTCATCGCCGAACAAGACGTCGACAAGGCCCGACAGAACTGGAAGTTGACCCTCACAAAGCCGCCGAAGGTCCGATTCACGGCCGGCAAGAGCTACTTCTGGAACCTCGAAACCAACAAGGGGAGCATCAAGATCAAGTTGATGGCCGATGTCGCGCCGATGCACGTGTCCAGCACGATCTATCTCACGCGCCTCGGGTTCTACGACGACACGATCTTCCACCGCGTGATTCCGCGATTCATGGCCCAGGGCGGCGACCCGACGGGCACGGGGCGCGGCAGCCCCGGCTACAAGTACGACGGCGAGTTCGATTCCTCGGTCAAACACGACAAGCCAGGCCTGCTCAGCATGGCCAATTCGGGACCGGGGACCGATGGTAGCCAGTTCTTCCTCACCTTCGTCAAGACGCCTCACCTCGACGGAAAGCACACGATCTTCGGCAGGGTCGTCGACGGCATGGACACGGTCAAAGAGCTCGAAAAGGCCGGCGGTCCCGGCAATCGAGGAGGCAAGACGAAGGAGAAGCTCCTGCTCGAAAAGGCCACGATCAGCGTCGAGTGAGCTGAAACGAGCGGCGGATGGCCCCCCGTCTTGGCTGTGCGTTCGCAATCGCGTTAGTGGCTCTGGCCGGACCGATTGCCCCGCGATCCGCAGGCGTCGACGAAATCCCGCTTCCGACACCCGGCTCCGGCGACTGGCGGCCCCTGGTCTTTCGCGGCATCGCAAACCAGACCCGCTACACCCTCGAGACCTTCGAGGGAATGAAAGTCGCAAAAGCGGAGAGTGGCTGCGGGGCTTCGGGCCTCGTACTGCGTCCTGACGCGATCCGCCTCGATCAGACGCCGCTGCTGAGCTGGCGCTGGCGTGTCGATCGGGGGCTCGACGTGTCCGAAGAGCAAACGAAAGCGGGAGACGACTTCGCGGCGCGAGTCTACCTCCTGTTCGAGCTCGACAAATCTCGCGCATCCACGCTACAGAGGCTCCGTCACCGCCTTGCAAAACTCATCTACGGCGAGGATATTCCGGGCAGCGCCCTCAACTTCGTCTGGACAAGCCGACTTCCCGTGGGCACGGTGTGGGATAATCCATTCGAACCGAGTTCGAAGATGATCGCTCTGGCGCAGGGCGCGAACACGGGCTGGCGGAGGGAAACAGTCGACGTGGTCGCTCGATACCGCGAACTCTTTGGCACGCCGATCCCGCGGCTGCTGGGGCTCGCGATCATGAGCGATTCTGACAACTCGTGTCAGCGCACCGAGGCTCGCTTCGCGGATTTCAAATTTCTGAGCCCCGCCGAGGTGGACGAGCAAGATGCCGAGTGATCTCACGGTCGTGCAGCCGTTCGAACAGCGCGGTTTCGGCGAGACGCTCGGTCGCCGCGGGCTTGCGCCGCTAACCCGCTATCCCGTCACGACCCTGCAGATCAATGTGGGCTGGCGCTGTGATCTCGCGTGCACACACTGCCACGTAGAAGCGGGCCCGAATCGCACCGAAATGATGGACCGAAGGACTGCGGACAGGATCTTGACGGTCCTGCGCGGCAGCCCGAGCGTCACGACCGTCGATCTGACGGGCGGCGCCCCCGAACTGAATGCACAATTTCGACACCTCGTGGAGGGGGCACGGGCGCTCGGGCTTCAGCTGATCGACCGCTGCAATCTCACGATTCTGCTCGAGCCCGGCCAGGAAGACACCGCTGAGTTCCTGGCCAATCACTGCGTCCGGGTGGTTGCATCGCTTCCGTGTACCACCGAAGAAACAGTGGACGCGCAGCGCGGTCGCCGCGTCTTCGAAAGGAGCATCGAGGCCCTGCACAAGCTCGGCCGTCTCGGTTACGGGCGGGCGGGCTCGCCGTTGACGCTCGACCTCGTCTACAACCCGCCCGGCGCAATCCTTCCGCCGCCCCAGGCGGAACTCGAGGCAACCTATCGACGGGAATTGAGGGAGCGCTTCGGAATCGAATTTCACCGCTTGCTGGCCATCACCAACATGCCGATCCGGCGATTCGCCCGCATGTTGGAGCGAGAGGGGAAAGCAGAGGCCTACATCTCACTCCTGATCGCCCACTTCAACCCCGAAACGGTCGCCGAACTGATGTGCCGGAGCCTCGTTTCCGTCGGCTACGACGGACGCCTCCACGACTGCGACTTCAACCAGATGCTCGATCTTCCGCTGGGAAGCAAGGCGCGCACGATCTGGGAGGTATCCGATCTCGCCGAACTCGAGGGGGATCACATCGCGACGGCTACGCATTGCTTCGGCTGTACGGCGGGCGCGGGATCGAGTTGCGACGGAACCCTCCGCTGAAGGCGAAACCGGCGGGCGCACGCGGCGTCGAAATGGCTCGAACGGAGACCGGGCGTGAATCCAGCTGGACCAAAGAGGCCCCTGCTAAAGGTCGTCGCGGCTGTGATGGCGCTCGTCGTTCTCGTCGTTCTCGGGAGGGCCGCGGGAGGATACATCCAACCCTTCTCACAGTGGGTAGACGGGCTCGGGTTCTGGGGCCCCGCCGTATTCGTGTTCGGCTACGTGATTGCGGTGGTGGCTTTCGTTCCGGCGTCACTCCTTACCTTGGGCGCGGGCGCGATCTTCGGCATCGTCCACGGCGTACTCTACGCCTTCGTCGCCGCCACCGTCGGGTCGTGTCTCGCCTTTCTCGTCTCTCGCTATCTCGCGCGTTCCGCGGTCGAGAAAAAGCTCGAGGGCAAGCCGAAATTTTCAGCAATCGATCGAGCCGTAGAGGATGAAGGGCTCAAGATCGTCTTTTTGTTGCGCCTCACGCCGGCCGTCCCGTTCAACCTCCTTAACTACGCGCTCGGCCTGACGCGGGTTCGGTTCGCCGATTACCTGATCGCTTCTGTCGGCATGCTTCCTGGAACCCTGCTCTACGTGTACTCCGGCAAACTCGCGGGCGACGTTGCGGCCCTCGCGGGAAACTCCGCAGTCGCCAGGGGTTGGGGCTACTACAGCCTTCTGGCGCTGGGGTTGGTCGCCACCCTCGCAGTCACGATGGTCGTGACGCGAAGCGCGCGGCGCGCTTTGGCAGAAGTCACCGGTGAGTAAGGCGACGGAGAATTTTCACCGGATCCTCGAGCGCTTGATGGCGTTGCGACGCTGAGGCGATGGCCGTGAGCGCAGCGACTCGCCCGGGATCGGGGCTCGCCCATCTTCGCCGAATCCGGGTAGACTGAGTGACTGAGCACCAGAACCTTCCACGAGAGATCGATGCAAGGCGTATGACATGACCGATTTGAACGTCTTTGAAGATGCAGTCGCCCGGGTCGAGCGGATTGGAACCGCCGCGGGTGTCGCCGCCGAGGTCATCGACGCGCTGCGGCAGCCGAAGGCCGTGTTGACCGTGGACCTTCCGGTGCGCATGGACGACGGTTCCACGCGCCACTTCCTCGGTTACCGCTGCCGCTACAACGACGTTTTAGGACCCACCAAGGGTGGGATTCGCTTCCACCCGGATGTCAACCTCGAAGAAGTTCAGGCCCTCGCGCTCTGGATGAGCATCAAATGCGCGGTGGTCGGAATTCCCTTTGGCGGCGCCAAGGGCGGTGTGATCGTCCACCCCAAGGATCTCTCCCGGCTCGAACTCGAGCGACTCTCCCGCGCCTACATGAGGGCGCTGGCCGACTTCGTCGGCCCGATGATCGACATCCCGGCGCCCGACGTCTACACCAACGCGCGAATCATGGGCTGGATGGTCGACGAGTACGAGATCATCACGCGCTCGAAGGCTCCGGCGGTGATCACCGGAAAACCGATCGCGCTCGGTGGCAGTCTCGGGCGGGACGAAGCGACGGGTCGCGGTGCCTTCATCGTGATCCAGGAATTCGCAAAGCGGAAGGGGCTGGACCCAACGCAGACCCGGGTAGCGCTTCAGGGGTTCGGCAACGCCGGTTACCACGTCGCCCGGCTGCTCGACGGGGCCGGCTACCCGATCGTCGCCGTGAGCGACTCGAAGGGCGGGATCTATTCCGATACCGGCTTCAACATCGAGAGCCTGTTCCAGCACAAGCAGGACACCCGCAAGCTACAGGGCGTGTACTACGACGGAGCCAATTGCGAACTCGTCGACCACCAGATCATCTCGAACGAGGAGCTCCTCGAACTCGATGTCGACCTGCTGATTCCGGCTGCGCTCGAGGGCGTGATCACTCCGGAAAACGTCGACCGCATCAAGGCACCCATCATCGCTGAGGTCGCGAACGGGCCGATCGCCGGCGAAGTGGACCAGCGGCTCAGAGAGCGCGGAACCATCGTATTGCCCGATGTGTTGACGAACGCAGGGGGCGTCACCGTCAGCTACTTCGAATGGGTCCAGAATCTCCAGAGTTACTCATGGACGCTAGAAGAAGTGCGGGCGCGCTTGTACGACATCTTGTCGCGGGCGTTCGACGACATCTGGACGATCTACCAGTGTGATGGCGGCTCGATCCGAGATGCGGCCTATACGGTTGCGCTGCGGCGCATCGCGGAAGCGATCGAGTCGCATGGGACGTACGCCTTTTTCTCGGGCGACTGAGGTCAGAGGAGATTTTCGTGTCACTATTTCGCTTCCTCGGATTGGGGGAAAGCCCCGAGAAGGACCAAGACGCCGGCGATACCGAGTCCGTCCGGCGAATCGCCGCCAAGCTCGAGCGGCTCGACCCGGGTCGAGCGAAATATCTGGCCGCCTTCGCGTATGTGCTGGCGCGCGTCGCAAATGCCGACCTCGAAATCGATGCGGACGAGACCGCAGAGATGGAGCGCTCGCTGGCGGCGATTTCCGACCTATCGGAAAGCGAAATCGCGCTCGCGATCGAAATCGCCAAATCCCAGGCGCGATTGCTCGGCGGAACGGAGAATTACGTGGTGACCCGAGAATATCGCAAGATTTCCACGCTCGAACAGCGAGGGCAATTGTTGCAGTGCCTCTACGCAGTCGCCGCCGCCAACGGAACGATCACCAGCGTCGAGAGTTCAGAGCTCGTCGGCATCGCAGAAGAACTCGGATTCACGCGGATGGAAGCCAACGCCCTGAGAAGCCAATACCGAGATAAGCTCTCCGTACTCCAGACCGGCAACTAGACGGGGCCCGGCTAACGGGGCCCCCGCTAGTGAAGCGCAGGCATTACCTGCCATGCTCTGCGCGGGCTAGGCGGCTGCGCGGCCTGGGTCGAGATCCAGACGGCTGCGCGACCGGGACCAGAACCCAGGCGGCTGCGCGGCCTGGGTCGAGATCCAGACGGCTGCGCGACCCGGACCAGAACCCAGGCGGCTGCGCGGCTTGGATCAATGCCGCGTCAGCAGCAAGGTCTTCGGGTCGAGAGCGACGTGGAGGTCGGTGAGATCCGGGTTGTCGTGGTCCTTGAGCGCGCGCAGCAGCACCGCGTCGTCGCCCGGCTCGAGTGCCAGAACCACGCTCACCAGATCTTCGACGCGCTCGATGGGCGGCGGCAGCTGTGGTACCTGCTCGTCGTTGGAGGAGATCGACAGCCAGACTTCCGCGGCGAGTTCGCCCGCGAGATCCTTGAGGTCGACGAAATCCTCGCGCGAGGTCGTTTCGAAATCGAGCCCTTCGATCACGACCAATGACGGCTGGCCTGCGGTTTCGGATTCGACCTTCACGGCTTCGCGCAGCTTCGCGGTCGTGAGCACGTTGCGCGGATAGACTCGGATACTTCGATTGCGATTGATATCGACGTGCACCCGGGCTTCATCTTCCAGGTGCGCGGTTGCCGCGAGCTCTTCGAACACAGTGTCGTAGTGATCGCGAATGTGGGAGACCGTGTGGACCATCGAGACGTGGAGCACACGACCCGATCGCAGCAGTTCGTCGAGTGCCACACCAACGAGGAAGGACGCTTTTCCGACACCGTGGCCCGCGATGACGATACCCAGATTGCCGGGCCCCAACCCGCCGTGGAGACCCTTTTCGAGCAAGCGCAGGGGGCTGCGCGCGTTTAGGAACTTTCGGTACACGCTGAACTCCTCGATTTACTCGCCGTCGTCGACAATTTTCGAATTGAACTTCTCCTTGAGCTCCTTTTGAATTTCGGCAGGCGCAGGCAAATAGCGCGCAAATTCCATCGAGAATTCTGCCGTGCCCTGGGTCATCGAGCGCAGGTCGGTCGCGTACCCGAACATCTCAGAGAGGGGCACCTCTGACTCGATGCGGGACATCCCCGCGGACTCGGTGGTCCCGATCACGGTACCACGGCGCTGCATGATCGTCTTGAGGATCACCCCCTGATGCTCGACGGGACCTTCGACCTCGAGCTTCATCACGGGCTCGAGCACGATCGGTTTGGCCCTGGGGTACGCCTCGCGGAACGCGCCGCGAGCCGCGGCCTGGAAGGCCATCTCCGAGGAGTCGACGCTGTGCGATTTGCCGTCGTCGACGACCACCTTGACGCCGATCACCGGGAAGCCGATCAGCCGCCCCTTCTCCATGCACTGAACAAAGCCTTTTTCGACGGCCTTGATGTACTCCGTGGGGATTGCCGCGCCCTTGATTTTGCTCACGAACTCGAAATCTTCGGCGCCGTCTTCGATGGGCTCGATCCGACCCCCGACGCGGCCGTACTGACCGGAACCGCCCGTCTGCTTCTTGTGGGTGTAGTTGAAATCGGCCCGCTGGGAGACCGTCTCACGATAGGCGACCTGGGGCGCGCTCGTCTCGACCACGCAGCCGTACTCGCGCTTCATCCGCTCGACATAGACGTCGAGGTGAAGCTCCCCCATGCCCGAAATCACGGTTTCGTTGCTCTCCGAATCCACCTGCGCGCGGAAGGTCGGATCCTCTCGCACGAAGCGACCGAGCGCCTTGCCCATTTTGTCGACGGTCTTCTTGTCGACGGGCTTGATGGCAATCGAGATCACCGGATCGGGCACGTACATCGACGTCATCGAAATCTGCACCGATTCGTCGGTAAAGGTATCGCCGGACGCACAATCGATCCCGAACAGCGCGACGATGTCACCGGCCGAAGAATCACCGATATCTTCCATCGAGTCGGCGTGCATCCGGACCAGCCGGCCAACCTTGTGTTTCTTCTGGGTGCGGCTGTTGATGATCGTCGCGCCCTTCTTGAGCGCACCTTGATAGACGCGAATGTAGGTGAGTTGCCCGTAACGACCGTCCTCGAGCTTGAAGGCGAGGGCCACGAGCGGTTTGTTGGGATCGCTCGCGAGCGTCAGCGGTGCCTCGTCGTTGGAGAGGTCGACACCGGTGTTCTCACAGTCGAGAGGGCTGGGCAGATAGCGGTTGACGGCGTCGAGGAGCTTCTGAACGCCCTTGTTCTTGTACGCCGAACCGAGAAAGACCGGCGTGAGTTCCATGGAGAGCGTTCCCTTCCGCACCGCATCGTGAATCAACTCGTCGGTCACCGCCTCTTCGAGAATCGCCTCCATCAGTTCGTCCGAGAACATCGAGACCGCGTCGAGCATCGTCTCGCGCGCAATCTCGGCCTCGCCGCGCATCTCCTCTGGAATCTCTTCGATGACGACGTGCTCGCCACTGTCTCCCTCGAAATAAGTGGCCTTCATCGTAATCAAGTCGGCCACACCCTTGAACTTGGCCTCGAGGCCGATCGGGAGTTGCATCAAGACCGCGTTGTGATCGAGCTTCTCCCTCAGCTGCTCGACCACCTGAACCGGGTTCGCGCCCGAGCGGTCGAGCTTGTTGATGAATGCCATGCGCGGGACCTTGTAGCGGCGCATCTGACGATCCACGGTCATCGATTGGGACTGCACGCCCGCCACCCCACAGAGCACCAGCACGGCGCCATCGAGCACGCGCAGCGCGCGCTCCACCTCGATCGTGAAGTCGACGTGGCCCGGGGTGTCGATGATGTTGATGTGGCAACCGTCCCAAATGGTGTGGGTCGCCGCACTTTGGATGGTGATGCCGCGCTCTCGCTCGAGTTCCATCGAGTCCATGGTTGCGCCAACGTCATCTTTGCCCTTCACCTCGTGGATCGCGTGAATCCGCCCGGTGTAGAACAGGATGCGCTCGGTGAGCGTCGTCTTGCCCGAGTCAATGTGCGCGCTGATTCCGATGTTTCGGATCGTCGATAGGTCGTGGACCATTTCAGCCTCGGCAGTAGCTAGGGCGCCAAAAGCGGTCTCGCGCCATACAGCTGGGTGGGTGTGGGGGTGAGTAGCCAGCCACCACCAAGCGTGTCGGAAATTCCAGCCGATCCCCCCACGGGGACTCCGAGGGCCCGACCGGAAGCTGCGCCGGCCCTCCAGCCGCTCTGATTGAGGGGGAAAGTCCTTCCGGCCAGAGCCGTCCTGGTGGTCCGCATGGCGACCAGGACTCCAGCGCGCTCCCTTCGGCGCGAAGGGGCCAGAAACTGAGCCATCGCGGGGCAAACGTCAAGTCGCCCGTGGTGATCACTGCGACCTTTCCGGCCGTCGAAAAGCGGGGCGGGCGGGGATCAGCGGGTGTTGGAGCGATCGCCGATCACGCCATGCGGCGTCGCGGGCTGACCGAAGGCCAACGTGTGCGGGGGAATGTCGCGGACAACCAGCGAGCGCGCACCGATCACGCTGTGCTCTCCGATCGTCACACCGCGCAGGATGGTCACGTCCGATGCCACCCAGACGCAGTCCCCGATCGTCACGGCTTGCGCAACTTCGGGATGTTTGGAGTCGAGGTCGTGCTGATCTGAATCGAAGACCCGGCTGCCCGGCCCGATCCACGCCCGGCGCCCAGTGCGCAACTCGCGCTTTGCGCTCAGCTGACAACCGTTCAAGAAACCCAGAGCGCCCAGAGTGATCCGAGCTCCATCGAACGCGACGATGTGCACCGGGCCGAGATCGGTTCGCAGCCAGGTGCCCTCGCCGATCGAGACTTCGGCTCCGGGCCCGAGGGAGAAGTGCAGCGCTCCGGCGAGGCGCTCGGTGACGACATCGGCGCCGATCCGCAGCCGCGCACCTTCGGCGAGGTCGTAGCGCGCCGCGGCGAGGTTGCTGGATGCGGTCGGGTGGATCTCGAGACCGCGATGCCGCGCCATCAGACGCCGCAGGCGAAACCGGTCGTAGGCCTGGAGGGTTTTGAGCTGTAGACGAACAGCCCGACTGGGCGCGGAGCTAACGCGGCGCGTTCTGGCCTTCCCGGAGCCGGAAGGTGACGAAGCCGTGGGTCGGATCGTAGGGAGACACGCCGACCTGGACCCGATCCCCGGGGATCACGCGAATCCGAAAGCGGCGCATGCGACCCGAGAGTTGCGCGGTCACGCACTGACCGCTTTCGAGGGTGATCTGGTAGCGGCCGCCGCCGAGGATCTTGTCCACGGTTCCGGTCGCCTGAATCAAGTCATCACGTGCCAATCAGATGCCTCCACTTCGGTGAATTTCGAGCGACACGCAGGTTAGCCCCTCCTCTCACGTCGCGCACCGCGGCTGGCCCGTTGGCGCTCGCCTGCGATAGCCTTGACGGCCGTGGAGAGGTGGCGGAGTCCGGTTGAACGTGCCTGACTCGAAATCAGGTGTACTCGCAAGGGTACCGTGGGTTCGAATCCCACTCTCTCCGCCACCTAGTCTGCCGACGCAGAGACTTTTCGGTAAGAGCGCGAGGCGGCCGGGAAAATCCCGCGATTCCGCGGGGTTTTGGGCGAGGGGCTTCGCGCATCCGAACCGGAGACTGCGGGTTCCGAGCCCAAAGGAGGCCGCGGCCCACGTTTTTCTCTGTTGCCAAGTTGGGCGGTTCGGATTCGCTCTGCCCCAGCGAAGAGCAGGGCTCAGTAGAGCAATACTCCAAGTTCGAATTCCACTCGCTCCGCCCCCTAGCCTCTTCGCCGAGCTGCTGCGGGAAATGCACGGCGCCCTCCTCGCTGAGGACTAGCTTGGCTCTTCGTCGAGGATCCAAAGCAGAATCGGAACGCATCGCTAGAGACTTGTGGAGCGCGATGTGCCTCGAGGCGGGTGATCGTATGGACGCTGTTGCGCTCGCCGAACACGTGGGCTGTGTCGTTCGCTCCGCGGGCGAGCTCGTCCACATTGAAAAGCTAAGAGCGCTCAAGCGGCTTCAGGACAACGCGTTCTTCGCGTGCACGTTCGAGCTTCCCGATCATCGTCATGGAATCGTATTCAACCCCTTGATGTCCGACCCAAGGCGAAACAGTGACGTCGCCCACGAGGTCGCGCACATCCTCCTCAAGCACCGCCTGTCCCGCCTCGAGCATCTCGGCGACGTCGCCTTTCTCTCCTGTGACAAGCAGCAGGAAGAGGAGGCTGGCTGGCTCGCCGGATGTCTCTTGCTGCCGCGGTTCGCACTCATCAACGACCTCAAGAAGCGGATGACACACAAGACCATCGTGAAGAATCGGATCTTGAGTGAAGAGATGGTTGGCTATCGTGTTCGCGTTACTGGTGTCGCAAGGCAACTCGCAGTTTCGCGCCGGAAGCGCTCCTGACCGTCGGCCAATACAGCCGAACGTGGTTGCTTGCTGAGCGACGAAACCGCCGTGGGTAGGGGCCCTAGGGGTTGAAGCCAAGCAGGGACTTCTGATCTTCCCAATCCAAAGGGAGGTCGGTGCGCTTTGTCAGCATTTCAGCCGTCAATTGGACGGGTTGAGTTCCGGTGACCACCGACGAGATGATGTCTGGTGCGAGAAACGCGAGCGGCAGCACGCGCCCGACGTAGCGGTCTGTGATGCCTTCGGCCTTCGCGATCTCGACGAGAGAGAGGACCCGGCCGCTCACAAGATCGTCGAACCACTGGCGGCTGCGGGCGATCGCCTTGATGAGGGCGGGATCCGAACTATAGGTTCTGGGCTCTCCCTGGAAGCCGCCGATGACAAGCCGTGTCTCGACTCCGCGGCGCCGTATCGTAGTCGGAACCGTGTGGCGGATCCTCGTGGGTTCGCCTCCGAGTAGATCACTGAGATCTACAACGATCGCGATCTCTTCGGTGCCGAGATCAACGCGGTCGATCAGCTCCAGCGGGTCTCCGTCCCAACGGCTGACGTTCATCAGTACTTCCGCAATTCTTGATCCCTCGACGCCCACCTCTCGCACGCGGAGAGTCAATTCCGCCTGGTCGGAAAGAAGATTCTGGATGGCCTCGGAGACGAACCGCTCGATTTCTCGCGCTGGTAACCTCCAGCATTGATTCGCAGCAGAAGAATTCGTGTTGCCACATCCCGACGTGAGTCTCTGTGAAACGTAGTACCGGTAGCGCTTGTTGTTCTTGACTGCGTGCGTTGGTGTCAGTCGAATTCCTGCCTCGTCAAAGAGCTTCCCTCGAAGAGGGCTCGGGCTGCTGGATCGCAGCTTCGCAGCCCCCGCCGGCGGCGCTTGTGAGGCCAACTGCGCTCGGACCGCGTCCCAGGTTTCGAGATCGATGATGGGAGGATGGCGCCCCTCGTGGTGCTCGCCCCGGTGTGCGATGCGACCGACGTAGAGCGGATTACTCAACAGATGATAGATGTGGCCCCGGCTGAAAGGGCGCCCGCCACCCATCCGCTTGCCTTTTCCCGCACGGAGCTTAGTGCTAAGCCCCAGACGATCCGCCTCCTCCTTGACCTTCCGAACGGTTCCGAGCTCGAGGTAGAGCCGAAAGATCGTGCGAACAGTCTCCGCTTCTGCCTCATTGATGACGAGCGTGCGGCCATCCGGCTCGTAGCCGAGGGGTACATGACCGCCCATCCACAGTCCCTTGCGCTTCGAGGCGGCGATCTTGTCGCGGATCCGTTCTCCGGTCACCTCGCGCTCGAACTGCGCGAACGACAGCAGCATGTTCAGGGTGAGACGCCCCATCGAGGTCGTCGTATTGAACTGCTGGGTCACGGATACGAACGATGCGTCGTGCGCGTCGAGCACCTCGACGATCTTCGCGAAGTCGGCGAGAGAGCGGGTGCGGC
>JADFQO010000052.1 GCA_022561775.1 Myxococcales bacterium | reverse complement strand
GAAGGCACAGGAAGCTGAGACGCTGATCGCTTGCAACATTCTGAACGGGATGACGGCTCTAGGCAGGCCTGCGTCCTACGCGATCGGCGCCTGATGAAGCTCATGGGAGTGGGGAGACGCTGCCGCGTTCCTATTCATGCACCAACGCCGCGAGTTGGTCCGATGATGTAGGTCTCGTCGTCCAGCAGCCGGCTCATCGCCGCCGGCGACCAGCCCTTGGCTGAGCGCAGGCGACCCCGGTGTTAGAAGTATTCGTCAAGCAAGGCTTCGACTGCGCGTCGCCCTTCGCCGGCGGCGCCTGTCCAATACTGGTGGCCGCGCAATTCCGAATGTCCGATGGCGATCCGGCCGAACGGCTGTCGAATGACGTCCGACGGTGCGGGAGTGCCCTTTGTGCCGAACATGAAGCCGAGCCCCGGGTTGACGTACGCGTGCCCCCAGCGATTGAGGATGATGCCGGCGATATCGCTAGCCGGGTCGAACCCCCCATCCGAGAACATCGCCGTCATCTGCTCACGAATCTGCCGCTCATATCCCTCAAATGACGTCCCCAGTAATTCCGCGCGCCCGACGACGCCCTGTTCCCTGCGCGGCAGACCGGGTTTGTAGATCGGTACGTAGAATGTCAGCACGATGGGCTCATCCGGATGCAATGGTTGCGATCGACCGCCGACGATCATCGGCCTTCGGATATTGCAGGTGAAGCCGAATCCGCCCGACCATAATGCTGCCGAGACGCCAAGGCGTTCCAGGAATCGCCAATTGGTGAGGGCGACATTCGCCACCAGGACCGGCGAATGCGCGAACGCCTCATAAGCGCTGTGGTACTCATGCGGCAGGTCCTTTACAACGTGTCGGTTCACCCAGCCGCCCGACGCCATCACGACCGTTTTCGCTTTGAGGCTAAGTTGCCTGCCGTCTTGGACAAAATCAACGACCACGCGTTGGGCATCGCCGGGCGCGCCGTCGTGCTCGACCCTCACCGCCGTCGAGTTGAGACGGATGCGTACGGGATTGCCATCGCGATCCAGCTCGCTGAACGCGATCTTGCCAAACAGCACGTCTTCGAACGATGAGCCGCTGATCGCTCCCGGTGCGAGGGATTTCACGAAGTGCCTTGCAATGCCTGCGTTACCGCCGGGGAGACTCTTTAACAGCGGTTCGTCGTTGCGCTCCGGCCTAGCGAATCCCGGCATGGCGAAGTGGAGACCCCAGTAGGCGCTGATGGCATCGCAGCCGAGTCCGATAATGCTCGCCATGATCGGATCGTAATACGACGTCACCTCGGGCGGCAGGCCGAGCTCGTCCTCGTAGTAGGCCTTCATCGTCATCGAGTCGAGCCATCGCAGCTTATCCTCGTCCGCTTCGCCGTCGACCTCGACCGTGCGGGCGCGCGCGAAGGCCCGTTGCAGGTCCCGAGGCCAGGGTGTTGATGCGAGCCCGGTTTTCCAGACGTCTTTTACCCACGGTTGTTGCGCGCCACGGAAGAAATGGCCGACGTCAAAATGGTCCTCGTACCAGTGCATGTGTTCATAGTTGTCGAGCGCGATCCGCATGCCGGCCGCGGACCCGCCTGGCTCCGCATACTGGAAGTCTCGGGGAATGTTCAGCGCCGTGAAGTAGTCGTCGGGCTCCCCGGTCGCTTCGGGGATGCTGGTGTCGTTCGATCCCTGTGGACCCGACACATGAACGCCATTGACCTCAAAGTCGTTGCGCTTCGCCTCACCGCCGAAAATCGGGTGATTGTCGAGGATGAGCGCGCGCCCCGAAGGGTTCAGTCGATGAAAGTGATAGGCGGCCGAGAGTCCGGAGAAGCCGCCCCCAACGACCACGAGGTCGAACTCTTCACCGGTGTCAGTCGCATCGCCCGGTCGCATATCAAACTTTCCGGCGCGAATCTCGTGTGCCGTCTGGAGAAGCTCGGGCGTGTTGCCATGGGAGCTTGCATAGTCGCCGACACCGCCCGGGCCGTACCAGTCGCTCCCTACATTGAATCTGTGCGCTCGCTGTGGGGACAGCGCCTGAGGATCGACTTTGCCGCAGCCTGCGAGCATGCTGCTGACGAAGAGCGATGAGCAGTAAACGAAGTCACGCCGCGTGATCTGTCGATCGAGGCCAAGCTCTTTGTCGTACCTGAGGCTCATCTCCGGAAACCTTTCGCTGCTCGTGCATTACCTCTTCGACGTCTTGCCCCGTAGTGTGCCAAAAGTCGGCCGAGCTGAAATGTCAGCGATTGCCGTTGCTTAGAGCCGCGTGGGATGAACGTCCGCAGCTCAAATAATGTCAGCTGCTTTCCGGCTCCTTCCGAGGTCGATTCCAATCACGGCAATCCCTGCTCGTTATTGGAAATTCCCTGTTCCCGAAATCAGGGAACACGCCGGGAGGAACCCCGAAAAGTGACCAAATCATGGAAGCAGCTTCGCCGGGGTCTCCCAATTTCGGTGTATTTCCCTGTATCTTCCCAGCAAATCAGGGATTTGCGCCCAGAGACGAGTTCGCTACAGACTGCACGCTCCGCCACCCCGTCGTGTGCCGAAACTCGGCCCACGACGACGTCGGCCCCAGCCGGTGTGCGGCAGTGCACGCCCTACCCCGCCAGGGCAGCCCTGGCCGGAGCTCGAGAGGCCCTCCTGACTACCCGCTGGACGCCACCTCGCAATGGCAGTCGCGACCTCGGTCCACTCTTCGCACGACTCCATGGTCCGAGCCATGCCTTCCGTCAGACGATGGTCTCGGCGCGACGTGGGGCCTCCTTGCACGTGCCGGGGCGCGGGCGACCCGAGGCGCGTCGAGGTGGCCCGACAGCGGGCGCCGCGCCGCAGCCCGGGGAACCGATGGGCGATGCTCAGTTACGCAAGCAGGGCCTCAGGCCGAGATCGCCTGCCAGAGGTACAGCTTACGGTGGCGGCGGCTTCCGCAGAGGCTTCCAGAGCCGGCGAGGACCGATGAAGGCTAACCCGGGCGGCCACGGGGGTAGCCGGCCTTGGCTACCCATACCGGCGATGAGGCCCGCGCCGTGGAGGGGATCGCCGGCGTCTCCCCTACATGCTCGCGCGCGCGCGTAAGGCGCTAGCCGGACTCGCCGCGAGCCGCGATCCCCAGGCAACCGGAACACCGGAACAAGCATTTCGGTTCAAGGGGTTAGGGCACCTCTCAATCGGAACGTCAGCTCCCGGCGTTCCGGTTGGATTCTCCCGTAAGCTGTTGTCTTGGTTGAGTTGTTCCGGTTGGGTCAGGGGCGCCTGGGGTTCGCCATCCGCTGGGACTCGCTCGCGCTGCCGGGGGAGGCGCTGACTGGCGATCTTCCCGCGGGCCTGCGCTCGGCGGGCGACCTCCTCAGCCGTGGGCCCGTGCCGGGCCGCGAGGATCTACGACCTTGCGCCACCATGCCCGTGGGCTCATCCGATGGACTTCGAGGAGATCGATCAGCTCTCGGCTGGGACTTCGGGTGCTGTAGGCACCCTTCTCGATCCACGACGCGGTGCTCGTCCACTTCATCTTCTCTCCGATGGAGAGAGCCTCGTCGTAGAAGAGGGCATACGTACGGGCATTGTCGGGCGAGCTGAGATGCCAGACGAAGGCGAGGATCAGGTCCGGGAACTTCTCGTACTTGCGGTGGATCGAGAAGCTCGTTGCAGTGGCGGCTTTCATCTGGATCGGGCGCGCGATGAAGGACGAGACCTTCGACTCCAGATCGGCGTAGGCGATGAGGTCGATCCCACGGTCGCGTCCGGGCAAGGCGACCTCAAGTCCGGCCCGGAGCAGCTCGTCGAAGAGCCGGTTCCGCCCGAGAAGCTCCGTGACCTGGCTGTCCACTTCTGCGCGCCGCCCAACGTGGGCCGCTCCCCTCCCCCCACTCGTCGTCCAGCTTGACCCGACCCATTACCACTATAGTTGGAGGATAAGGGATCTCGGCGCGGATAGCATCGCCGCATGGTCGGGGACGAGCTTCGAGTGGCTCGGCTCGCCGCGCATTGGACCCAGGAGAAGCTCGCCGAAGAGGCCGAGATCTCCCGGAACTACGTCAGCCTGCTCGAGCTCAACCGAAAATCGCCCACGGTCGACATGCTGTTCGCAGTCTGCGAGGCCCTCGGCGTGTCCACGACCGACCTGATCCGCCGCGTCGAGAGGCAACGACCCCGAAGCCGGAAGGCGTCGCGCCGACAAGCGTGACGCTGGACAGGTCCCCCGCCGTGGGCAGCTCCGCCCGGGCAGGGTCGCCGCAGCCGAACGGAAGGCGTGGGGACCTCCTCGTCGCGCCGAGAAGGCTCCCGGCTTGCTCGCCGCCCGATCGATGAAGATTCCCTCGAGGCCCGCCCCCGCGCGCGTATAGCGCGAGCCAGCCCCGCGCTAGCCGAACCGGAGCATCGGAACAAGCCTTCACATTCAACGGCTTAGAGGGATGCGCAAACGGAACACCCGGTCGCCACGTTCCGCTTGGGGAGTCCGCAAGCAGTTGTCTCTATTGCGCTGTTCCGGTGTTCCGGTTGGACCAAGACAGTTGCGGAGATCGGCCGCACACCGGACCTCATCAGGGACGTTCCGAAATCGGGTCCATACGTGCCGGCAGTTCAGAAGCCGCCGATCAGACCCGATATGTTTGGCCTGGCAGAACGAGGGAAGGTGTCCGGAGGCCGGCTCTTGTCGCATCACCCCAATCTCGTAGCAGACGCCGCTCGCCGTCGATTCCTCGATCATGCGCGAGTCAGGTGGTGGCCCGAAGAGAAACTGGACGCGCTCGGCAAGCATCGCGTAGAGCTCGCTCGCTCGGCGGCCGTCCTGGAAGCGCTCGCGGGCCGACCCCTGGAGCTCTATCGCGAGCTGTGGGCGGACGCGTGGGAGCGCCACTCGACTGGGCCGCAGGCCAGCACGGCGTTCGGTGGTGTTCCCATCAACGCGAAATGCGTACTTCGAAGACGCGAGTTGCCTGGCTTGGATCCCACCATCCGCGCGCTGTGTGACGAGGTCGGGGGCTGGGCAGAGCCGTGGCACCTCAGCGCCGAGTGGGTCTTCGAGATCGCGCTACACACGCTCGCCAGGTGGTGCGAGTCCCCGCGGGCTCTCGAACGCCGGCACTGGGCGCCGACCGACTACGCCTTCGTCCTGCCCCAACAGGCGTACACGTTCTCTCCCTGGTTCGGCGACGAGGACTTCTCGGAATACAAGCAACGGACGCGAGACCAGGTGAAGCGCGACCTCGACCGCTACTTCCGCGCGATCGAGAAGGAGGCAGCTGCCGCCGGGCTTCCGGTCAAGACCGTCAAGTCCCAATCGCACGCCTATCAGTGGGCGATGCGAGTGCAGGTCCTCGGAGACCCGGTCAGCCGCGTCGCGGAAGATTACCTAGTCCACCAGAACGCCGTCGCCGATTCCGTCAAGCGCCTGATCGAGTTCCTGGGCCTCCGACCTCGGCCTCGGAAGCGGGGGCGCCCCGCCGGGGCCCGAGATCGCCACCGGAGTCGATCGTCGTAACGCTGATCTCCATCGAGCTTTGGTCGTGCCCCATATGAACGCGCCCTCCCCATAGCCGGCGCCCTCGGGTGTCTCGGGAGCTGGAGCACTCCAACGCCCTCCGATCCGCTGGGCGAGGAATTCACAGGAGAGAACTTCCAGCTGCACTAGTGGTTGTTCGGTCGTCTCCACGCGAAGATCGCGACTATGAAGCACGCGCTCTCGTTCCTACCCGGCCAGGTTCTGACCTCGCTTCGCGGAAAGCCGCTGTGAGCTCCGCACCGCGAAAGGCGAGGCGGCTGAAGTCAGCGCTCGACCCGCAGTCCGACTTCGCCTTGTCGGTGTTTCCGAACACCCGCACCGTCGCTGGGGAGAGCTCTCGCCTAGTCCAGCTTCAGAACCCCAACGACTTCCGCAGCATGTTCGGCGGACCCCCGCTGGTCACCCGGCGCAAGGACGCAGCCGAGCTCTACGTCCGAGGGCGCTGTGATGGGGAACGAAGGCGGGAGAACATCTCCCCGCCATACCTCGTCGTGCTCGACGTGGACCAGACAGACGTTTCGCCCGAGGCCTGCTCCGCGCGCCTCTCTGCGATCGGGGTTCCCCACCTCCTTCACAACACGTGGAGCCACGAGCCCGATTCACCGCGCTATCGCGTGGTCACCACGTACGTCGTCACCAATCAGGCAGAGATGCGAATCGTCGTCGACGCGCTGTTCAGAGAGCTGTCGATGACCCCAACACCCGAGAGCCGCAGCGTGAGCACGGGCTTCTACCGGCCTAGCGTTCGGCCGGGCAATGAAGAGCGACACACGGTCATCGACCGCTTGGACATCGCGGACCGTTGGGCTTGTCCCGATCTTGAACCGCCCCACACGGAACGTCTGGGCGTTGATGCGCAACGAGACTGCTCCGGACTGGCCTTCGACCTAGATGAAGTGCGCTCAGCCCTAGCCAGCGTCCCCAACGATGACCGTGCGGTCTGGATCGAGATCGGCATGGCCTTGCACTCCAGCGGAGAGGAAACCGCCTTCAGAATCTTCGACGAGTGGAGCGCGGGGCAGGACTACCACTCGTACTCGCGCGAGGCGTGTAAGGAAGCGTGGCGCTCCTTCAAGAAAACGAGCGACGGGATCATGCTCGGAACGCTGTTCCACAAAGCTCGCGAAAACCGCTGGCGCCCGCCGCGTCCGACTCCCCAGGAGGATTTCGCGGAAGTACTTCACGGGGCGGCAGCACCGCCGGGCGCGCTCAACGAAGCCGACGGCGACGAGGTGGAGTTCCGCAGGCTCGCGGCGCTCCCTCGGGTCGAGTACGACCGTGAGCGCGACAGGGCCGCCAACGGTATGGGAATTCGGCTATCGACCCTCGACGCCGAGGTCAATCAGCGGCGCTCGCAATCCGCGGAGAGCGAGCGGGGCGGCTCCACCGTGCTCTTCGCGGATATCGAACCTTGGCCCAATCCGGTCGACGGCGCCCTGCTCCTTGATGAGCTCGCCGCAAGGTTCTCGAGGTTTCTCGCGCTGCCCGAGCACGCTGCGGACGCGATGGCGCTCTGGGTCGTTCACGTGCATGCCCACGACGTGGCGCAGGTCTCGCCCGTCCTGGCGTTCGTGTCGCCAGAGAAGCGCTGCGGAAAGACGACCGCGCTAAGCGTGATGCAGGATCTCGTTCCGCGTGCGCTGCCGGTCGCGAACATCACGTCTGCCGCGCTGTTCCGCTCGATCGAGCAGTGGAGTCCGACTCTCCTGATCGATGAAGCGGACACGTTCCTGAAACACAGCGACGAGCTGCGAGGGATCCTCAACTCCGGGCACGAG
This sequence comes from Myxococcales bacterium, assembly GCA_022561775.1. GTDB lineage: Bacteria > Myxococcota_A > UBA9160 > UBA9160 > SMWR01 > JACZVU01. The sequence continues at coordinate 3,838 of JADFQO010000052.1, read as the reverse complement.
CGACGACAGGCCTTCGTCCTTCGAACTGTGGGCGACGACCATCAGCCCCATATCTTCAGGACCTGGGCACCAAAAGCAATCGCACTGATCGGTGCTCTCCCCTCGACGCTCGAGGATCGCTCCATCGTGATCGCGATGCGTCGGCGACTCCCGAACGAGCGCGTATCGCGCTTTCGAGCAGATAGGGACCGCGACACGGACAACGCAGCCCGTCGCTGCGCCCGCTGGGCGGCGGATAACATGGACACCCTGCGCGAGATAGATCCGAAGGTGCCGAGCGAACTGCACGATCGCGCCGCGGACAACTGGCGTCCGCTCCTAGCGATTGCCGAGGAGGCGGGGGGCGAATGGCCGCGGCGCGCCCGGTCAGCGGCGCTGAGCCTTACCCCACGCGAAGACGAGGGATCGGCGTCGGTGGGGCTTCTCGCGGACGTCTGCGCGCTCTTCGACGATCAACCTGATCCGGATCGAATCTCCAGTCAGGATCTCTGCGAAGCGCTCATCAATCTCGAAGAGCGCCCCTGGGGCGAATGGCGGCGGGGCAAGCCGCTGACCCCGAACTCCCTGGCTCGTCTACTCAAGCCCTTCGGGATCCGCTCAACCAAGCTCCGTTTCGGGAGCGTAACGCGAAACGGCTACACGCGCGCGGACTTCACCGACGCCTTTTCCCGCTACCTGCACGATGCCCCCGACGTCGCCGATCGCAGTGGCGCACCGGAGCAGGTCGACGACAGCAGCTGCGAGCGAGACGACACCGCTAGAGCGGCTCGAAGGGGTGTTCCGGGTGCGGCGCGCTCCAGCTTGCTGGACTGAGGGGGATGTTCCGCGTGAGGCCGACGCCGGATCCCATCGACCGCCTGGAAGCGCTCGTCGAGCGCTTCGAGGCAGCGGCCGCGCACGCGCCCGAGTTCGCCACCGTGGCGCAGGCGTCACGGCTCCTCGGCATCGGGATCAAGGCCGTCCGCGGCGCGATCCACCGCGGCGAGCTTCTCGTCTACCACCTCGGGACTCGGTCTGGAGGGCGGCTCCGCGTGCACGTGCCCGAGGTTCGCGCGTGGGCGCTCTCGACGGCCTTCGACCCGCTCGCCGAGGCCCGAGCTGCCGGCGACGCCGCGGGCCGGGAGATCACACCGAGCCGTGTACTTCGCGCCCGGCGCGGGGTTCAATCGAGCCCCAAGAGGTAGACCGTTGCCGATTCGCAAGCGCCCGCGCGGAGCCGAGTACCGATGCCTGATCGAGCACCGGGGATCCATCTGGTACCGGCGCCAGGGGAGTGGCGAGCGGGTGCTCACGGACACCGGCTGCGTCACCTGGACCGAGGCCGTTCAGTGGAAGCGCGCCTACGAGACCCGCCAAGCTGCGTCGGGGCGACCCGCTACCCGCCGACGTCTGCCCGGGGCCGTCCCGAAGTTCAGCGAGGTGGCCGAGCTGTACCTCGAGCGGCCCTCGCGCCTCGGCGAGCTCTCCGAGAACACGGTGCGCGACAAGCGGAGCTTCCTGCGTCCCGAGGGCCCCATCATGCTGGCCTTCGGCAACCGCCCCGTGGACTCGATCACCGCCCGGGACCTGGAAGACTGGTGGGCGCGGGAGGTCGTCGACCGGGGCCGGAGTGCCAGCCACGGCCGCAACTCGATCAACACCGTGAGCCTCGTCGTCCAGCGGGCGATGGCCGAGGGCTGGGCCGACGAGAACCCGGTGCCGGCGTTTCGCGAGATGCTCAGGGGCGCCTCCAAGACGAAGGCCGGCCGCGCCGAGGCGGAGAGCAAGGCGAACCCCATCGAGCGGCCGGAGGACGTGGCGCGGCTCGTCGAGGCGGCCCTCGCGGAGGATCTCCGCAGCGCGGTCGCGGTGCTGCTGCTCCTCGACACCGGCATGCGGGTCGGCGAGGCTGAGGCCCTGACCTGGGGCCAGGTCGTCTTCGGGAGCGACGAGGACGCCGGATCCCGCTTCCTCGTGATCGACCGCGCCCGCGTGGGCAGGGACTACTCGGCCAGGCCCAAGAGCGGCCGAGCGCGCCGCGTCCAGCTCTCACGCCGACTTCGAGCCGCCCTCCTTCGGCAGCGAGAGACTCAATGGAACCCCGGGCCCGACGCGCAGGTGCTGCCGAAGTTCCACGGCGGCAACTTCCGCGGGCGGCAGTGGCGCAGGATCCTCGCCCGCGCAAGGCTCGGCCACTGGGCTCCGAAGGACCTGCGCGACACGTTCGCGAGCCACCTGCTGACCCGTGGCATCAACCCGGCCTACGTATCTCGCCAGCTCGGCCACGCCGATTGGAGCGTCACGGCGCGCCACTACGCCCGCTGGACCGGTGGGAACTACTACATCGAGCCCGAGCTGCTTCAGCCCGGAGAGGTGCCGGCCGACCTGCTGGCGCGATTCTCGGTGACGTCACCCGAGCAGGCCTGCGCCGAGACGGGCGCGCTTGCGATCGATCTCCACGGGCGCGGCCCGGCGTTCGCTGTCGATCCGATTTCCGAGGAGCGCAAGCGGGCGTAGCCGGTCGCCAACTACCTCGATCAGACCCTCCTGCGCATCGCCCTCGTCATGCTGGTCGCTCCGCGTCGAATCCTTGCGAGCACGCATTGGGTGCAGATCAGGATCGGGGCAGAAGATTGGACTCGACGCGACGTGGGAGTCGGCTCCCCGAAACGCGCCGAGGCCCATCCACGGGTCACCCGGACGACACCGCCGACACGCCAGCCGCGAGGGCTTCCGCCACACTCCTCGCGCGACTTCGTTGCCCTCTTCGATCCCGAAGAAGCTACAAGGAAGCTACAAGGCCGCGAGCGCGACGGGCAGCAGCGAACCTAAGCGGTTGATCCGAAACCCTTTCTCTGGCGCCCCCGGGAGGACTCGAACCTCCGGCCTACGGTTTAGGAAACCAAGCCCTGAGAGCCTAACGTGCGCCTAGGGCCGTTTCAGGCGATAATGGAGGCAAGTTGTACCGCATTTTGTCTTGTTGTGACCCTATTGACGGGACTCAATCCCCGTCACTTGGGAGCCTCGAACGGGTGAGGGAAACCGGAGGCCAATTGTGATCTCTATTGCCTGGGAGCGAGGATTCAAGAGGATCGCGATCGCGGTGTGGCTAGTGGGCGTCCTTCCTGCGGCTTTGCTAGGCGCTAGCTTCGCCTACGACAACTGGGCACCCCAGATTTCATTCCTTCCGGAACATGATAATCGCGTACCTCTCTGGTCGCCAAGGATGCGGGTTCACCCGGAAAATATGGACCTTAGCGTCATGACGCTTAGGCTTATGCAGTTGAGAGGGAAAGAGACTCCCGGATGCATTGAGTTCGACAAGAGACACCGCGCTTGGCAGGCTCAATGCGTACCCCTCTATCGTACGGCCTTTTATTGGAAAGCCTGGGGCATCACGTTCGTCGCTGTGCTGCTGCTGCTCGACGCGTATCCATTCCGACGATTCTCGAACGAGGATCTCAAGCGTCCCCTCGGAGGTACAACGGCACGAGGTCACTCGGCAGGCCTCGCCTAATTCGCCACCGAGTCTTTCTAAAAAGTTTGGCATGACCTTTGCTTAAAGACCAGGTGGGCGTCTGGTCGTTGGCTCGGTTGCAGTCTCCTTTGGTGTAAGGAGGATTCCGATGGCTAGGGTGGTGGGCGTAGAACGTTTTCCGACCGAAATTTAGGATGAGTCGACTTACATGGGCGACCGCCGTAACGGTGACGGTCGTACTCTCTGGTGAACCGAGCTCCGCCCAAGATCTGGAAGCGGCACAGCGAGTGCGTGTCTTCATGGATTGCCAGAGTCTCGGGTGCGATTTCGACTTCACCAGGCGGGAGATCGTGTGGGTCACCTGGGTAAGAAATCGAGAGG
>JADFQO010000023.1 GCA_022561775.1 Myxococcales bacterium | reverse complement strand
ACTACCGCTCGAAGGCTTACCTCGATCCGCAGCAGCTCGATCCCATCTCACAGGACGGCTACTGGCTCCACAACGCGCGGATCGCGTACCGAACGCCCGACGATCGGATCGAATTGGCGTTCTGGGTCTCCAACATCTTCGAACAAGAGTACAAGATCGACGTCTTCGACCTCACCCGCCAAACCAACACGATCCTCGAGGTCTGGGGCGAACCTCGGACTTACGGGGTGACCCTCTCTCTCGAATGGTGAGCGCCTACTCGACCTGATAACCGAGCGCGCGGAGTTGCTCGAGCTGCGCGTCGTCGAGTTCGACCTCGGAGGCCTGCCATGGGGCCGGCGGTCGCTCCAGGTATTCATCCACGAACGCCTGAAGCCTCGCCAACACTTCGGGCTCGTCTTCGCCGACGTCGACTTGTTCACGGGGGTCGTCGCTTCGGTCGTAGAGCCACCCATTCGCCCCGTGGGCCCGCACGAGTCGATACGGTCCTTCGCTCACGGCCACCATCGGGCGGGGCTCCTGCTTGCTGCGCCCCCAGGTCTGGTCGAGGTGGGCAAAGCGAGGTGTGTCTCGCGGCGGCGCTGGCTCGCCCCGTGCAGCGGCCATGATCTCGGGTAGCCGGGTTCGCCCGTCAACAGCCTCGAGGGGCGGCAGCTTCAACAGGTCGAGAAGCGTCGGCCAGAGATCGACGTTCTCCGTGGGCGCATCCACGACGATCCCAGGCTCCAACCGGAACGGAAAGCTGATGATCAGGGGCGTGGTCGTCACCTCGCCGTGGACGTCGCGCGCGTGGCCCTCGCGACCGTGCTCGCCGAAAGCTTCGCCGTGATCGCCGGCCACGACGATCAGGGTGTTCTCGCGCAGTCCCCGCGCGTCGAGATTTTTGATCAGGCTCCCGAGTACTCGGTCCGTCCAGCGGATGGAGTTGTCGTAGATATCCGAGTAGGTCGTACCAAAGAGCGCGGTGTCCTCATCGTAGACATATTGGTGGACGTCCATCAGATGGACGTAGAGAAACCAGCGCTCGTTTCCCTGAGCGCGCAAGAACTCGATCGCCGAGTTGATGGTGTCCTGGTCGGTTCCGGTGACGCCCAATGTCGGCTTCTCACGGTGCACCGACCTCGGAGTCGGCGCGCTCCGCGGACTGTGATAGACCTCGAAGCCCTGAGAAAAGCCAAAGCCCGGGCTGATCCAACCGTTGCGCCAGATCGCGTTGGTGCGGAAGCCCGCTTCGCGGAGGATCTCGGCGGGCATTTGCGCCTCTTCGGGCAGGCCCTGCGGCGAGCGCGTCACTCCGGTGCGAATCGGATAGAGGCCCGTCCAGAGGGAAGCCATCGAGCACTTCGTCCACGAAGACTGCGACATATTTTCCGCAAAGCGGACCCCCGTGGCCGCGAGCTTGTCGAGGTTCGGGCTGGTCTCGCGATCGTATCCGTACGCGGACAGGCGATCGGCCCTCAGCGTGTCGATCAGTACGAAGAGCAGGTTGAGGTCGTTTCGATTCTGGAGTTTTTCGATGTCGGCTGGCTCACCGAGGGGTCTCGGGTCGATGCGGATGTCGAACTGCGAATAGATCGCCCCGATGACCATCAGGGCCCCGGCGACAAAATAGAGCCAGCGCGAGCGAAGTAGACGACTTAGCATCGATCGATACTAGCCCATTCGACCCTTGCAAAAGCGTCGCCAGTCGAGAATTGCGACCTTCTCGATCGGATCGTCGAAACGAAAAACCCCGGACGGTCGCGGTGGACCGCCCGGCGTTCCGATCGCAGCCGCGATCGAATTTGCAACCGCGCTGACGATCAGCGCCCCCGCATGCGGTAACCCACTCCGAGAAGCGAGATCCCCGCGATCAGCATCGCCCACGACTCCGGCTCCGGAAGGAACTCGATTCGCAGAATGCCGATGCCGCCGGTCTCGAAGTCAAACGCGGGGGCACCGACGATGAGCCAGGTCGTAAGCAACGGAGACACCAACTGAATCATCCCCTGGCCGCTGGTTGGAGTGCGGTTGTCGTAGCCATGCGCGTAGTGGACCGTCTTCCACGGCCCACGCCCTGTGGCGGTGAGGGTGACGCTCCCCGTCGTCCACGGGAAACGCGAACCCACCACGTTGACCGTGCTCGCCGACATCAGTGCCGTGTGGTAGTAGATCGTCGTGTAGAGCGCTTGGTAGCCCCTGGTGATGACGCTTCCCGTTGTCATCGTGTTCGTGTAGGCAGTCGCTCCGATCGCGTCATAGCGCCAGTTGTTTCCGCCGAGCGAGCAGCCTCCGAGGCGGAAGTAGCAGACCTTGGTCGTCATGGCGCCCAACATCCTCATGGTTCCACCGAACTTGGCGGCGCCTTGCTTCACGCGGATGCTCGCGACCACAAGGTTGCCCACCTTGTGCTGGAGGTCGAAGCTACCCGGCCCGAAGTCTGGGCCGAATATCCCCACGTCGTTGCGGAACGTCGCGTAGGTGTAGCTGTATATGTAGGGGTAGATGATCGTGAACTCGCCGGTCAGACCCGTTACCCGCATGCCGGCTTGGATCCCTGCTGGGGCTGGGGCGAAACCGAAGGGTCCCTTCCCGGTGCCCGTCGTGAAAGCGGTCCACCTACCGGTTACCGGCTGGCCCGCCTGGACCAAGCCCTTGCCGCCGAACCCATCCGTGCTGGTCGCGGTGCACGAGTAGGTGTCGGGTTGGCCAGCGGGGGTGAAGAAATACGGATTCCGGTAGAGCGGCGGAACCGGTCGCTTGTTCTGGCCGCCGGTCGTAACCGTGGAGCCCTTGGCCGGGCGCGCGGTCGTTCCCATGCCCTGCCAGTTGGCCCAGGGCGCGCAGAACAGCGCCCGATCCCGGGAGCCGCCCAAGACGTTGAAGGAGCCGGCTCCGTTGGTCGGCGTCGACACGAACGGGCAGCGCGGCTGCTGCGGGTTGCACAGGATCCCCTGGGGCATTGCCCACACCGAGTAGACCGCCGACTCCGCAGTCCCGTCCGTGCGCTCGTTGCCAAACGACTTGACGATCCACGAGCCGTCAAAGAGCTGCTCGCCAGCCTGGGCGGGCGTAGCGGCGCTGATCCCGACGCTTAACAGGCCGACCAGTAACAGTCTGTAGCTGCGTAACATCTCTGTGGTCCTCCGTCGTCGATTGGAATGCGCCCCGTGCCGAAACAAGAACCGATGGATGAAGAGGCCAGTTCCCACCACGATTTGCTCCATCGTCGCCTGCGCTGGAATCGGCTGTCAAGCGATTTGTCAAGTAAGAAGTTGATCGAGGCCCTTTTCTGCATTCGCCGCAGCCATTTCACACCCATCTACAGTTGCTTTCGTTTGCGCCGCACTGGCATGGCGCGATGCGTCAAGGGTTACTGGCAGGGCTGTGCGGGCCCGTGGGATCCGCGTGGAAAGGATTTTCGGTTCTCGCTGACCCGCCAAGCCCCTAATTTCGTTGTACATTTCTCTCTTTTCCTGGCAACCGGGTCGCCGAAGCCGACTGCGCTCGAATTGAGAGGGCGCGATTCAGCCCTCTGGCGAAGCCGCGCGGATCGCGCCCGGCTGCGCGGAGGGTTGACTCCGAAGGACGATACCTTCCAGGTGCAGGGGGGGTTGGTCTTCGGTCTGCTCGCCCCGACCGAATCAGGGAATCAGGCCCCACACGGGTGCTCGTGCTCGCTGCCTCATTCTTGCCGGTTCCCCTTTCTGTTCATCCCACCGGTCAATCGGACTGGGGGTTGATACTATATGGGGGTATGGGTATACTATCGCCAGATGCGGCTGCGTCGCAAGCGGACTCGGCGTGGAGGATGTCGTGTGAAGGAAGAAGTTCGAGAGAAGGTGCTCGCAAGGCTTCGCAAGGTGGCGGGGCAAGTGACGGGAATCCAACGCATGGTGGAAGAGGACCGCTACTGTGTCGATGTTCTGCACCAGGTCGCCGCTGTTGAGGGCGCCTTGGATCGGGTGGGGCAGATGGTCCTGGCATCTCACGTCGAAACCTGTGTGGCGAGTGCGCTCGAGAGCGGAAAACCGCGCGAACGGAAGAAGAAGCTCGACGAGCTGATGGAGGTGTTTTCTCGATTAGGGCGGGTTCGTCCGTGAGCGAGGCAGTGGTTCGCTACGGCTACTGCCCGGTGATGCTGGTCGGAGTCAACGGGCTCGCCGGTTGCCTTGTGGTGACCGGAGCGCCGGGGTGGTGGCTTTTCCTGCTCCTCGGATTGGCCATCGCGATTTCTTTCGGAGCTGAACGGCGGGTCCCGTATGTGAAGGATTGGAATTTGTCGCAGGGCGATGGGCTTCGGGACACTCTTCATGCGCTGGTCAATGAGGCGGCGAATTTCGGGACCCTTTTGCTGCTCCCGTTCCTCATTTCAGTGCTGGCCATCGAGGGTGTGTGGCCACGCGATTGGCATTTCCTCCTACAGGTGCTGTTCGCGATTCTCGTGCTCGACGTCGGGGTCACGCTTGTTCACTATGCGAGCCACCGAGTCGAGTTCCTCTGGCGCTTTCATGCTGTTCACCACAGCGTAAAGCGTATGTATGGCTTCAACGGGCTCATGAAGCACCCCGTTCACCAGGCGATTGAAATGCTCGCAGGCACGGCACCGCTGGTCCTGATGGGAATTCCGCCGTCGGTCGCACTGGTGCTGGTCTTTACCGTCGCCGTGCAGCTTCTCTTGCAGCATTCCAATGTCGACTACCGCGTCGGGCTGCTTCGATACGTTCTCGCGGTCAATGAGGTGCATCGGTTTCATCATCAGAAGGAGCCCACCCTCGGAGATGTAAACTTCGGCTTGTTCACAACGCTTGTGGACCATCTCCTCAGGACGTTTCATTATGAATCGAGGGGAGAGCGGTTCTCGTCCGAAGAGCTCGGAATCGGCGCCGAGCCACAGTATCCCGTCGAGTACGCGCAGCAGCTGCTAGAACCCTTCCGTCGGCGAACGGGTGGCGAGGGTCGACAAGACGCTGAGCTGGCTCCAGGCTGAGGCCCGCCGCCCGCGTGAACTGCTTCTTAGCGTTGGTGGGCGCCTACTGCTGATCTCCACCGAGCAAGGCGTCGAGTCCGCGCCGGATCAACTGCTCGGCGGCGTCGGCCTGCGCGGGGGGCTGCTCGGCTGGCGCGGCGGTGGCCGATTCGGCGTCGCCCTCGGTCGCGGGTTCTGGCGCGCGCTTCTTCCCGACGAGTACATCAAGCCCCTTCGAGAGCCCGGTTCGTACCAGCGACGTAGGGATCTGTCGGGTGAGGTACAGCGTATCGGGTCGGACGCGGATGGTCGGCATCGAGCCAGCCAGCTGCAGCGGAAGGCTGAAACGCCCACTTGCGTCGGTGAGGTATTGAATCTGTTTAACGCTGCGGATCAGATCTCCGGTGAGATCCTGCGATGCGACGAAGATCATTGCGATGTCGAGAGCGTTGTCGAGTCGGATCGTTCCCTTGCCGTCGAGCCGAAAGTCGCGCGCAGCCAGCGCAATCTCGTCGAGCAGCGCTACGCCGTCTTTCATGGTGATCTTTCCGGCCAACACCTCGAAGACCGTGTCGTCCATGCCGAAGAGCGCCGGGTATTTGCTGCGCAAGTTCGGCGAGATCAGGTTTCCCAGCCCGGGAATATCCGTGAGGCCTCCTAGAACGCTCTCGGCGATGTTGATGCCCTTGAGCACTCCATCTGCAACTTCGAGCGCGCCGTTTCCGGTCAGCGCCTGGCGGATGACCTCCCATTCGGAACCGCTCCCGTTGAGGTCGAGGGTGGCGTGCAGGCGCCCCGCCATCTGCAGTTCACGCCCCGCGCCGAAGCGCGCAATCAGCGCACCGACGTCAATTCCGTCCACTTTGCCGCGGAACGCAAAGGCCGGCGCGTCGGGCTTTGCCATGTCGTAGCTGCCGGCGCCGGCGAACCTCCCATCGAAGGCCGACAGCGTCAGCCGCTCGAACGTGAGCTTCCGGTCGCGGAGCGACGCGCGACCGTCGAGCGTCCGGTAGGCGACATCGCGCAAGCTGCCGCCGGTCGATCGCAGGGTTGCATCGAGTTGCGGGCCGCTGCTCGCGATGCGAAAGTTTCCGCGCACCTCGACGTTCTCGAGCACTTCCCGCTGCTGTACGCCTTCACCCGCAGCGCCCAACGCTGCAAGGTCGAGCGCCGGCGAGGTGATGCTGAAGTCCGTGTCGAGGTTACCCAGATTCTTTACCGTTGCGGCGATCTGAACGGGGTTTCCGTTGAGCTTGAAATCGGTCGGCGGAATCTCCGCGCGATCTCCCTTCAGCGTCACCGTCGTCGTCAGATCGTCGATTCTCGCGTTGCCGCCGGGTTGGTTGAAACTGATTCGCTGCAAGCCGATGGTTCCCTCCACGCGGGGGATCTGGCCCCCTCCCGCGGGTCCCCTGGCGGTTAGCTCGAGGTCGAGCTCGCCGGCCGTCTCGAGCGCAGCAGCTGCCGGGATCAGCCAGCCCCAACCGTCGAGCGGCAGATCGCGGCCTGAAAGTTTGAAATCGACCGGCATCCCCGGTGTCAGGCCGACGTGGCCGCTCCCGGTCAGGTGCGCGTCCGCGAGATGGAGGTCGAACTTGGCGATATCGATCGCGTCACCGACCCATTTCACGTCGGCATCGATCACAAAGCGAATGTCTTTGGGTTTCGCGAACTGATCGCCGTAGGAGATTGCCGCGTGGCTCGCGTTCATCGACACGATTGTGCCGAGCGCGTCGACGTTGCCGGACAGTTTCACGCTGAGCGCAATCGGATCCGGCGACGAGAGTTCGGCCGGGATCGACTCGCCGATCAGTGCCAGCTCTTTCAGGCGGTCAACGACGAGCGGACCGAGATCGACGCGGAGATTGATCGGGGCGCTCGCCGCCGCTTCGGGGCTGACCAAGGGCCCCAGCGTGCCCGCGACGCGAAGGTTCTGCTCGGAGGCGCCGAGTACCGCGGCTGCAAGGTCCAGATGGATCGGGTGATCGAGTCCGACGTCGGAAGCCGTGAAGTCGAGGCGGTCGACATTCAGCTCCGATGCCGGGGACACGCTGCGGTCGATGAACTGCAACCTGCCATCGGTGATCCGCAGAGACGAGACGAGAAAGGGCAAGGTGCCCGCCGCGGGATCTTCTTTTTGCTCAGTTTGAGCCTGAGCAGCTGCGGCGCGCCCGAGCGAATCGAAGTTGAAAGCGCTCCGGGTCTTGATGATGTTGATCTCGGGTGTGTCGATCTCGACACGCGCCACCTCGAAGCGCCCGCGCAGCGCGGGAAGGATCTTGATCACTGCATCGATGCGGTCGGCGCGCAGGAACTCGCCCTTGCCGAAGGCCGGATCCTCTCCGATCGTGACCGAAGTGACGCGAGCGCCGAGACCACCGCGCAGCGAAACGCCGATTTCGTCGAACGCCACCGGGCGCCCGAGCGCGGACGAGGCCTGCTGGGCCAACCACTCGCGGTTGTCCTCGAGGTAGCGGTTGAGGTTGCTGGCCGCGACGAACAACGCGCCGGCGAGAACCAGCAGGACCGCGCCCAGAATCAGAACCTTGCGCATGCTCCCCCAGCCATCGATTCGCGCATCTCGAAACGAGAGTCGAACCTGCTGAAGTCTACCAGCTAGAACGCTACTTCGACGCCGAGGCCCGGTCGCTCGTCGACGTGCAGGCAGCCGTCGCGTACCTCGAAGCCGCTCCGCGCCGGATCCCGAAGCAGATCCATGTGGCCGTCGAGGTCCGCGTATTTCAGGCCCGGCATCGCGAGCGCCAGATGAGCGGCCGCAGCGATGGAGACGCGTGTCTCGTCGTTGCAGCCCAACATGAGGCTGAGACCGGCCGAGTGCGCGCGGTCGTGGATGGCGCGCGCGGCGCTCGGGCCGCCGCATTTCATCAACTTGATGTTGATGCCGTCCGCGGCGCCCCGGTCGACGATCTCCTCGCACTCTTCGATCGTCCCCGCGGCCTCGTCGGCGATGATCGGAACGCGGCTCTCGCCGCGAAGCGCGCGCAATCCATCGAGGTCGCGCGCGCTCAGCGGTTGCTCGAGCATTTCGAGGTTGAGGCCATCGGTCTCGCGCAGCAGCGTCCTCGCGTCTTCGAGCGAATAGCCCTGGTTGGCATCGACCCGCAGCACCACATCGGGGCCGAGCACCTCCCGCATTTTGCGCAGGCGTTCTGCGTCGAGCGCGACATCCTCGCCGATCTTTATCTTGAGTATGCGAAATCCCTGAGCGATCCAGGCTCGTGCGGCCGCGAGCGTTTCTTCGAGGTCGCATACGCCGATCGTCACCGAAGTGGCAAGAGGTCTCGGCTCGCCACCCCATAATCGCACGAGTGGAACTTCCGCCTTGCGGGCCACGAGATCCCAGAGCGCCATGTCGAGCGCGGCGCGGGCCGCTGGGGAATCCGCGGCAAGGCGAAGCGCCTCGTTCGCGAGAGGGGAGGGATCCGGAGGAACTTCGGCGCCCAGCGCCAACGCTTGCAGGGGGCCGCGCAGTGCGGCCAGGCAGCTCTCGTCCGACTCGCCGCCTTCGTTGTTGGCGGGCGCGGCGCTGCCGAATCCGATCAGGCCCTCGTTGGACTCCACGCGTACGAGCATGTTGCGCGCAAACGTGATCGTCTGGTTGGCGATCCGATAGCCCTCGCGCAGTGGCAGATCCACGCTGGCGGCTTCGAAGGAGCGAATCTTCATGAACGCGGCTCCCTCCGGCTCACAAAAGCGAGCGCAGCGCTTCGATCAACCGCTGTGGGCCCTGCGAGAGCGGCTCGCAACACGGGATTTGGTAGCGGCGCTCGAGTTCCGCCACTTTGTCGTCGACCTTTGCGGGATCGATTCCCTCGGAGTTCACGGCCATCGCGATGACGCGTGAGTGGAACACGGACTCGATGGCCTGGATGTGGACCTCGGGTGGAGCGATGGCTTCGTTGGGATGATCGAGGTAGGTCTCGCGCGCGGGCGCGTGCTGCAAGATGACGCCGTGCGGTTTGGCCGACGCCAGGATCTCGAAGCCGCCGGGCGCGGCCGGATGGGTGAGCGCACCCTGGCCCTCGATGATGATGACGTCAGGCGATTCCCTGCGGTCTGCCTCGATGATGGCGTGCTCGATTTCGCCGGCCACGAAATCGTTGATCAGGGAATCCAGCAGGATTCCGTAGCGCACGCCCTGCATCCAGGAGGTCTGGCCGGTGCCGATCAGCACGGCCGGAGTCTTCGCGCGGTTGAGTTCTTCGGTCAACAACGTGGCGGTGGTGCGCTTTCCGCAACAGCAGTCGGTGCCGAGTACCGCGACGCGTACCGCCTTGACGTCATTGATGGCACCCGTGAAGAAATGCAGCCGGTCGCGCGACGGCGTCCTGCGAACATCGCGAATTGTCGCGCCGTGCTCTTCGGCGAGTTTTGACAACTCTGGGTCATCGGAGAGGAACTGGTGGAGTCCGCTGTCGACGTTCATTCCGGCGCGCAGCGCTTCGATTACCACGTTTCGATAGGTGTCGGGCAGGCGGCCCCCGTCGGGGGCAAGCCCGATGACCAGATGCGTGGGCCGGTCGGCGACCTTCTCGAGCGCTTCCGCAAGAGACGCGAAGATCGGAATCGCGCGAGCGTCGCCCCCGAGCACTTCGCCGGCGTCCCGGCCCGCGAGCCGGGAGTCGAGCACGCCCGCGATCTGGTAGCGCTCGGTGTGCCGCACCAGCCCATTAGCGGTCTTGCCGTCTCCCGTTCCGAACACCCCTTCACAGAGAACCAAAGCCACGCCGTCCATAGTGCTCCTTACCTGCTCCCCTCTAGCTCCTCACCGATTCGGATGTCGATTTACCGGCTCCACGGTCGCCTTCCGGCCGCTGTGGCGGACACTTTCGCGCAGATTCGCCCACTTTCCCAGCGCCTCTCCGGGGGCGGTTGGAGTGCTTGCCATGCGAAGCCGCGCTCCGACCGAGGCTCCCCACCCAGGGAATGCTCGGTCGTTGCAATTTCGAAGCATCGATGCCATCGCCCCCATCGCCCGCGCTACACTGCGGCTGTGGTGACCCTCTTCGATTTCTCGATTCGAAGCTGCGGAATCGCTCTTGCGCTGCTCGCTACCGGCGCCTGCGCGCACAAACAGACGATTCGACTCGATTGTGTTCCCAAGGATGTCACGATCTACCTCGACAAAGTGCCTCTCGACCGCGTCCCCGATTCCATCGCTCTTCGCACAGACCAACCTCACGTCCTCTTCTTCAAGGGCGAAGGCTACCAACCCACGATGGTGGTGCTCGATATCGAAGAGACCGCGGATGGACCGGCGCTCTCACCTCGAGACGTGTGCTTCGACCTTCATCTGGCCAGGCGAAGCCGCGAGCTCGAACTCGAGATCGAAGAGTAGATCGCGATCTGCGATCGGGTTTCGGCTTCAACCAGCCTGCTTTCCAGCCCTGTCCGCGCGCGACGCCTCTACCGAATCTTCGATCCCCCCGGCGCCCTCTCCGATGTCACGTTCAATCCGCGGCGCCGTGGTCGTGCCGGGAATCGCGGATTGAAGGTGACATCGGCCAGCGTGGATTGCCGTGAGACGGCGTGGAACTGCGCTCGACCTCTGCGGTTTTCAGCGGAACCAGTCGTTTTCATCGCCTTCGAAATCGAAGCCGATCTTCAGCATGTAGCGGGTATCCAGTTTCTTGGCGTCTTCTGCGGGCTCGTTTTCCCAATCGGTCTGGACTTCTGCCGTGAGTACGAGGTTCCAGGCCATATCGAATTTGATGCCGGTCTCGGTCTCGATGATGATGTCGCTGAGGCTTTGCAGGCTGTTCAGATACATGTTGTTGTGAAAGAACGTGATGTCGTCTTTGTACAGATCCCTCTTGAAATCTATACTCAATTGAAACGCCGCGTAGTTGGTGTCGTCCGTGTGGTCCGAGAAATTTTCGTTCACATACGCAAGAGCCGGTAGGACACTCAAGAAGGTGGGATCGTTATCGTAGAAGCGGTAACCGATACCAGTCCCGAAGATGATTCGGAGGTCAAGGTCTCGCTGCGTATCGGATTCGTAGGTGTTGGCTGCACTGATGTACCAACGACGGCGGGAGTCCCGTTCGTAGACGAGGGAAGCGTCCCAGCGGTTCGTCGTAGTGTCTCCGTCGGCCGTCTTCTTGTCGTACTGTCCGGAGAGTCGGAGTGTGTTCCAGCCGAAACTGGGTTCGAAGCGGGCGTCGAAATGCAGATCGGTGGTGTCCGTATTGCCCCTTGCAAGCTGGGCGCCGACGTTCAGGTCTGCGGTGTATCGGAGGTAGGTCGGCTTCTCGCGAATCCAGTCGATATCGTCGAAGCTGAATTCCCGACCGTCAGGGCGCTCGACCGCGGTCGGGGTGTCCGATGGACCACCATCGGCCGGCTCCGCGATTTTGACCGTCGCTTCGTCTCGTGGTAGATCGTCGAGGGTCGTCTGCTGCGGCTGGCTTTCCGCGGTTGGCGAAGCCTGTTGCTCGACCCCACCCACCCCGGGGTCGGGCGCCGTGGGGGTAATTTCGTGTGCGGTATCCGCAAGATCGATTTCTCCAGGTGCTTCCGTCGCTTCAGTAGCGTCGGGCGCTGGAAGTTCTTCGCGCAATACGATCTTCCCGTTGGAGACCGCGAAGTAGCCGGAGATGATCTCTCCACTGCTGAGTCGAATGGAGTAATGCTGATCCGACTCGATATCGACGATCTGGGTTACGTCGATGACGACATCGCTCGCATAATCGGTGTCGAGGATCAGTTTATCGTTTTCGATGCGCTTGATTTCACCCTTGAGAACACTGCCGTCCTTCACGATGATCTTGTCGACACTCGCTTCTGCCGCGGTAAGTGGCCGCGAAATCAGCAGCAGCAAGAGAATCAAACTCGCTCGAATCGGCGGGTTACCGCGCACGGGGCGTGACCCTATCGAAGCGCGCGGGAAATTACCATCCGGAGGGGAGAACCCCGGGGAGACTAGGGGTTGCGCGCGGGGACGTGACGATCGCTGCTTCTCTGGGATGCGAATGCGGCGCGGAGCCAATTCCAGCTGTGTTTGAGGCTGGGTTCGATTCTCCATTGCGCGCCGCGTACGATTCGCAGATCCCGACCGCTCATTCTCTCGCCCAGCTGGGCAAGGATCCACTGCGCTTCGGGTGACTGCCCCGAGCGTCGGAGCAGTCGCGCCAGATCGAGCACGATGTCGATGCGCGATGCATCGATGCTTTTCGCTTCGCGAAGCAGCACGATGGCCTCGGGTCGACGGCGCCTCGATCGAAACCTCGAGCGGCCCTCGAGCAGCGCGCTGAGCGCGGCGTTGTTCCTCCCGCGCGCCAATTCGAGCTTCGCCACCCATTGCCAGGCCTCGAACTGCCTGGGCAAAATCTTCGTCGCCTCTCGATAGAGGGCCAGCGCTTCATCCCGACTCTGGTTCTTCAGATGTGCCTCTGCGGCTTGGCGATAGCTCTGCCAGGCGTCGAATCGTTTACCCGTTGCGGCAAGCAGCGGGGCGACTCGGGCGTGCAGCTCGGGATTGTGAGGCTCCGCCGCGAGGATTCGGCGGTAAAAGGAGATCGCGCGCCGCCGCCGCCCGCGGGCCCGAGCGTTTTCGGCCTCGGCAAGCAACCATTTGCGGTCGTATTCAGGACGGCGACGCATGAGTCCCAAGGGTCGTGGTGCTCCCGGCTGGTTGAGCGCAGATTCGGCGTGTCGTTGCGTGATCCGCTATCGGACGGCTGAGAGGCCGGCTCTGTGCGCTTGATTACACTCCGTGGTATCGGACGGCTGGGCGACGGACTGTATGCGCTTGATTACACCCTGCGCTCTTTTTCCTACGCTCCTACGCGGGCGGTAGGCGGTCGCTCCCAGGCTGCGCTCGCGGGAATCGATCGGGAGTTCCCCACCAGCTCCCGCCCTCTCTTTCTCTGGTGGACTGCCCCCGAACGCCTCTCGACGCCTCGACCGGACGCGTCACGCAAGACCAAAACGCAGCTTGATTCCGGACCCTTGAAGCCGCTTCTTTCCGCAGCGTGAGGGGACCCTGCCACGGATTGTTGCGTCGGCTCTACGACGGTCGGTGAGCGCCACTGGGGCGACAAACTCGTCACGGTCTCGAATGCGCATTCTGGCGATCCATCGCGGAAGCGGCAATCGCGCAACCGAATTGACGTGGCTGTTCTTCTTCACTCACTCGGCTCTGGAATCGATCGATTCACTGGGATAGCGTGAGCATCCAATCGACCTGAGGAGCCGTCGTTTGCCGGCCGCAGCCACCCCTGTAATCGCGAGCTTCCTGTTCTTCCTCGCCCTCTTCGTAGCGATCGGAGCGTACTCGGCGACTCGAGCCAAGAAAACCGCGGATGACTACCTGCTCGCCAGCCGAAGCATCGGCCCGTGGATGACCGCTTTTTCCGCTGTGGCGACCAACAACAGTGGTTTCATGTTCATCGGACTCATCGGGATGACTTACCTCGAGGGTATTTCAGCGGCGTGGATCATGGTGGGTTGGGTGGGTGGTGATTGGCTCGCCTGGCTCGTCGTCCACAAGAAACTTCGCGAGCGCTCCGCAGCCGCCTCGCTGGACACGATACCGAGCTTTCTCGCGCTCGACGAAAAAGGGCGGCGGTCGAACCTTCTGGCGCTAATCGCCGGTCTGGTCACCGTTGTCTTCCTCGGCACCTATGCGGGCGCGCAACTCAGTGCGGGCAGCAAGGCCCTTCACGTGATGTTTGGCTGGCCGCACGAAACCGGGGCGATTCTCGGTGCCGCCGTGATCGTCCTCTACTGCTTTTCCGGCGGAATTCGCGCTTCGATCTGGACCGACACCGTTCAATCGATTGTGATGATGATCTCGATGTTGTTGCTGAGCGTAGTCGCGCTCGAACAACTCGGGGGATTCCAGGCGCTCTGGTCGCAACTCCGTGCCATCGATCCCAAGCTCGTGCAGGTCATTCCCGACAAGCAATTCGGATTTGCGCCCTTTCTGCTCGGGTGGTTTGGCGCGGGCTTGGGAGTTGTGGGGCAGCCACACGTGATGATTCGCGCGATGGCGATCCGCGACCCAGAGGAGATCAAGAAGGCGCGCACGATCTATTTTGTCTGGTACTGGGCGTTCTCGGCGGGGTGTATCCTCGTCGCCCTGACGTGCCGAGCGTTGCTCGAAATCCCGAGCGGCGCGAACTTCGATCAGGAGCTCGCGCTACCCCAACTCGCTCTGCAATTGCTTCCCGGTGTCCTCGTCGGTGTCGTGCTCGGGGGCCTGTTCTCGGCCACCATGTCTACCGCGGATTCTCAGGTGCTCTCCTGTTCGGCTTCGATCGCTCACGACATCTTTCCGAGCAAGAAATCCGACCACTATCTCTTGAGCAGAGGTGCGACGGTCGGTGTCACGTTGTTGGCCGTCGTCATTGCGCTGTACGGCAGCCGGAACGTATTCGCCCTGGTGACGCTCGCCTGGTCCTTGCTGGCCTCGTCGCTGGGTCCTCTCATGGTCGTGCGCGTGCTCAACCAACCGGTTTCACCGATCTGGGGAACGGCCATGATGATCGGGGGGGCGACTTCGGCGCTGGTGTGGCGTTACGGGCTGAAGTTCGGTGACGCGGTCTTCGACGTCTTGCCGGGCATGCTCGGCGGCCTTCTCATCTTCGGGTGTTCGAAGCTCTGCAGAACGGCGAAAGCTTCAGACACGCGATAGAGGCCAGTTCATCGATCCGCCTTGCTACTGGAGTTCTTTCGCAAATTCCTCCAGGGCCCCGCTTTAGAATTGGATCGTGAAGCGGAGTGCTCCCGCCTTGGTGTTTCCGAACCCTTCCAACTGGACGGAATGACCGCCGAAGCGAAGACCGTCCACGCGGAACCTCAGGCCGAGATGCTTCTTCACCATGGGCCCGTAGAGTCTGAATGAGACCTCATCGTCTCCAATCTGGAGGGTTCTCTTGTACTGGATCGGGCCCCTCTTGCTGAACCGAAATCCATTGCCCGATGCCTCCTGAGAGGAGTCGTTCGGCGATTTCAGCACGAGCTCCGGGTGGTCGAGGCTCGCGAGGATCTGGCGCTTGAGTTTCTCTGAATCATGATGGGATTGGGCGTCTTCACCGGCGTACGCGGTCGCGAGCGGTGTGAGCAGCATTGCACCGACCAATAGTGCCTTGATTGGTGTTGTGAGTGATTTCTTGAGTGGCGACGAGTCCGTTCTAAAACGCATGGTCTCGTGACCTCCGCTTCCCTCCGCTGATGGTCCTTCGCTCCTGTTTCGCGTTCTTCTGTCCCCCGTATGCGGTGCAATTTCCGGGCCGCATCCCCAGGGGATCAAAGCGCATAAGTCATTGATATAAAAGCCAAATTCATTTTAGCGCAAAACGCAGCAACCGCAACTTGGTAATGCGGTACACAAAAATGGCATTCGACAGGGCGAAATTGCGCGTCAGTTGCGGGTTCGGTCCGCGATCTCCGGCGGATCGAAGTCCTCGATCCAGTCATTCACACGCTGTTCCAGAACGTCTAGCGGCATCGCTCCGCGAAGCAGTACCTGGTCGTGGAACGATCGAACGTCGAACGCCGACCCGAGTCGCCGTTGAGCCTGCGCCCGAAGTTCCTGGATCTTGAGTTCCCCAACTTTGTACGCGAGCGCCTGGCCGGGCCAGACGATGTAGCGGTCGATCTCGACGATGATGTCGTGCTCGGTCTTGGGCGCGTTTTGTTTGAAGAAGTCGACTGCCTGCTCTCGACTCCAACCCAGCGCGTGAATCCCCGTGTCGACCACGAGTCGGATCGCGCGCCAGATCTCATAGGTGAGCCGCCCGAATCTCGAATACGGGCTCTGGTAGAAGCCCATCTCGTCGCCGAGGCTTTCCGCGTACAGCCCCCAACCCTCCACGAACGCGCTGTAGAAGTTGTATTTCAGCAGGTCGTGGGTGTCCTCCAGTTCCTGGGCCAACGCGATCTGAAGATGGTGGCCGGGTACCGCTTCGTGGAGAGATAGCGCCTCCATCTCCCAGCTGGGCCGGGTCGCCAGGTCGTAGGTGTTCGCGAAGAAAGTTCCCGGTCTCCCCGCGGCGAGGGAACCCAGCTCGTAATAGGCCGTCGGCGCCGACTTGTCCATGTAGCTGGGTACGGGTTTCACGCCGTAGGGCAGTCGGGGCAACCGGCCGAAGAGCCGCACGAGCTCCGGGTCTGCGCGTTTGCAGATCGCCCGGTAGGCGGAAAGAAACGCCTCTCGCGTGTCGAAGTAGAATTGGGGATCGGTGCGAAGGAATTCGGCGAACTCCGCAAAGCTGCCGTCAAACTCCAGCTCCCGGATGATCCGTTCCATCTCTCCACGGATGCGCTCGACCTCTGCGAGACCGATCTCGTGGAGCTGCTTCGCAGTCAGGTCCGTGGTGGTGTGGAATCGGACATTGTACGCGTACCATTTCTTTCCATTCGGCATCGCCGATTGGCCGATCGTTTTTCGCGCTCCGGGTAGGTACGTTTCTTCCAGGTAATCGAGCAGGCTACGGTAGGCGGGATAGACGTCCGCGACGAGGATCTGCTCGGCTTCGCGTCGCAATTCCTTTCGCGTATTCGCGGGAATCTTGTCCGAGATCTCCGCGAACGGACGCAGGATGGGGCTGTCGGCCGCCGCTTCGGTGATCAGGTTGCGCACCTGCTGTGGCACGTCTCGCAGCGTGATCCGGGATGGGGTGATTCCGGTCGACAACCCCCGGTCGAGTAATATGAGCGTCTGCTCCACAAGAACGGGGACGGCTCGCAGACGGGCGAGCATGTTTTCGTAATCGCCGACCGCGTTTGCGGGCATCGACGCCATCAACTGCGGAACCTCCTGCTGGGCGCCCCCGAGCTGACTGATGGCCAGATACTCCGAACGAAATTGAAAGCCCTCGATGCGCGTTTGGAGGCCCTTTTGGATCAGTTCGCGATCGAGCTGCGCGTCTGCGTCGAGTTCGGAGCTGTCGATCGCCTCCAACTCTGCGAGGAATCGCCGCTGATCGCGTTGGCGTTGGGCGATCGCCTCGAGCGAAACATCCGTCCAGCGGTCGTCGTGTCCGGGAACGCCGACATAGGTCGCAAACTCCGGAAACGAGCTCAGCTGCCAATCCCAGATCCGATCGAAGAGTTCGTAGAGCCTTTCCCGCTGGCTCGGATTCTCTTCCGCACCGACCGCGCCGGGATCGAGCGAGGCGATTCCCACCACGACCGCGGCCACGAGCCAGTGTCGCATTCCCGCCTCCTCCCTGATCCGCCAAACCGCCAGCCACCGCGCGACATCGCGCGCGCTCATTCTAACGTTCTACGGATCTCTTGGGTCGGCCGAGGGACGTTTTCCCCGCGATAGCGGGATCAGGTCTACTACTGCCATCCGACGGGCTCGTAGCCCAGGTCTCGGAGGCAGCGGTTGACGAAGGCGATATGGGCCTGGCTCGTCGTAGGACGTTGGAAAAGGAGAGAGCGCATCAGCGCGGCCGCCGCGCCGCTCGCCGCACCGACCCCAGCCCCGCGCCCGGCGTGGCCGAGGACGGCGCCGCCCGCAGCTCCCGCGGCTCCACCGATCGCGCCGCCGGCTGCGGTTCGGCCCGCGGTCCGCGTGACCTTGTCGGGGTCCCGATTGGCGCCCGCGGCGTCTGCCATTTTTCGACACTCTTTAATGTCGATCTGGGAAACTCGCTTGCCCGCGCTCTGGTAGTGGGCGTTCGGGTAGAGGATCGGTTTGGGGCCAGCACAGCCGAGCAGCATCGCGACGGCGAGTGCAACCAGGCCAGCCCTGCAGGTTCCGGGTTTCATCGATCGGGCTCCGGTGCAATGGGCCAGCGTTCGCGGCGTGGGGGAACGCGAAATGTCCCGGAGTTCCGAGCATACTCGAGTCCCGCCAACGCCCCCAGCGCGTCTTCCTCTGCGTGCTCTACATCCTGCTCGGTCGCGAGATCTCGAAGAGCGGTGTCTGGCTGCCCACGGCCGATTGGATGAAATTGATGCCATTGGGCGCCCAAAGGCTCGAGCATTTCGCCTATCCTCACTCTCCGCGATTCGGACGCCCCGGCCAGACCAAGCCGGGCGTCGCGCGAGCCAGCGAGGATGGAAATGAAACCGCCGCAACGTCTCACGCGACCTGGGATCGGATTTTTCGCCGTCGTCGCAATTGCGCTGACCGCCTCGGTAGCAGACGCCGAGCAGGCTGAACTCGTTAACCGCGCGCAAGAGGCCGGGCTCGCCGATGCGCCCGGCTATGGCAAGGCGATTTCGATCATCGATGTCAACGGAGATGGCTGGGAGGATCTCTGGGATTCGAATACGAACAAACGTCCGCCGCAAGAGAATCGCTCCTCTCTGCCGCGCTTCTATCTCAACCAGCAGGACGGCACCTTCAAAGCCTACGATCTGGGAATCGATCCCGAGGATCTGGAGTTCACCTGGGGTGCCGCCTGGGCGGACTTCGACAACGACGGTGATCCCGATCTATTGCTCGGGAGTGGGGGCTTTCTCGGAGAGGGAAGTTTGGCGCTCTACGAGAATCGCTGGAAGGAAGAGAAGAAGCTGGTCAAGCTGCCGGCGGGAATCACCCAGGCGAAACACCAGTGGTGGGGGGTCAGCTGGGCCGACTTCAACAACGACGGTTGCCTGGATTTTACGGCGATCGCCCGCAGGGGCAGGGCGTGGGTCTATCGGAGCAATTGCGACAAGACATTCACCGAAGTCGCCCAGGAGTTGGGAGTCATCGTCAAGTTCAAAGACGGCAAGAACCCCGTCTGGCTCGACATCGATAACGACGGGGATCAGGATCTCTATCTGGGCGCGAGCCGGTTCCACCGGCTGTATCGCAACGATGGCGACGCCGGTTTCGTCGATATCACGCCTCGACTCGGTCAATTCAAGCCGCATCCGCTCACGTTTGCTTCGGTTTCCGCAGATTTCAACCACGACGGCAACCTCGATCTCTATCTCGGTCGACAGATAGATCAAGACATGGTCGCGTTCGGTGCGGGCGATGGAACCTTCACGCTGGCGAGCCGGCGTGTCGGAATCAAGACGAAGCTTCGCCCCGATCGGTCGGAAAACACCATGGGCCTCGGTGTGGGCGACGTCGACAACAACGGATACCCCGACATCTTGATCGGCACCGGCAGCCCGGACCAGGAGCCGTACGATCTCGTGTTCTGCAACCGACCCAAGCCTGACAGCAAATTCGGTATCGAGTTCTACCCGTGCGGAGATTTTGCGAAGAAGGGGCACGGAAAAATCCAGACCCACGGAATCGCGGTGGGCGACCTCGATCACGACGGCAGCAACGACATCGTGTTCAACCTCGGTGGGTCTCCGGGATTCGACGCCAAGAACGGGACCGAATCGCGGGGGATGAACACCCTCTACTCGAGGAAAGGGGGCAACCAGCAGACCGCGCAATTCCGGCTGCAGGGTGTCGACAGCAACCGGGACGCCATCGGTGCGCGCATTCGGGTCACGGTTTCTCCGGAAGGGAAGCCCCCCCAGATCTTTCACTACAGCGTCCGCTCGGCGGAGGGTTTTCAGAGCCAGAACAGCAGCTGGCAGCTCATCAACCTGATGGGCATGGCGCAGGCCGAGGTCGAAGTGCGCTGGCCCTCGGGTCGGGTCACTCAACACGCGATCCGGGTGGGAGCGAGAGAAATCTTCCGAGAGCGCCCTCCGAGCGGGTGAGGATCGGCAAATTGTCGGGCCTCGCAAGCGGTCTTCGTATCGAGCAGGTGTCGTGTCAAAACGAGCTGAAGTAGTCCTGGCGCTGTCCATCGGCTTGCTCGTGATCGCAATTCGGGCGCCGCTGATGGATCTTCCGCTCGAGCGTGATGAAGGCGGTTATGCGTACATCGCCTGGCGTATGACGCTCGGCGAGACTCCCTATCTCGACTGGTTCGACCAGAAGCCCCCGGGCATCTTTGCTGTCTACCGCGTGGCGCTCAGTCTTTCGGACGACGCCGTCATCGCGATTCGCGCGCTCGCGGCCCTGTTCTCCGCGGTCTCGAGCGTCGCGCTGTTCTATCTCGTGCGCGCGCTGCTCGGCGCCGGTGCGGGCTTGGCTTCTGCGCTGCTGCTTGCGTTTTTGTCGGCAGACCCGATGATCCAGGGATCGATCGCAAATACCGAACTCTTCATGCTGCCCGGTATTGTCGTCGCAACATTTCTGGTCCTGCGCGCGATCGATTCGGAAAAGACATCGATCGCCGCTTCCCTCTTAGCCGGCGTCTCGATCGGAATCGCCATCGCATTCAAACAGGTCGCGGTGTTGAACATTCCGTTCTTCCTGCTGGCCTTCGGGCTGCGGGTGCGCGGACCCGATTGCTGGCGGCGCCTCGCCGTCTTTGCCGCCTGGATGGGCGTCGGCGTGGCGTTGGTATGGGGTCCGATCCTCGGCTGGCTCCAGCTACGCGGGGCGCTCGGCGCGGCCATCGACGCGACTGTCCTGCACAACCTCTCGTACGCGGGCGCGCTGCCACTGTCACGACGCCTCGAGCTGCTGATTTCCCATGGAACCCCGCTGCTGCCCTCGCAAGGCATCGCCTGGGCGCTGGCTGCGCTGGGGCTGCTGGGACTCGTCTGCAGCAGGAATCGCTTTGCGGCGCTCTTCCTCGCTGGCTGGGCGATCGCCAACGCCGCGGGCGTGAGTGTCAGCGGTCACTACTTTCCCCACTACTTTCAGCAATTGCTGCCCGCGATCGCGGCACTCGCCGGCGCTGCGATGCTAACCGGGCGCGGGCGCATCGAACTCGCGCGTTGGCGCGTCGCGGTGGTCGGCAGCCTGGCGTTCGCGCCTCTCTTGCTGACGGCGCTCTCCTTCTGGACGCTGAGCCCCGCAGCCGCGATCAAGCGGATCTATCCCCATAACTCCTTCGAAGCGATGCCAGCGATCGCGAGTGAGATCGAATCCATCACCGAAGCTGACGACGCGGTGTTCCTGTTCGCTGCAGAGCCCGAGCTCCTCTTTTACGCGCGGCGCGCTTCGGCGACGCGTTACATCTACCTGTTTCCACTCTTCGGCCCGTTCCCGGATGCCCGCGAACGCCAGCAGGGCGTGATCGACGAGGTTTCGAGTGTTCGACCGTCGGTCCTGGTCTGGTTGCCCAATAGCATGTTCTTCAAAGAGGGCGCACCGCAGCTGCTCACGTACTGGTTCCGGCGCCTTGCGGCGCGGGAATACCGAATCCACGCATTCCGGGTCAGCAAGAGAGGCGGTGGCATGGAATTGGTGCGCGTTCCCGAGGGCGTGAAACCGGACACCGTACTCCGGGGCAGAAGGCTCCGCGCCACGATCTTCGTTCGCAACGACGCCGCTCGCGATTTTCGCGATGCGGAGCCGCACAACCAGTCGCCTTGACGTCGCCCCGCGCCGCTCGCCGCAGCCGGTAAAGCGCATCGATCGGTTCGCGTTTCGACCTCCCTCAAGAGTGCGCGGCGATCCAAGCCTCGATGGATTCCTCGAGCATGGGCAGTGTGATGCTGCCGTTTTCGAGAACCCGGTCGTGAAAGGCGCGGAGGTCGAATCGTTTACCGAGCTGCGCTTCGGCAAGGTCTCTTAGCCGCCTGATCTCGAGCATCCCGAGCATGTAGGCATTGGCTTGCCCGGGCCAGGCGATGTAGCGATCGATTTCACTTTCGATGTCGCCGGGAACCCAGGCCGTATTGGCGAGCAGGTATTCGACGGCTTGCTCGCGCGTCCAGCCCATGGTGTGAATGCCGCTGTCGATGACGAGCCGCGCGGCTCGTGCTGCCTGGTCGGAGAGCATCCCGATCTTGTCCAGCGGTCCCGCGTAAAGCCCGAGTTCGTCCGCGAGTCTCTCCGAATAGAGTGCCCATCCCTCGCTGTAACCGGAGTTGCCGAGGTATCGCGCGAGCGGATGGACCCGGTCGCCGAGCTCCAGCGCGATGGCTCCCTGCAGATGATGTCCCGGATAGGTTTCGTGATAGAGCACGGAGAGTTGGCCCGCGATGGAACGCCGCTCCGGGTTGACGACCGCGATGTAATAGATTCCGGGCCGGCTGCCATCCTCCGACGAGGAGTGGTATTCACCCGTCCCGCTGCCTTCTCGGTACTTGGGGTAGGGTTTGATTTCGACCTCCGCTTTGGGCAGCCGACCAAAGGCGTCGGACATCCTCTCTCGGGCGGCGCCCAACGCCGCGAGCGAATAGTCGAGTACGCCTTGGCGGGTCCTGAAGGTGAACTTCGGATCCGCATTGAGCCGGGCCATCAGCGACCCAATGGTCTCGCCCCCGAAATGCGCGTCGATCACCGCCTGCATCTCGGCGCGAATTGCCGCGATCTGTTTCACGCCCAGCGCATGAATTTCGGCCGCAGTGGGCTCGAGGGTCGCGAAGTATCGCACCGCGGCCGGATAGCACTGCTCGCCGTTTGGATTGCCGCTGACCGCAATGCTCTCGCGCGCCCCCTCGAGGTAGGTGTCTTCGAGGAAAGCCGTGTACCGCTGCACGGCTGGAACCACTTCCCGGTCAAAGACCGCGCGCAGCCGCGCGGCGAAGGCCGGGTCTTTGGCGCGGATCCCCGGGCTCAGCAGTGGGCTGTTTTCGGCCAGTAGTGCGCGGTTTTCTTCGATGACGGCCGGGACGTTCAACCGCGGCGCGCTGTACCCCGCCTCCAGACCTTTGCGCAGGTTGCGGACCTCGGTATCTAGATACACCGCGAGATTGGACAGGCGGTCGAGCGCCTGTTGCCGGAGCTCGGGTGTATCCACCGGCTGGATTTCAAAAACCGCTGGCAGTTGGCTGTGCCAACCCGTCGCACTGCTGACCGACCACAACTCGTTGCGGCAGACGCGGTCGCCAATCGAGGCGGCGAGCGCTTCGCGCAGGATTCCGTAGGTCACCCAGTCGCGACTGCCGATCTCGGCGGGCGCCCTGATCCGATCCAGCTCTGCGAGCCATGCATCTTCTCGTTGCTGCCAGACGGCCAATGCTTCGAGCGAGTTGTCCGGCAGGCGGTCGTGGCGCGAACCCGGAATGCCGTAGGTGGTGCCCAATTCGGGTTCACGCTGCAGCAAGGCCGCCAGGTATTCATCGGCGATCGCTTCAATACTTCGCGAACGGTTCTCGGGTTCGCCACAGCCCGAGGTTCCGAGCGAGAAGGTTACCGTCAATAGTGTTGCTACGGTTTTCGCGATCACGCGCCGCCATCCCATCCGAAATCGCCGTCGCGGTGACGAGGCGCTTCCAGTCCGTTGAGCCGCCCGCGGAGCATAAAAGGTGGTCCCCGCCATTCCCACTGGAAAACCGGCGTTCGATCGGAGGCCACCATCTCTCTCAGCCGGCCGCGGCGGCCCGGCGGGCGCCGATCAGGACCGAGACCGCCTGCTCGATGCCGTCCACGGTCAGTTGGAACATCGGAAAGATGCTCCGGATCACGTTGGCGGTCTGGGTGCGCTGCCAGTAATCCGGGGGCTCCGGGTTGATCCACACGGCTCGCTGAAAGTGATCATCGATGCGGCGAAGCCAATCGATGCCGCGCGTGCGCGATTCGAGGCGCGGGTTGATGTTTCCGCGCAGGCCCATGAGTTCATAGGGATGCATGGCCGCATCGCCGACGAGTACGACCTTCCAGCGCTCGTCGTAGTGTCGCATCAGGTCGCCGGTTGGAATGGCGCTATCCTGAAACAGCCAGGCGTCCTGGTAGAGTTCTTCGTAGATGCAGTTGTGGAAGTAATAGGTGCGGAACTCTCGCAGGCCGTGCTCCTCGTGGAGCGCGGTCAAGAGGCGGCTCACGGGCCAGAAATGCGGATCCATCGTGCCGCCTACGTCCATCAACAAAAGCAGCCGGACGTTGTTCCGGTGCTCGGACCGAAAGATCAGTTCGATATCACCGCCGTTCCTGCAGGTCTCCGAGATCGTCTCTTCGAGATCGAGTTCGGTCGCGGGTCCGCTGCGCGTGAGCCGGCGCAGGCGCTTCAGTGCGACCTTCGTCTGGCGCAGGTCCAGGGTGACGTCGGTTCGGTAGTTTCTGTAGCGGCGATCCTCAGCGATCTTCATCGCCGAGCGGTTTGTCGAAGTGCCTCCGACGCGTATGCCCGTGGGATGGGTTCCGCTGTGGCCAAAGGGCGATCGGCCACCCGTCCCGATCCACTTGCCGCCGCCGTCGTGGCGCTCGGTCTGCTCTTCGAGGATTTCGAGATAGCGGCGCATCAACTCGTCGCTCGTGAGCATCTCGAGCGCCGCACGCTGCTCGTCGGTGAGTTCCTTGAAATTGATCGGATTCTCGAGCCACTGCATGAGTTCATCGCTGACGGAGAGTTTGCCCTCCACCCCGTGGAAGACGCTGGCGAACACGCGGTCGAAGCTGTCGAAGTAGGTCTCGCTCTTCACCAGGCAGGCGCGTGACAGATTGTAGAACGACATCAGGCTCGACGCGTGCTGGCCGATCTCGAGGGCTTTCATCAGCATCATCCATTCCTGGATGGCGACGGGAATTCCCTCAGCTCGCAGCGCGTAGAAGAACTCGAGAAACACGCGATCGCCCTATCGCCTGAACGGCGCCCATTGCGGCGCGACCGGCCTCACTGGTTGAACTTCGGCCCGAGGTCTTCCCATCGCCGGGGAATGCTGCCGTCCTTGCTCGTGTAGTCGAGCAGGGACTCGGTATCCTGCTCGTTCTTCAGCAGCGATCCCAGGAACGGAATGTGGGCCTCGAGCCGGGATCGGGTCACACCCGATCGCAACAGCGCCGAGATCCAGTCGATGAGTTCGGAGGTCGAGGGTTTCTTGCGCAACTCGTTCTGTCCGCGCAGCCAGTAAAACTTGATGAGCACCTGGTCGAGCAGCGCGGCGTCGAGGTTGGGGTGGTGGACGCCGATGATCTGCTTCATCAGCTCGACATCCGGAAAATCGATGAAGTGAAAGATGCAGCGGCGCAGGAAGGCGTCGGGAAGCTCCTTTTCGTTGTTGGAGGTGATGATCACCACCGGTCGCTGTTTCGCCGAGATCTCGTCACCGGTTTCCATTACCGTGAATCGCATCTCGTCGAGTTCGAGGAGCAGGTCGTTGGGAAATTCCATGTCGGCCTTGTCGATTTCATCGATCAGCAGAACATGACGCTCTTCGGCCTTGAAGGTTCGCCCGAGGGGGCCGAGCTTGATGTAGGCGCGAATGTCCCCAACGTCGCCATCGCCGAAGCGCGCATCATTCAGGCGCTGAATCGTGTCGTAGACATAGAGGCCCTCCGAGGCCTTCGAGGTCGACTTGACGTGCCAGGACTCCATCGGCATGCCGAGCGCTTCGGCGATGTGCTTCGCGAGCAGGGTCTTCCCGGTGCCTGGCTCGCCCTTGATGAGCAATGGGCGCTCGAGTGCGATCGCGCAATTGACGGCTTCCATCAACTCATCGGACGCGATATAACCCGCCGTTCCCTTGAAATGGTTGAACCCGCGTTTGTGAGGCGTTTCGGTCATCTGCAATTCCCGTTCGCCAAGATGGTTTGGCGCCGCGCAGGATAGGGTGATTCGCCGGTCCGCGCGAACCGCAGATGGCCTGGCGTCATCGACTAAAGCGCGCCGGATTCGG
Source organism: Myxococcales bacterium (assembly GCA_022561775.1). GTDB lineage: Bacteria > Myxococcota_A > UBA9160 > UBA9160 > SMWR01 > JACZVU01. The sequence goes on along the minus strand of JADFQO010000023.1, from coordinate 19,428 downwards.
TGTCATGGGAATACGATGATGTTGCGCAGTGCCTCGCCGCGATTGACCGAAGCGATTGCCTGGTTGATTTCTTCGAGTGGATATCGCGCGGTGATCAGCTCGTCGAGCTTCAAGCGCCCCTGCTTGTAGAGGTCGATCAGTTTCGGGATGTCCGACTGGATGTTCGAGGAGCCCATCTTCGAGCCCAGGATCCGCTGTGAATTGTCGGCGAGGAAGAGGACGTCGAACTCCGACTTCACGCCGAGCGCCGGCATTCCCACCAGAACGACCGCGCCACCCCGAGCGATCAGTCGATACGATTGATCGGCCGCGTCCTTTGCGCCCACGGTGACGAAGACGAAATCGGCACCGCGCCGATTGGTCAAAGCTTTCACTTCTTTGCGCAGGTTGACCTTCGCCGGGTTGAAGGCGTGGGTAGCGCCAAAGGCTTGCGCGGCTTTCAGTTTGTCGTCGGACAAATCCACGGCAATGATGATTCTGGCACCGGAGAGCGCCGCGCCTTGTACGCTGTTGAGTCCGACGCCACCCGTTCCGATAACCACGACGCTCGCGCCCACGGGAACCTTTGCGGTGTTCGTGACGGCGCCGAGACCGGTGATCACACCGCAGGCCAGCAGCGCGGCGCGATCGAATGGCACGTCATCGGGGATCGCGACGACCTGCGAGGCCTCGATCACCGCGTATTCTGCGAACGCGCCCGTCCGCAAGCCGTGGCTGATCTTGGTGCCGTCGTTCGCGGAGCGAAGCGGGCTTTGCTCGTCCAGGGGAAATCGGGTTTCGCAGGATCCGGTATGGCCCTGCTCGCAGCAGGGACATCGACCGCAGGAGCGCACCAGGGTCACCACGACGGGGTCGCCGACTTTCACGCTGCTGACGTTTTCGCCGACCTCATCAACGACGCCCGCGGCCTCGTGACCGTAGACGGCCGGCAGCTCACCGCCCCAGGCCCCCTCCGCGTAGTGGATGTCCGAATGACAGATCGCGCAAGCCTTGATCCGGACCTTCACCTCACCGCTCGCCGGCGACGCGAGTTCGACTTCCTCGATTGCGAGCGGAGCTCCGAATTTGTGGCATACGGCGGCTTTCACGGCTGACCCTCTCGGTGGCGATCCCCGATCCGGGGTGGGTGCTCCGGACGGCTTCACCGCGACTGTAGATGCTCGCTCGCCTTTTGCACGCCCGAATCGCAACGAAGCGATCGCGGCGGGAACCATCCCAGCCCGCTAGCGTCCCAGCCGTGACGGAACCGGGCGATCCCAACGATCTGCGCAAAGACGCGTCGCTGCTCGACGGCTGGCTCGACTTTCGGGCCGCCGATGTCGTGTCGTTCGGCACTCCGGGCCACAAACAGCGGCTCGACCTCGTCGGCTCGGTGGTGGACGGCGACGTTCCGCTCTACGGCGGCGTCGACACGATTCGGCAGCAGGCGGGCGCGATGGCCAATGCCGACCGCAAGCTCGCACGGCTCTGGGGAGCCGACTGGGGCCGGATCTCGGTGGGTGGTTCCACGCACGGCAACCAGACGCTCGTCCTCGCGGTCTGTCGTCCCGGAGACGAAGTGATCGTCACCCGTACATTGCACCGCTCGTTGCTGCTCGGCATGGTCCTGGTCGGGGTGACCCCGGTGTGGGTGGGCCCTGAGGTCGACCCGGTGACGGGCTTGCCGACCCGCGTGCCCGTCGACCGCGTCGAGCGGGCGTTGGCCGAGCACCCGGCCGCCAGGGCGGTGTTTCTCGTGGAGCCCACCTACGTCGGCACGCTCTCGGACATCGCCGCTCACGCGGCGGTCGCCCACGCACACGGGATTCCGCTCATCGTCGACCAGGCCTGGGGCGCTTATTTCGGCTTCCACCCGGACCTACCGAGGCACTCGCTGCAGGCGGGTGCGGACGCGATGGTGACCAGCGCGCACAAAACGTTGCCCGCCTACACCCAATCCGCTCTGGTGATGGCGCGCACCGAGCGGATCGACCGCGACCGGCTCGACCGCGCGTTCGACGCGACGGCAACCACGAGTCCCTCCGGCACCATCGCGGCGAGTGCCGACGCGGCGCGCGCGTTGTTGGAGCGCGACGGAGAGCGGCTGCTCGGAAATCTGCTGCGGATCGTCGACCACGCGCGCGATCGGCTGCGAAAGGTTTCCGGGGTGGTGTTGCTCGACGATGTCGTCGACCGATCGGTGATCGTCGACCGCGCGAAGCTCGCCATCAACGTCTCGGGAACCGGCGCGACCGGACTTGGAATCGAGGACCACATGGTCGCGGCCGGAATTCCGATCGAACTCGCCGATCGCGACACGGTGGTGCCGGTCATCTCGATCAACGACGATCTCGCTTCGGTCGATCGCTTCGTCGATGGCGTGATCGAGGCGATCGAACGCGAGCGCTCGACGCCGCGGTCGGTGTTGCCGTCAATTTCGTGGACCGTTGATCCGCAGGTGGTGATATCGCCGCGCGAGGCGTTCTTTGCACCGCACGTGACCGTAGCGGCCGACGCCGCGATCGGCCGGGTATCGGCCGAGCTGGTTGCGCCGTACCCACCCGGCATTCCGGTTCTCGCACCGGGTGAGCGCATCACGAGCGAGGCCGTCGAGGGGCTGCGGCAGGCGATGGCCGATGGTACGCAGGTCCGGTACGCGGCGGATCGCACGCTGGCGACCTTCCAGGTGGTGGCGGACCGCTGACAGAATCCGATCCCCGAAGGATCGATTGAGCGGATTCCGACCCGCGATCGAAATCGATCTTCCGGGTGCGACCGCGCGGCTTGGTGACATCCCAGCTGTCGGATTCAGTGGCTTTACTGACTTGATCGACACCGGGGCCGAAAGCGAAAAAGAGCAGCGCGAGAACGGCGTGCAGGGCGATCGGGGCGCGCGACACGTGGAGGCGCCTCCCAGGCGCGTCAGACAGTAGACGGCAGCTAGCATGCGCGGATTTCGCGTCTTCCGGGAACCTTCTACCATTCCGCAACTCGCAGGGTCAAATGCGCGGCCGCGTCGCGTTCTTCTTCCGGGGCTTCGACCGTGCTATTGAATCGCGAGCGTCTACGGGTTCGCGGTCGAGAAGGATAATCCGCTTGAAGAGTTGGGTTCCAAGTATCTACCAACCAAGCGGATTCACAATTACCTTCCGTACTACTGGATGCATTTTCGCGACATCCGATTCCAGGTGGGAGGATGCCTTGACGGATTTTCATCTCGCAGGGGTGTACCTCGCCGTTGCGATGGCGGTTGCCCCGGTCGCGGACGCGGCCGACGGAATGAAGGATGAAGGGCGGAAGCGGATCCGCGATCTCGGGATCGCGATCGGGACCCTCACCCCGGGGCCTCTCAACGCCATCACGGACGTCAGTGGCGTCCGCGTGGGTCACGTCACCCTGCATCGCGGCGAGGGAAAGCTCCGGCCGGGAAAGGGGCCGGTGCGAACCGGCGTGACGGCGATCCTTCCGCACGGAGGCGACCTGTGGATCGAGAAGGTTCCCGCCGCGACCTATGTGCTCAACGGTACGGGAGAGATGACCGGGAGCATCTGGATCGAGACACAGGGTGCGCTCGAGGTGCCGATCTTGTTGACGAACACGATGAACGTCGGTCGCGTCATGGACGGAGTCGTGGCCTACATGCTGAAGCATTACCCCGACATCGGCATCGGAGACGATGTGGTCACGCCAATCGTAGCCGAGTGCGATGACTCGACGTTGAACGATGCGCGCGGCATCCACGTTTCGATCGAGGACACGGTGCGCGCGATCGAAAGCGCGAAGGGGGGCGCCGTGGAAGAGGGTGCGGTCGGCGCGGGTACGGGCATGATGTCTTTCGATTTCAAAGGGGGGATTGGCACTTCGTCCCGCGCCCTCGCTGAAGAAGAAGGCGGATACACGGTGGGCGTGCTCGTCAACACCAACATGGATATCCGGAAGAACCTTCGCGTCGACGGCGTTCCGGTCGGGCGAGAGATCGACGACGGGCGACCGAGCCGGAGCCAAGATGGGTCGATCGTGATCGTGATCGCCACGGACGCGCCGCTCGATCACCTCAAACTCAAGCGCCTTGCCTCCAAGGCCTCGCTCGGTCTCGCGCGCACCGGGGCGATGTCCCACCACGGCAGCGGAGACCTCTTCATCGCGTTTTCGACCGCGAACCGGGTGCCCCACGATCCGAAGGAGCGCACCTATACGATGCGCGTCGTCGCTGACGCCCATCTCGATCCGATCTTTCAAGCCGTTCAGGAAGCGACCGAAGAGGCGATCCTCAACGCCCTGACGATGGCGACGACCACCGTGGGGCGCGACGGCAACACCGCCCACGCGATTCCGCTCGATCAGCTCGCGGCGATCCTGAAGAAGTACGGCCGCTTGGAGTGAGTGAAGAAGTGTGCGCCGACCCGGGTGTCGATCGCCGAGCGAGCGCTCCGGCGGCCACGCGCGACCCCACCGAGCCGTCCAACCTCCGCCACTGGGAGGTTCGACCCGGGTATCGGGACTCCGAACGGTCGACGACCTCAGTTCGCAGGCCGTTCGGAGCGGATTCCACCTTTCTTCTAGCAGCCGGATTCGTTACAAAGATTACCCACTGAACCCGCGCGAGGACTGGAATTCTTGATCGAAGTAAGCCGTCACGACATCGTCATTGTCGGAGGAGGAGCCGCGGGGTTGCGCGCGGCAGTCGCTGCGACCGAGATCGATCCCGACGTCTCCATCGCGCTCGTCTCGAAGGTCTATCCAATGCGCAGCCACACCGTTTCGGCGGAGGGCGGTGCGGCGGCGGTCGTTCGCGAAGATGACAACTTCGAGATGCACGCCTATGACACCGTCAAGGGCTCCGACTTTCTCGCTGACCAGGACGTCATACGAACCTTCGTCGAGCAGGCACCGGGGGAGCTGACGCTGCTCGAACACTGGGGCTGTCCCTGGAGTCGCAACGAGGACGGGACCGTCGCGACACGCGCATTCGGCGGCATGTCGACCAAGCGCACCTGGTACGCAGCCGACAAGGTCGGCTTTCACATGCTCCACACGCTCTTTCAGCACTCGCTGCGCTTCGACAACATCGTCCGTTACGACGAGCACTTCGCGACCAGGCTTCTGGTCGACGAAGGGACCGTGCGCGGCGTCGCGGCGCTCGACATCCGTACGGGGGTCGTTCGGGTGGTGCTGGGCCGATCGCTGATCCTGGCGACCGGTGGCGCCGGCAAGATCTTTCCGTTCACTACCAATGGCAGCATCAAGACCGGCGACGGCATGTCGTTGGCCTATCGGGCCGGGGTCGCGCTCAAGGACATGGAGTTCGTCCAGTACCATCCGACGGGCTTGCCCGGAACGGGCATCCTGATCACCGAAGCGACCCGCGGCGAGGGTGGCTATTTGATCAACGCCGAGGGCGAGCGCTTTCTCACCACCCGCGATTACGGGGTGGGCAGCAAGGCCGAGCTCGGACCGCGCGACATGATCTCGCGTGCGATCATTCAGGAGTTGGAGGCGGGTCGCGGATTCTCGGGCCCCTATGGCGACTACCTTCACCTCGATCTCAGGCATCTCGGGGAGGCGAAGATCGTCGCGCGCTTGCCGATGGTGCGGGAGATCTCGAAGATCTACATCGGCGTCGACCCCGTTCACGAGCCGATCCCCATCCGCCCGGTGGTCCATTACATGATGGGCGGAATCGATACCGACATCACCGCGGCCACCTCGCTACCGGGCCTCTATGCGGCGGGTGAATGCGCATCGGTTTCGCTCAACGGTGCGAATCGGTTGGGTTCGAATTCGCTCACCGAATGTCTCGTCTTCGGCGCTGCGGCGGGGCGCAACGCGCTGTCCTTTGCGAAGGGCTCGAGCGAAGGATCTGAGGACGCGTTGCGACGTCAGGGCGAGGAAGAGGCCGCGCGGGTCGCGGCGCTACGGGGCAAGCAGAAGGGCGGCGAGAAGCTGTCGCGGATTCGCGGAGACCTACACAAGACGATGGAATCGGGATGCGGCGTCTACCGCGTACAGGAGACGATGGACGAAACCGCGCGCACCGTCGCGCAGCTCAAGGGGCGCTACGCCGATGTTGCGCTCGAAGATTCGAGTGCGGTGTTCAATACCGAACTCGTCGCGGCTCTCGAGATGGGCAATATGCTCGACATCGCGGAGGTCGTCGCCAACTCGGCCGCCGCGCGCAACGAATCCCGCGGCGCCCACACCCGCCGCGACACGCCCAATCGCGACGACCAGAACTTCCTCTACCACACTCTTTGCTATTTCGATCCGGCCGGACCCCGGCTCGAAAAGAAGGGTGTGACGCTGGGTCATTGGGAACCCGAGGAGCGCAAGTACTAGATGAGCGACGGTCAACAGAAGAAGACTTTCGTGGTCACCCGCTTCGATCCCGATCGGGACGAGGCTCCGCGCAAACAATCCTACGAGATTCCGGTCCAACCGGACTGGAAGGTTCTCGACGCGCTCAATTTCATCAAGGACGAGGTCGACGGGACGCTCTCATATCGCTGGTCGTGTCGGATGGCGGTGTGTGGTAGTTGCGGGATGATGGTCAACGGAGAACCCCGTCTGACCTGCAAGGAAGCACTCAGTCAGTACGGTGACACGGTCGATGTGGGACCGCTCGCGAACTTCCCGGTGGTGCGCGATCTCGTGATCGAAGCCGATGGCTTCATGGAGAAGTTGACCAGCGTCAAACCGTGGATCATTCGCGCCAAGGAGCGCGCGGTCGAAGAGGGCCCGATGCGCCAGTCGCCGGCCGAACACGAGGAGTTCAAGCAGTTCAGCCTGTGCATCAACTGCATGCTCTGCTACTCGGCGTGTCCGGTCGTCGCCAACGAGCCGGAGTTCCTCGGGCCGGCGGCGATCGCGGTGGGGCATCGCTACAGCATCGACTCGCGGGACGAGGGCGCCGCCGAGCGGAACGAGGTGTTTCGCGGGGAGGGGGGCGTCTTTTCCTGCTCTTTCGCGAACGAGTGCAGCGAGGTGTGTCCCAAGAATGTCGACCCGGCCGCGGCCGTCAACCAGGCGAAGTTCAACGCCGTAATCGATTGGGCGACGGGTCTCGTTCTGCCGAGGGGAGGGGACGAGTAGATGTCTCGAAACGCGCACCCGGATGCGATGGCACCTTCGAAGCCGGGTCGCACGCGCACGGCGCCGCCCCAGCTTCCGGACCAGTTTCCTTTCGGCGGCCGCTATCTCGCCTACACGCTCTTCGATCTGACGGGCATCCTCTACCTGCTGCTCGGTTTTCTGGTGCTCTGCGCGGTCTGGTCTCTCGGTTCCGGCGAGGCCGCCTGGAATGGCGTGCTCGAGCGCAATCGCAGCATGCTCTACGTGGGCTTTCACGCGATTGCGTTGGTCGGGGTGATCTTCGTCGGAATTCGATTCTTCGGCTTCTTTCCGAAGGCACAGCCGCCCCGCATCGGACCCGTGAAACCCCCGCCGAAGCCCGTGATCCTCGCGATGCTGTACGCGCTGTGGATTGGGGTTACGGCCTTCCTGTCCATCGTCCTCGCGGGTGGAATTTTCTGATGAAACACCTCCTCTTGAAGCTCGAACCACTGATCTGGTTGCTCTTCGGCCAGGGCATCCTGCTCGGAACCGTACTGCTGACAGGTTGGGTGCTCGTGGTGGGTCTGGCGATCCCGCTCGGCATCGTTCCCGCCGACGCGTTGTCCTACGAGCGCGCACAGATGCTGGGTTCGCACATCATCGGGCGGGTGATCTTGCTCGGCCTGATCGTCCTGCCGCTCTGGAAGGGCGCGCATCACATGCGCCACATCTTCCTCGACTTCGGCGGTGCCAAACGCGATGTGTTGGTGGCTCCGCTGCTCTATCTGCTCGCGGCGTCGGGCAGCGTGCTCGCCGTGGTCGCGATCGTTCGAATCTGATCGCGGTCGAGCCAGATCGCGTCCTCGAGGAAATTGCGCGCGCTGCTCTCGCGCGAATGAGCGATCGACGCGCCTACCACACGCTCCCGAGCGCGACCTTGATGGCCTCGCCGCTGATGCCGCTCGACTCCTCGGACGCGAGAAACGCGATCATCTCAGCGACTTCCTGAGGGGTGGCGACGCGGCCCGGCGGGTACCCGGCCGCCCGTTCCTCCCAGACCTGCTCGGGGGGGATGCCGCGCTTTTCCGCATCGGCGCGCGCCGAGCGCTCGGCCATCTCGGTCCGCACCCAGCCCGGCAGCACCGCATTCGAGGTGATGCCGTGCGGGCCGGCGTCCTGTGCGACCGCGCGCATCAATCCGATCAGCCCGTGCTTGGAACTCGTGTACGCGCTGCCCTCGTATTCGGCAACCTGGCCGGCTGTCGAACTCGTGTAGACCACCCGCCCGTAGCGGCGCTCGACCATCCCGCGCACCACCAACCGCGAGAGTTGGAAGGGTCCGTCGAGGTTGATCCGCAGCGTCTCACTCCAGACCTTCGGATCCTGCTCCCAGATCACCCGCTCGTGGGCCGAGCCGATGCCGTGATTGCAGATGAGGATTTCGATCGGTCCCAAGCGCCGCTCGGTTTCCGCGACCGCAAGCGCACAGCCCTCGGGCGTGCCGAGATCCGCGACCGTGTACTCGATGCCGACGGCGGCCAACTCCTGCTCGCTGCGTGAGACGCCCATGACCCGGGCACCCCTCGACGCGAGCAGCTCCGCGGTCGCGCGCCCGATCCCGCGGCCTGCACCGGTGACCAGTGTGACCCGACCATCGACTCCTGCCATATTCCGATCTCCCTGGGTTTCCGCGAGGATAGGCCCGTCCCGCATCCGCACACTTCAGGCCCGGCGAGCCGCGGTGGTCTCATCGATCGACCCCTCCGAATCCGAAGAACCGCTCGATTTCCCCCGGTGACCGATTCAAGCCGACGACCTTCAGCAGTTCTTTCTTGCTCGGTCGACGCGCTCCCTTTCTCTCTTTGGGTCGAAACTCCGCCGCGCCCGCCTTTGCCAGCTTCAATTCATCCGCTGCCAGGGTGCTTTCGATGGCAGGAAGGTAGGCGCGAGCCTCTTCGTTTCCCTGTGCGGCCGCGAGGCTCATCCACTGGTAGGCATCGATGCGGTTTTTCTCAACGCCGACGCCGCGGAAGCTCGCGAGCCCCAGTGCGATCTGCCCCAGTGGGTCGCCGTATTCCGCGGCCTTTCGATACAATCGCGCGGCTTTCTTCTCATCTTTTTCCACGACCAAACCGCTCGCGTAGAGCAGGCCCAGAGCCGATTGGGCATTCGGGAGGCCATCTTTCGCCGCTTCTTGCAGCCACCGAAACCCTGCCTTCGGGGTCTGCTCCGTTTTGGACCCTGAAAGCGACCACATCCCCAGAATGAACTTGCAGCGCGCGTCGCCCTCGCGTGCTCCTCGCTTGACGGCGGCGACCGCGGCCTCTTCGTCTCCGCTCTTGATGCGATCTGAAGCGCGTTTGAGACAATCGAATGCTTGTGCGGATGGAGCGCAGAAGAAAATTGCAAGTGCGATCACAACGATGTGCGCGATCCTCATGACTCCACCTCTTGGAGGTCGAAGCTCGAGGCCCCGCCTTCTCGAGGAGGTGCGTTGCGGCGGAGAGCCGAAAGCGCGCCATCCCTTTGGTCTAGGGAGCGGATCCGCGATCTACTGAAGCGTACCTCACGGCGAGCACTCGGACTCGCGAATTTTCGCTTGGACGTCTTCGCGGAGTTCATCTGCGATGAAGGGGCTCCTCAGTCGAATGTTTCGCAGGGCCTCGAGCCGCTCCTCGCAGCGCCCCATCGCACCCCATGCCTGCTCCGCAAAGGACCAGATTGGATTCCAGCGACGTGGGTACACCTGGAGGGCTGCCTCGATCCAATGTCTCACCCCGTCTGCATCCTCTTGCAATGAAGCGATGAACATCAGCTCCCCGTAGACGAAGAGTTGCATCGGATCCATGCGCTGCGCGGCAAGTAGCGCAGTGCTCGCCCGTTCGAGGTCTCCTTGTCTCCGCCACCGAAAACCGCGGCTGAGTTGCAGATCGGCACCCTCTGGAAGGAGTCGGGATGGAGCGGCGAGTTGGGGTCGCGTCGGCCCGGGTGGCGGGAAGAGCAGAACGCTTCTCGGATCGACGTAGGCCACGCGCCACGCCGGGCGTTGATTCCGAAGCGCGGCGGCGATGCGCGAATGGGTCGGAACGAGGGCGGCGTCTACTCGATACCTCTCGAACCTCTCCCGCCAACTCTCCGCGGCATCCAGCATGCCGAGGTAATCGGCAGCGAGATCATCGTCGTAGAGCGTACTCGCGCGACTGTCGATGAAGACGGGAATGCCGGGGGCCTGGAGCATCAAGTAGCCGCCCCAGCCGTAGTAGTTGAACAGGCGGCTCGGGGGGTCAGGCATGGCGGCCAGGTAGGCGGCCGCGCCGCCTGGGTACGATTCGCCGCTGGTCCAGCGTTGGAGCGGTCGCGGTAGAAAGCGGACATCGTTCCACAGCAGGATTGCGCCCAGAAGTGCGGCACCGCCTGCGACCCACTGGGGCCACGGTTTCGAGACCACTGGAAGGCGGCGGCGCGCAACGTCCAGAATCGCGCCGAGCCCGAGCGCCACGAGTGGGGCCGCACTGACCGCGAAGAGCGGTATGAAGCGTCGCGCGCTGATGGCCATCACGGCCGTCACGACTGTCAGCGCAATTGAAAAGCGCGTGGCCTTGCCACATAAGACACCGATCAGTGTGAAAGAGGCAATCCACCAGAAGCGGCCCGCGTAGCTTCTCGGATCCAGACTGGGGGCGACGGCTTGCCACTCGATGAGTGTGCCAAAGGGGGATTCGGTATAGAGGTGCTGGAAGGGGATCTCGTAGATCGCGAAACCCCACGGGTTGAGACCTACCGCGAGCGCAGCGCAGACCACACCGGCCCACGCCGCTCGCGGGAGTGGTTGTCGACGGCGAACAGCCTGCTCGGTTTGCAGCAGCGCGCACAGGCCGATCAGCCCCAGTCCAAACGCGAAACCGCCGTGCAAGTTCGCCCAGAGCGCCAGCAACGGAGGCCAGAGCCACGGCGCGCGCCGCCAATCGAGGGTCGAGAGCAGGAGAGCGGTGAAGAGCAGGGTCACGACGTGGGGGCGCAGATCGAGGAACCAATGGCAGGTGGCGGCGACGAGCCAGGTAGCGGCTCCGGTGGCCAGCCAGGAGCGGCTGACCCGCCATGCGTTCCACGCGATCAGGGCGAAGAGAACGACGAGCAGGGCGAGATTGAACCAGGCTGCGAAGTCGGCGTGACCGTCGTACGCGGCCCAGAAGAGCCACCCCCAGAGCCACGAGTGATTGGTCCAGCCCTGACCGCTTGCGGTGTGCGAAAACGGATCGGCGAGCGGAATCTCACCGTGCTGCCAGATGTACTGGCCCGACGCGAGATGCCACCAGAGGTCCGAGCCATCGACGTGCGGTTGCGACCACGAAGCCGCTCCGATCAGGATCGCGAGGGCTAAAATCGCCCTCACGGTGCGCTGCAGCTGTTCTGAGGTCGTGGTCGGGAAGCTCGTCTTCACCAACTGCAGCGTATACTAGAGCCAACTCGGGGTTCCAATCGGCTCGGAGGGGATCTGAGGATTTCATCTCCCCGCGACACCCCAGCTCAGCGAGAAATTCCTGATGCGCGAGCAGAAGGGTCCGGGTTAAACTTTCGCCACCGGCACACACGCCGACCCGCCACCGAGCCTCGGCGCGAAGCCCCGGAAGCGTAGACGCGGTAGACGTGGAGGAAAGGCAATTGAGCCGGATCATTCATCGACTCGTCCAGCTGTTTGCGGTGTGTGGAGCGGGGGTCGCGATTATGTCCACGGGTGGAGCAGGGGAGCCCGAAGCCAAGGCCGCGCAGGACGCCAACAGCGATACGCGCTGGGCTGCCGAGCGAGCCGAGATGGTACGAAGCCAGATTGCCGCGCGAGATATTCGCAATCCGCGGGTTCTCGACGCAATGCGCGAAGTGCCGCGGCACCGGTTCGTTCCGCTCGAATACCGGAATCGCGCCTACCTCGATCGCCCGCTCCCCATCGGACTCGGGCAGACGATTTCGCAGCCGTATATCGTGGCCGCGATGACCGAGCTCCTGCGCCCCGAATCGACGGATCGCGTGTTGGAGATTGGCACGGGATCCGGCTATCAAGCCGCGGTCATTTCGCGTCTGGTCGCGAAGGTCTACACGATCGAGATCGTGCCCGAACTCGCCGAGCGCGCCGCGAAGACGCTCACGGAACTCGGCTACGTGAATGTCGAGGTGTCCAGCGGCGATGGCTACCGCGGCATCCCGAGTGAGGCGCCCTTCGACGGCATCCTCGTCACGGCGGCGCCCGACGCGATTCCCGAGCCGCTCATCGAGCAGCTCGCCATTGGTGGGCGAATGGTGATTCCCGTTGGCGAGTTCTATCAGCAACTCACGGTCGTCGAAAAGACTGAGCGGGGAATCAACAAGCGCACCGTCTTCCCCGTGCGCTTCGTCCCCATGACGGGCGAAGCCACTCGGTGAACCGTCAACCGACGGCTTCGTCAGCGCCTGCGAAACCGTCCACTGCGTAGATCGAGAGCGGCTCAGCCACACCCTTGACGCGGGTCGTGGGCAGCGCACGCAACTGAAAACAGGGATCCAAAGACTCCTTGAGAGCGGCGGTTACGATGATGTCCGCGGAATGTTGCCGCGTCAGATCCTGTACTCGCGCGGCCACGTTGACGGTCCGGCCGACGAATGCGAATTCCTTCAGGTCCCGGCTGCCCACCAGGCCCGCGACTCCCATGCCCCGATTCAGCCCGATGCCAATCGAGAGCTCCGGAATGTTCCGCTCGACGAGTTCGCGATTGTAGGACGCGAGTGCCTTTCGCATTGCGAGCGCGGCGTGAACGGCGTCGTTTCCCTGCCAGGGATTCGGGGAAAGCGCACCGAAGAGTGCGAGGATGCCATCTCCGATGAAGGTCGACACGTAACCCCGGTGCTGCGAGATCGCCTCGCTCATCCGATCGAAGTAGCCGTTGAGAATGCCGACCAAAACGGTGGGTTCAACCTGCTCGCTGAGTGCGGTGAAGTCCACGAGATCGGCGAAGATGATCGTAACCTCCTTTCTCTCTCCGATGTCGCCGATGCCGCCGGCGATTACTCGTTCGACGACTTCATCGGGTGCGAAGCGACTGAACGCCAGCTGCAGATTCTGGAGTTTGCCGGTTGCGCTCTCCAGCCGTTGTCTGAGGCGCTGTGTCTCGCGGCGGCTACGTCGGAGCAGAACCCACAAACCGACAGCGAATCCCACAACACCGATGTGGATCGCTAGATCGATCCCGCTGAAGTCCATCAGCGAGCGCCGACGACGATCCCGAGTCTGCAGATCATGTTTGCCACCGAAGCCACGGTGACGAGCTCGATGAACTCTTCGCGCGACAGGGTCTGCATCGCGTTGCGCCCGAGCTGTTGAATGCGCGCGGGCTCGTACCAGACGGTTTCACGCGCAAAGGAGACGACCACCTTCTCCGTTGCATCCAACAGCGGAGACCTCAGGTGCGCGAGAATCCCGTCGACCTGCTCGACGCTCAGTCCCTCGTCGAGCAACGACTCGGTCGCCTCTTTCTCGGGGAGCGGACAGCCGAGCGTTCGGGCGACGACCGCCACGACCAGGGCCTTGGCCCTTCGCGTGAGCACCGGGGACGCCCACATTCCATCGAGCGTCTTGCGCAGCGATCGTGCGAACGGGAGGCCATCGAGGCCGAGCACGACCTGGGAGAAGATCCCCTCTTGTTCGTCGGGTTCGAGCGGCTCGAGCCGAGCGGTGTGGTCGGATCGCGACATCAGAAACGCGATTACGGGTCGAAAGAATCGGACGACCCAGCGATCTGGCAGTTCTTCTTTCGCGTAGGGTGGCAGCGCGAAGAGTGTCGTCACGCGATTGAAGAAGACGAAAAAGCCGGCGATGCTGGCGATTTCGATGATCTGCAATTCGTCGTACCCCGCCGCTCTGAGCGCATCGAGGTCGCGCTTGTCGGGGGGAGGATTCGAGCGCGAGAAGCGGCGGGCAAACTCGAGGGCCGCACACTCGCGTGCGTCGAACTCCTCCGCGAGCAGATCCTGCTCGAGTCGTGAGATCCTTCGCTCGGGCATCCCGAGGATGCGCAGAAAGGCGCGCGTTTCTGCGAAACAGAAGCGGCAGGAGTTGTCCTGGCTGACGATCATTCCAACCAGGCCGGCCAGTTGTGGCTCGATCGAAACTTGCTTGGAGGCATTGACATTGAACCAGACCGTGGCGTCCTCGATCCAGGAGGTGCCCGAGAAGTAACTCACCGGCCCGCTGGATCTTCCGGTTTCGCGGCGGAAGCGGCGTTCGAATTTCGGATCTCGTCGGGGCTCGAGCAGGCAGCTTTCCCAGTCGATCTCGCGCATCAATGTCATGTGTGGACCACCCCGGGGCCCGTTGACTCGTTCGAAGCCTCCGGCTTTGTTGGTAGCTCTTCGATCCGGAGGGTCCCCGTTGGGCAGTGCTTCACGGCGGCCTCGACTTTGGCTCTCAACTCTGGTGACGGGCGCTCCTGGATCAGTGAGACCTTGCCAACCCGGCCGACGCGAAAGACCTCGGGTGCCTCGCTCATGCAGGCCGCGTGGCTCTGGCAGAGGTCCAGATCGCAGACCACCTTGAAGGGTATGGGATCGGCGGCCCGCGCGGGCCCGGTTGCGCGGGATTCTACGGGCCCTGGAGTTCGCCGAGTCGTGTGCGGCTGCCGGCGCCGATAGCGAACACGGCACGGTTGGCTCGGACCGATCACGAGGCCGTGAAAATCCGACCCGATCGGATCGCTCGTCGACGAGAATTCGTAACGGTGAAGCAGCGTCGCGAGGATCGCCTTGATCTGCAGGCGCGCAAAGGCGTTTCCCAGGCACTTGTGACGCCCCCCGCCGAACGCGATGGTGGCGAACGGGTGCATGGTCTTGATCCGGTCCGCGGAAAAGCGCTGGGGGTCGAAGCCGTCCGCGTCTGCGAAGACTTCGGGGATGCGCTGTGAGACTGACGGCGAGAGCAGCAGCCACGTGCCCACCGCGAAGCGGTAGTCCTTGAATTCGAACTCCCGCTTCACGACTCGAATCAGCAGGAACAACGGGGGGTGGAGCCGAAGTGCCTCCATGACCGCCCATTCTCCTTCTGTGAATCCCTGCAGGAATTCCAAGCTGACCACCCCACTCTTCGCATGGAGATCGTCGACCTGTTCGACGACGGTCCTTCGGCACGCCGGGTTCCGCATCAACTCGAGAAGCGTCCAGGCGGTGGTCACCGAGCTGGTGTGGTGGCCCGCAAACATCGCAGCCAGCAGCATGCCGGTGATCTCGTGGTTGGTCAGCGCCATTCCGCTCTGGTAGCGGGCTTCGATCAGCGTCTGAAGAAAATCCTCTCCTTTTCCACCCGAACGCCGCCGAGCTTCGACGATCTCACCGATCATTCCGACGAGTCTCACCCGCGCCTTGTCGCGGGCGCGAAAGGAGGGCAGCGGGAGGTGCGCGTTGATGTAGGCCAGCGGTGTGATGCCGCGCTCGAGGGCGTGGTAGACCTCGGCGAATTCATGCGTCATGTCGTGCCGGAACTCTCTTCCCAACAGACAGTGCGCGGAGGTGTAGTTGGTCAAGACCCGGCAGTAGTCGACGAGGTCGATCTCGCCTTCGTCGCCCCAATCGGCGATGCTGGTTTCGACTTCTTCGACAATGATCTCGGCGTACGTGCGCATCCTCTGGTCCTTGAGGGCCGGCAGCAACATCTTGAGCTGTTCGTCCATCCGTTCTGGCGGGGCGTCGTAAATCATGTTCTTGCCGAACACCGGCGTCATGATCTTGTAGGCATCCGCGGGGTTGAGCTGGCTGTCGGGAGCCCTGAAGACCGCCTCGTGCGCCTCCGGACCGAACAGCGCGACCATGTTCTTGTTGGCGACGCGTAGGCCGGCCACCTCGCCGAGTTCGCGTTGCGCGCGGAACAGCAGGTCGATCGTGGAGCGGACGAATTCCAGGGTGTGGCCGATCACCGGCAGTCCGCCGGAGAGTCGCGGGGGGTTGGGGCCGCTGGTGCGTTCCGGGAGCGGCGCGCGGCGAGCGGTTCGATCGCTGACGGATGAGGTCTGCACGGTGGCTCCTCGATCGAGAGGGAGGTCGGGGCGAGGTCGCTCGCTGAACGGCCGGGACCACAAAGCTACGGGAATCATCTATGCTTGGACAGCTGGATTCCACGCCTTCGGCGATTTAGCGCCAAAATTCTGGCTGCTGACCCGATTTTGGGCCCGAATTGGCGGGAGTGAGCGATGTCCCTCTACGTACTGCTGAGCATTGTTCTCGCGCTGTCCGGCGCACTGCTGATCGGCCTGACGCTGCTCTTCCGAATGCCCGTCGCCGACAACCACCGTATTCGCGAAGAGCCGGTGCGGACCCCCAAAGGCCCGAATTTCTGGCGCATTGCGGTCTTCAACTCGGTGCTGTCGATTTCGATGGTGTACGGATTGACCTACCTGCTCTACGCCTTTCTCTTCTACGAAGAAGGGGCTTCGCCTTGGCGGATGCTGTTGGAAGGAGCCGGGATCCTGATCACCTACGACTTCGCCTACTACCTCGTTCACCGCTATCCATTTCACCAGTGGGGACCGCTGAAGAGGGTTCACGCGGTCCATCACACGGTTCGCTACCCGACCGCTTACGACAGCCTCTACATGCACCCACTCGAGAACGCCATCGGCCTGGTCCTGCTGATGCTCTGTACTCTCCTCGTGGGCCCCGTGAGCATCTACTCTTTTGCGGGCGTGTTTGTCGTCTACTCCTTCCTGAACATCTTGAATCACACGGGCCTCGACCTGCCGTTTTTCCCGTTTCGAACCCTCAGCCACCTCGCGCGGAAGCACGACAGACATCATGTGAGCATGCGATCGGGGAACTACGCCTCGATCACGCCCCTTTTCGATTTGCTCTTTGGTACGGCTGAATAAAGGCCACAGAGACTCGCGCGCCGATCGCATGCCCAGCGCCGTGGCAAGATGGGACAGCTGAGCGGTCGCAGCCGGCCCTGCATGCTCTCACCAACAGCGCGAGTCGTCGTTTTCGCTCTCGAAACGCCGAGTTTGGCCCGCGGTTGCGGCCCGAGTTGTTGTAGCGTTCCCGCGCCACGAGGAGGCAGCGGCAGCCGCCATGAAGATAGGTGTTCCCAGCGAAGTCGAGCGCGATGAGAGGCGCGTCGCCGCATCCCCGGACAGCGTCAGGCGGCTGACGCAGCTGGGATTCGAAGTCCTGGTGGAGAGCGGCGCGGGTCGGGGCGCTGGCTTTGCGGACGCCGACTACCAAGCGGCCGGCGCAGAGATCGCGGCCGACGCCACCGCAGTCTGGAACTGCGAGCTGGTCGCCAAGGTGCGCGCGCCGCAAACCAGCGAAGTCGGTCTTCTGCGCGAGGGCGGGGTGCTGATATGTCTGCTGTTTCCGGCGCAGCACGAGGCGCTCGTCCAGGCGCTCGCTGCGCGCCGCGCGAGCGTGATCGCCCTTGACGCGATACCGCGCATCTCTCGGGCCCAGAAGATGGACGTCCTCTCTTCCATGGCCAACATCACCGGCTATCGCGCGGTTGTCGAGGCCGCGAATGTCTACGGCGGGCAGTTCACCGCGCAGATGACGGCTGCGGGGAAGACGCCCCCCGCGGAGGTCCTGGTCATCGGGGCCGGTGTCGCGGGCCTGGCGGCGATTGCCGCGGCGCGCGGGTTGGGCGCGGTCGTCAAGGTTTTCGACACACGCCTGGCCGTCAAGGAGCAGGTAGAGAGCCTGGGCGCTTCCTTCCTCGAACTGGATTTCGAAGAGTCGGGCGAAGGCGGCGGTGGCTACGCGAAGGTCATGAGCCAGGCGTTCATCGACGCCGAGACGGCGCTCTTTTGCGAACAGGCCAAGCGGGTGGACGTCATCATCACCACCGCCCTGATTCCGGAAAAGAGGGCGCCGGTCCTGATCACGACCGAAATGGTAGAGATGATGAAGACCGGTTCCGTGATCGTCGACCTAGCGGCCGAGCAGGGCGGCAACTGTGCGCTCACCGAGCCCGGAGAGTTGGTGGACCACGGCGGTGTGAAGATCGTCGGTTATACAGACTTAACCAGTCGGTTGGCTCGCCACGCTTCGCAAATGTTCAGCGCAAACGTCGCTCATCTGCTCGAAGAGATGGGAGGTGGCGACAATTTCAGCATCGACGAGGAAAACGACGTGATTCGCGGGGCATTGGTGCTTCGCGACGGCGTCAACAAGTGGCCGCCGCCCGAAATCCCGGTTTCTGCGCCGTCGCCTGTGAGGGTCAAGAAGGCCAAGACCGGCGTGAGGGAGCGGGTGAGTCCGCCGCCGCCACCCGCCCGTAAACCGCTATCTCGCGCGATCGCGTCGTTGGTGGCGGCCATCGGTCTCGCGGGCCTTGCGCTCTACACCACCCAGGAATTCATTCAGCACTTCACGGTCTTCGTATTGGCGTGTTTCATCGGGTGGCAGGTGGTCTGGAGCGTGACACCGGCACTGCACACGCCGTTGATGAGCGTCACCAACGCGATCAGCGGAATCATACTCGTGGGTGGATTGTTGAAGGGCGCCAGCGGTGAGGTCGATCTGGCCACGCTGCTCGGAACCGTCGCGGTCTTCGTCGCCTCGATCAACGTCGTCGGCGGATTTCTCGTCACCCATCGCATGTTGAAGATGTTTCGGAAGTAGGGGCCGTGGACGAAACTTCGTTAGCGGTTCTCTACCTGGTTGCGGCGGTTCTCTTCATCCTGAGCCTGGGGGGCCTCTCCCACCAGGAGACCGCGCGCCGCGGCAACACCTGGGGAATCGTGGGTATGTCGATCGCGTTGATCGGAACCCTGCTCCATCCCCAGGTAAAGAGCTACGGGCTGGTCGGCTCGGCGTTCTCGGCCGGCGCGCTGATCGGCGCGGCCATTGCGATCCGCATCGTGATGACCGCGATACCTCAACTGGTCGCGATCCTGCACAGCTTCGTGGGTCTCGCCGCGGTACTCGTCGGCGTCGCTTCGTATCTCAACCCCGAGCCAAGCGTGGCCACGACGGGCTCGACCGCGGTGATGGTCCACGAACTCGAGATTTGGGTTGGCGTCTCCGTCGGGGCGCTGACGTTCACCGGCTCCGTGGTCGCCTGGGGAAAGCTGCGCGGGGCCATCGGCGGAACTCCTCTGCTGCTGCCCGGGCGTCACGTCCTGAACCTGATCATCGTCGTGGCGATTACGGTGCTGGCGGTGCTCTTCGTTTTGCCGCGGACCACCCATGAGATGGGGCTGATCTACCTGCTCGGCATGACGGCGATTGCGGCCGTGCTCGGCGTCCATCTCGTGATGGCCATCGGCGGCGCGGACATGCCGGTCGTGGTCTCGCTGCTCAACAGCTACTCGGGCTGGGCGGCGGCGGCGGCGGGCTTCATGCTGAACAACGACCTGCTGATCGTCACCGGCGCCCTGGTTGGAAGCAGCGGCG
>JADFQO010000002.1:146876-150580 GCA_022561775.1 Myxococcales bacterium | reverse complement strand
TGTTTTCGGAGCCCGCGTAGAGTTCGCGGGGCAATTGCCGGCGGACGCGGATGCCCCGGAGCGAAGATTCCGAGAGCACGCCGGAGAGGAGCAGGAACGCGAGCATCAGCGATAGCAGCAGGTACATCAGGTTGTTCCCGGTGTTGAGCGCTGCGAACCCCACTCCGAGCGTGATTGCGAAGAACAGCCAACCGGCTCGGGTCGGCCGCAAGGCGCGGGGTGGCCGAAGCCAGCGGGCGCGTCGCGCCCTCAAAGGGGAACGGGCAGGGCTTCGAGAATTTCGCGGACGATCCACGAGGTTTCCTCGCCGTCGCGGGAGTGGCGCGAGCGCGGGTCTACTGTGATGCGGTGTGCGAACACGTCGACCGCGAGGTCTTGCACATCTTCGGGTATGCAGAAGTCGCGGCCATCTACGAGTGCACGCGCCTGCGCGGCGCGGCGCATCGAGACGGCTCCACGCGGCGAAACGCCGATTTCGAGCGCTTCGTGCGTGCGGGTTTCGGCGACGATGGCGAGTAGATAGCCGACCAACGCTTCGTCGAATTTGACGGCCTGCGCGGCGCGCTGAAGCCGGCGCAGCTCGGGGATCGTCACCGCCGGCTTCAGCCGCGGCAGTTCCGTTGCGGCCGGATCCTCCCGCAATACGGCAGCCTCGTCGGCGGGGTCCGGGTAGCCGATTCTCGTGCGCACGAGGAAGCGATCGAGCTGGGATTCGGGAAGTGGATGGGTACCGTGGTGCTCCAATGGATTCTGCGTCGCGACGAGGAAGTGAGGCTTAGGCAGCGCGTGCGTCACGCCGTCGATGGTGACTCCCGATTCAGCCATTGATTCCAGAAGCGCAGATTGCGCCTTCGGGCTGGCACGGTTGACCTCGTCGGCGAGCACCACGTTGGCGAAGATCGGCCCCGGTTGAAATGCGAACCCACCGGTGGGCGCACCGTCTCGCGTCTCGGGAACCGAGGCTCCGAGAACATCACTCGGCAGGAGATCGCTGGTGAATTGGATTCGGCTGAAGCTGCCGTCGATGCTGCGGGCCAGTGCCTGTGCGAGCGTCGTCTTGCCGACGCCGGGTACGTCTTCCAGCAGCAGATGTCCGCCCGCAAGCAAGGTTTCGACGGCCCGGCGGACGACCTCGGGCTTGCCCCGAAGCGCCCGTTCGATGTTGTGACGGATCGCCGTGATCAGCGTCGCGGCCTGCTCGGCGTCGAAAGGGGAGGCCGCGTCGTCATCGGATTGCGGCGTCGGGCATTCTTCGGGCACGCCTGGCTCATCGGCTCATCTCTTCGCATCCCTGAGAGAACACCCTTCAGCGCTGCTTTTGGGCGTGGAATTCGGGGCTTGCTGTCTGCAGCCCCTCTGTCGTCAGTCGGCGAGCAGGGCCGCGAGGGGATCTTTCGGGTTTTTCAAGCCCTTGAGGCGCGCGATCAACGCGACGAGGTTGCCGTCGAGCCGCGAAAAGAGTTCCGCATAGCGCTCGAGTTCGGCCGCGTAGGTTCCGGTTAGGGCCAGGCAGGCATCGTTCATGCGCAACACGGCAGCAAGTTGATTCGGGTCTCGGGTTCCGAGTGGCAAATTGCGGATGCGCTTTCGCGCTTGTTCTTCGAGGTCCCGGCGAATTTCGTCTCGGCTTGTTCCGTTGCCCTGGGACGCATACAACGCGGATACCTCGTCCCTGAAGCGGAGGAGTGCGGCGTGTACTCGCCTTGCGTCTTCGATTTCCAGACGCCGCCGGTGCGCGCGCTCGGGCTGGTCGCTGTTTTGATAGAAGAGCACGCTGCCTTCCTCTCCGATGAAACTCGCGATGCTTTCGTTGAAGTTTGCGTGACCTTTGAGGTAAATGGTGGCGTGCACGAGTTCGTGAAGGATCACTTCTACGAGCTGCCCCGGCTCTTGGCGCAACATCGGTTCGGTGATCGGATCGTCCATCCATCCGAGAGTCGAGTAGGCGCTCACGCCGAACTCGCAGACGTTCCAGCCGTCGGCTCGGAGCGCCTCCGATTCCCGCTTGGCGCGCTCGCGATCGAAGAATCCCTTGTAGGGCAGTCGGCCGAGCAGCAAAAAGTGGAATCCGGCGGGCGTGACCGTGCCCGGGCGCGTCGCCACGACGCTCGTGACGATCCGATCACCGGGCCACTCGACGAAACTCGTATATTGTCCCCGAGCGTCGAGGCCGAGCTCGATGGCGAATTTGCGAATCTGCGGCACGAGGAGCAGGCGCTCGCGGATTTCGGGTGGTGTTGCGGGGTCTGCGAGAACCGCTTCGATCGGCTTTCGCGCGCGCAGCAGACGGCTTTGGCCCATCGCGACGTGGGTGTAGTAGCAACCGGAGAGATCCGCAGAAATGGCGAGAAGCACGGCGCACGAGACATTTCGCCAGATCGCGGTGCGGGCCGCCGATGCTGAGCAAGCCGAGCGGCTGGCTGCCGAAGCGTGCGCGTCTGGCGCAACGGGGCTCGAGGCCCGCGAACGCAAATCGGTCGCCGGGGTGCTGCGTGCGGCGGGCCTCTGCGAGTGCGGTGCGCGCAACCGCGTGGACGCGAACGGAGATCCGTGGCTGGCGCTACTCACAATTCGTTGATCTTCTTTCTCCAATCGTCGAGCAATCTTTCGAGCATCCGCTCGATCGGTACGGTGGGTTTCCAGCCCGTCGCGGCCCGCAGGCGACTGGCGTCGCCGACCGAGTAATCTGCGGGTCGGAAGCGCTCGGAGTCGCGCTCGATCGAGGGTCGTGGGTCAGCGAGATCGAGCAGTGCGTCCAGCAAGTCGCCGAGTCGGGTGCCGACTCCGCTCGCGACATTGTAGATGTCGGCTGCGACGTTGGGGTCGAGCAAGCGAAGATAGGCTTCTACGACGTCGCCGACATCGAGGTAGTCGCGCACCGAGTCGAGGTTGCCCACCCGCAGCACGGGTTCGCGCCGGCCCGCTTCGATCTCGGCGATCTGTCGGGCGAAGCTCGAAAGCGCGAACGCGTCCGACTGGCCCGGCCCGCTGTGACTGAAAGCGCGAATCCGAACGACCTCGAGGCCCGCGTCGGCGAACGACGTGCCGAGCCGTTCGGCCCGGGCCTTGCTGCGGGCGTACTCGGATGCGGGCATGAGCGGTGAATCCTCGGTGAAGAGAGGCGAGCCCGGGCCGGCACTGCCGTATTGCTCGGCGGAGCCGATGAGCAGGACCCGCGGTCGGCTGCCGCAGCGCAGCGCTCCCTCCAGAACTGAAAGCGCTCCTATGTAGTTGATGCGGTGGGTCTGCTCGGGGTCTTCAGCCGATGCGGCGACCGAGCTCTGCGCCGCGAGGTGGACGATCGCTTCGGGCTTCGCCTGTTTCAGCTTCGCTTCGATGGCGACGCGATCGCTGACGTCGAGGTCGCGATCCGTGGCCGTGACCTCGAAGCCTTCGTCGAGGAGCCGTGGAACCAGGTGTCCACCGACGAAACCCCGCGCGCCCGTGACGAAAACCCGCACCGGCCTGAGGCTGCCAGACTCGAGATCGCTCTGCTAGGGGGGGCTGCCTAGACGGTTCGGAAGGCTCGGACGGCTCGCTGTTGGACGACCTCGCGCTCGGGCTGGGCGTACGGCTGGGATCGGTGATATCTATTTGAGCGAGCCAGCTGTCGGGCAGGAGGTTGACATGATCCTTGGAATCGCGGGCCTTTACGGAGCGGGGAAGGGCGAGGTCGTCCAATATCTGGAGGCGCGGAGCTTTTA
>JADFQO010000002.1:0-146866 GCA_022561775.1 Myxococcales bacterium | reverse complement strand
CTGTCCGACGTGATTCGCGAGGAGTTGAGTTGCCGCGGACTCGAGCCAACCCGAGAGCGTATGATCGAGGTCGGCAACGAGATTCGCACTTCCGAGGGCCTTGGCGGGGTTGCGAATCGCCTCGCGGAGTCGCTGGTAGGCGACCGCAACTATGTGATCGACTCGATTCGCCACCCAGCCGAAGTCGAGACCCTGAGCGCGCGAACCAAGCACTTCCGACTGCTCTGGATCGATGCGGACGAAGAAGTCCGGCTGCAGCGTATCGTCGCGCGGAGGCGCGTTGGAGATCCGACTTCGTTGGAAGAGTTGCGCCAGCTCGAAGGCCGCGAGCTTGGCAGTGAGGGTCCGGCCGCACAGCAGTTGTTGGCGGTTCGCGAACTGGCCGACGATCACGTCGAGAACAACGGCAGCCTCGAGGAGCTGTTGCAGAATGTCCAGGGTGTACTCGAGCGCAGCTTTTTTTTTGAGCGACCCAGCTGGGATGGATACTTCATGTCGATTGCGCGGGTCGTCGCATCCCGCAGCAATTGTGTGAAACGCAAGGTGGCGGCGGTCATCACCCTCGACAAACGGATTGTTTCCACGGGTTACAACGGCACGCCGCGCGGTACCCGCAACTGCAACGAGGGCGGTTGCCCGCGCTGTAACGGCTTTGCAGAAGGCGGCAAGCGCCTCGGCGAATGTCTGTGTTCGCACGGCGAGGAAAACGCGATCACCCAGGCCGCCTATCACGGCGCGTCGATCCGAGGAGCCACGATCTACACGACCTTCTCGCCGTGCCTGATGTGTACGAAGATGATCATCAACTCCGGAATCGTCGAAGTGGTCTACAACGCCGACTACCCGCTCGGCGAGGTCTCGCTGGATTTGCTTCGCGAGGCTGGCGTCAAGGTACGGCAGGCAAGCCTGTCCGATGGTTGATCGAGCGGTGTTTCCGCTTTTACGCGGAGACGCTCCGGGTGACGCCCGGTTCGACGTAGATCACTCGGGCGATGGGCGTCTGTCGCCGGATCTTGGACTCCAGATCGTCGATCGCCGGCGATGCGATCACGTGGGGGTGGCGGAGCTTGTCGATGCCCTCGTGGATCGAAAAGACCGAGCCCAGCGCGAAGAACACCATCGCGATGACGAATGCCCCGAAGTAGCGCTCTCGCCCGAATCCGAACGGATGTTCAGGTGTCGCTTCCCGTTTCGCGCGGGCGGCTCCGAGGTTTCTACGAGCAGCCGCCCGCACACGCCAATAAGGCGAGCGGTAGCGGCTCCAGCACCGCGGAAGTGCAACCGAGCGCCATGCCGAAAATTTGCATCGGCGGGATCAAGAGCGGCTCGATACAATCAGCCGGGATGAAGATCCGATTCTGGGGCACGAGGGGGTCGATTGCAACGCCCGGACCCGCGACGGTTCGCTACGGAGGCAACACCTCGTGCGTCGAGCTGCGCGCCGCGGATGGAACGCTCATCGTATTGGACTGTGGGACGGGTGCGTATGGTCTCGGCAAAGCGCTGACCCAAAGCGGCGAACCCGTCACCGGAAACCTGATGATCGGTCACACCCATTGGGATCACATCCAGGGGTTTCCGTTCTTCGATCCGCTCTTCGTCGAGCGCTCGAATTGGACGGTGTACGCGCCGGGCGGGGGCGACCAGCGACTGCAGTCCACCCTCGCCGGACAGATGGCCTACGAGTACTCGCCCATCAACTTGGGTTCCCTGATGGCCGAAATCAGCTACGCCGATTTGACGGAGGGTGTTTTCGAGGTCGGTTCGGTTCGTGTGACTACGCAGTATTTGAACCACCCGGCGCTCACACTCGGTTTTCGTTTCGAAGTCGATGGTGTCACCGTGGTCTACGCCTGTGATCATGAGCCGCACTCCCTGCATCCGCTCGACGCGCCCGCCGGCGCCGAACCCATCCACCACGAAGATCGGCGCCACGTGAAGTTCCTCGAGGGTGCTGACCTCATCATTCACGACGCGCAGTACACGTTGGCCGATTTCCCCGCCAAGGCGGGTTGGGGGCACACGCCGCTCGAGAGGGCGGTGGATTACGCGATTCGAGCCCGCACCAAGCGCCTGATCTTCACCCACCATGACCCTGATCGGGACGACGATGCGATCGACGCGCTGTGTGCGGTGGCCCGCGAGCGAGCAGCCACCGCTTCTTATACGCCCGAAATCGAGCCCGCCGCGGAGGGGGCGTTCATCGAGCTCAAGGGAGACAAGAAGGTGCGTCGGGGCTCGCTCGGCTCTGATTCATCGGCGCTGCTCGCTGTGTCGGGGCGCGGTCCGGCCACCGTATTGATCGTCGACGACGACCCGGACATGGTGCTCTTGCTCGAGGCTGCTTTGCGCGCCGACGGGATCCGGGTCATCACCGCGGAGGACGGCGAGACGGCATTGAGACAAATTCGGGAGAAACGCCCGTCGTTGGTGCTGCTGGACATGCGATTGCCGGACCTCGATGGTATGAAAGTGTGCAAAATGCTGCGCGCCGAGACCGATCCTGGGCTTCGCGACATCCCCATCTTGATTTTGACGGGGTTGAAGTTGACAGAAGCGGACCTGGTCGAGGCTTTCGTGGCGGGAGCGACCGATTATCTCACCAAGCCGATCAAGCCCACGCTGGTTCGCTCGCGGGTGCGCAGCTGGTTGCTGCGGACGGTATCACCCTGAACCTCGATCGAGCGACCCTTCGAGTAGATTCTCAAGGATTGTCGCACGCTCCTAGCGGCGCCACGCTCTGGGAACGCTGTCGCGATTTGCCTCGCGCTCGAGCGCGTCGAGCCGCGCTTCAAGTTCGACGCGCTTCTGCTCCAGCTCTTCGCGACGCGCCTCATTCAAGCCCTCTCTGTTGCGGAGATATGCGTCCAATTGTTCGAGAGAGCTTCGAATTTTTTGGAAGCGCCTCCGCCAGTGGCCCTCACTCAGGCTCGGTATGACGGCCGCGTAATTTCGTTCCAGGGTGATGATGTTCGCAGCAGGGTCGACGCCGTAGGTGAATTGGTTGAAGAACGCTCCCCCGAGCAATCCGATGCTCAGGGTCGGATTCAAAGTCGCCATCAGACCTTCGACGCGGGCGCCAGCCAGTTCGACGGAGTCGAGTCGGACGAGTGGAAGCTCGATCGATCCGTTGGCGGTCTGCATCGTGACTCGTTGCGTGTTCGGACCGATCGAGATGCCGAGTCGCCTCGCGGCCGAAGCGGGGAGGGACACCCCACTCGCTCCTGTGTCGATGAAGAACGGCAACTCGAGGTGGCCGTTGACGATTGCGTTGACGCGCATCAGGCTGCCTTCAGAGACAAACGGAACCCGGTGTTTTCTGTATGCTCTCGACCCTTGCTGCTCGATGCTCTTGGTGTAGGTCTGGAAGCTTCCGCCGCTCTTGGCGGCGCTTTGCTGAAGCGCCTGCTTGCGGTATTGGGACGGCACCTGCTGAATGTTTTGCGCGAAGTGGAGCTTTCCCGCTTCGTCGATCCAGCGGAAGATTTCTGACGAGGCGTCGCTGCTTTGCAGCAGCAACACCAACAGACAAATTGCCGAGCGGCGCATATCGAGGCTCCCGGTTTCTTTCCCTTGAATCGGCAGACGGGCGCGCGTCTTGAAGGCGCGAAACGGGAAGTTGCGCGCAAGTTGCGCGCAATCTGTGGGTGAGGTGCGAGCAGAGGGGTGGATTGCGGTCAGCGCGCCGCGAGAGTCACGGTAGAGGTCCGCGGCGGCGGTTCGCGGTCATTGGGAGGTGATTTCGATCGAGCCGGGCTTCCCCGGAACGAGTTCGCCGATAGCAGCTCGGGCGGGCGTACCGTTGCGCTCCAACTCCGCGATCAAATCGGGCTCTAGATCGGGTGGCACTGCGATGAGTAGGCCGCCGGATGTTTGCGCATCAGAGAGGATCAATCGATCGACCTCTGCGACGTTGTCCCCAAAACGTGTATGGGGCGCTACGTATTCGAGGTTTCGCCTCGAACCGCCTGGCGCCACACCCGCTTCTGCAAGGTCGCGGATGAAGTCGAGAGTCGGGACTTCCCGCAGCCGGATCCTGGCCGCCAAACCGGAGGCTGAGGCCAGGTGGTGAAGATGACCGAGCAGCCCGAACCCCGTGACGTCGGTTGCCGCTCGCGCTCCGGCCGCGAGCGCGGCGTCTTTGGCGCCCTTGTTGAGGGTCGCCATCGCGGCAAGAGTGGTCTCCAAGTCGCCGGCCGAGAGTTTCGCTTCCTTGATGGCCTGCGCGGCGATTCCGAAGCCGAGTGGCTTGGTGAGAACGAGGCGGTCACCCGGCTTGGCGTTGGTTTGTCTGAGGCCAGCACCCGGAACGCTGCCGATTACGCACAGCCCATACTTCAGCTCGGGGTCGAGTACCGTGTGTCCACCCGCGATCGCACAGCCGGCTTCCGCGGCCTTGTCGCGTCCGCCCCGGAAGATCCGCCCGAGTACGTCGAGCGGTAGAACGTCCTTCGGGAAGCCGCAAATCGCGAGTGCCACCTGCGGTTCGCCCCCCATCGCGTAGATGTCCGAGAGCGCGTTGGCGGCGGCGATCGCACCATAGGTTTCGGGATCGTCGACGATCGGTGTGATGAAATCGACGGTGAATGCGAGTGTAGGGCCGGAATCCGGGCGCAGCAGTGCGGCGTCCTCCATCGATCCGAGATTCGGATCGACCCAGGCATGGTCGAACGGGGGGACCCGTTTCAGGACCTGGACCAGGTCCTCAGCTCCGAGCTTGCGGGCTCAACCGCCGGCGGGAACAACTGACGTCAGCCGGATCTCGGCCATGTCGGCTCCTATTAAAAGGGGTTTTGGGTCGGATCAGTCTTCGACCGTCAACACCTGGATGGTGCTGGTGCTGCCCGTCGTCTGACTGATTCCCGCCGTGACAACGACGTCGTCGCCCAGGTTGATGCAGCCAATTTCGCGCCCGTGACGGATCGCGAATTGAACCATCGCTTGGTCGGACCGTTTGCCTTCGAAGAGGATCGCGGTGATTCCCCAGTTCATCGAGAGTTTGCGCAGCACATCGGGCCAGACCGTGACGGCCAGGATCGGGCAGGCCGGTCGATACTTCGACATCGAACGAGCCGTGAAACCGCTCTCGGTGAGCGTGATGACGGCGGCGGCGTCGATGTGGCCCGCCAGGTTGATCGCCGCCTGACTCACCGACTCCGTCACGACGTTGGAGTCCTCGGGCAGGATGTGCTGGAGGTACCCGTACTCGCTCAGCTGCGCCTCGGCGGCCAGTGCGAGTGCCGCCATCGTGCGGACCGCTTCCACGGGATAGGCCCCCTTCGCCGTTTCTCCGGAGAGCATCACAGCCGAAGTTCCGTCCAGAATCGCGTTTGCGACGTCGCTCACCTCTGCGCGGGTAGGTATCGGGGTGTGGGTCATCGAGTCGAGCATCTGGGTGGCCGTGATGACGGGTTTCCCGTTCATCACGGTGGTCCGAATGATTTTCTTTTGGATCATCGGAACCTCCGGGAGCGGGAGTTCCACGCCGAGGTCTCCGCGCGCGACCATCGTTCCATTGGCGACCGCGACGATCTCCTCGAGGTTCTTCACGCCTTCGCTGTTTTCGATCTTGGCGATCACCGGGATGTTGGCGCCTCTTTCCCGCAGGAAGTCGCAGATTTCGCGGACATCAGCTCCGCTGCGAACGAACGACGCCGCGATGTAGTCAACCTCGTGTTCGATCGCGAAGAGCAGATCTTCGCGATCTGCGGGGCCCATCGACGACGTTCGCGACAGCGTCTCACCCGGTACGTTGACGCCCTTTCGGTCCTCCAACCGTCCCCCGCGCGAGACCCGGCAATGGACATCGCCGTCCTCGATCGACTCGACGCGCAGTTCGATGACGCCGTCATCGAGCAGGATGGCCGCACCCGGTGAGATTTCGTCCGCGAGTTCTCGGTGCGAGATCGAAACTCCACTCGAATCGCCGAGGCGGCCTTCCCGGTAAAGGATGAAGCTGTCATCGGCGGTCAGTGTGGCCGCACCGCCTTCGAGGCGGCCGGTTCGAATCTCGACCCCTTTGGTGTCGAGCATGATTCCGACGTTTGCCGAAAGTTCCCGAGCGGCCTGACGGAGGCACTCGAGCCGCTTGCGATGCTCTTGATGGGTTCCGTGCGAGAAATTGAGCCGCGCGACATTCATACCGGCCCTGATCATCGCCTTCATGGTTTCCAGCGAATCACTCGCGGGTCCGATGGTGGCGATCACCTTGGTCTTTCTGAGCACTCGCTTGCCAGACATGCCGGCCTCCCGTGGGCTGGATATTCCGGGATTCACAGCCTCCGCGCCAGCCGCCGATCGATGCGGCTCGCGGGTGCGAGAGATCGCGCGGGACCGTGCGCCGGGCCTCAGTCACAAGTCGCGGAGCCGGATTCTTGGAAGTTCTCGGGCTCGATCTGAATCGTGGCATGCGCGATTCCAAAGTGCGTGATCAGCAGGTCACCGATTTCGCGCAGCAGGGATCCGTTTTCGAAACCTTCGTGTGCGACGACGTGACCCGAGAGTGAAACCATCCCGCTTCCCACCGTCCAGATGTGGAGGTCGTGGACGCCGAGCACCGCGCGGTGTTCGCGCATTGCGCGGCGAACCTCCTCCACATCGATATGGGTCGGAGCACCTTCCATCAGCACGGCCAAGGCCTCTCGTAGCAGGATCCAGGAGGAGTAGATGACCATCAGGCCGATCACGACAGATGCCAGCGAATCCGCCCAGGTCCAGCCAAAGGCCCAGATCAGGATCGCCGCGGTGATCGCTCCCACGCTTCCGAGCGCATCGCTCATCACGTGCAGCCACGCGCCGCGGACATTGAGGTTTTCACCCTTGCCAGCGCGCAGGATCAGAAGACCCACGATGTTGATCACCAATCCGCCAACGGCGATCACGAGCATCGGCGCACCTAGAATTTCAACGGGTGCGCGGGCGCGGCCGTACGCCTCGGCGAAGATATAGACCGAGATGCAGACGAGCAGGATCCCGTGCCCGAGGGCAGCCAGAATCTCGGTTCGCTGGTAGCCATAGGTGCGCTGGGGGGTGGGAGGGAGTCGTGCAATCTGGATTGCAGCGACGCTCATCGCCAGCGCAAATACATCGGAAAGCATATGGCCAGCATCGGCGAGCAGGGCCAGTGAGCCCGTGAGCAGCCCCCCGACGAACTCCGCCACCATATAGGTGGCGGCGAGGGCGAGCGCGATCAGTAGGCGGCGCTGGTTGCGGGTCGCGCTGGTGCTGGCGACGCTGTCGTTCACGGCTCGAGCATCGTAGCGACTAAGCGGTCTGGCGACTCGCGGCGAGTGCGAGCGCGGTGGGAGCTCAGACGGCCCAGCGCCGCGGAGATCGCGCGGACTTCCCGCCATTCCCAGCTGGACGATCGGGCTGCCCTTGAATCGGATCCGGGTCGAGCGTTCGCCCTGGGCGACTTCGGTGAGGGGTTCTTGGCGCTCCCGTGGGCCCCTCGGGGAGCAATTTCCGCGCTGTGTTTTGGCGGGACCGCAATCAACGTCATTCAGCCGCCTTCGCGTCACGCCGATTCAGACCGACATGTGGCTCGACGTACTCGTGGTCGCGATCCTGGGCTGGTTCTCGTGGGTCGGCGTACGCCGCGGCGGGCTGGCGGCGGGAATGGGGCTGCTCACGCTGGTGGTCGCCTACGGCACTGCGATTATCGCAGCACCGATTCTCGCTTCCCCGGTAGCCAACGGGCTCGGCCTTCCGGGGTTGCTCGGGGTGCCCGTGGCCGGCTCGATTGCTTTCGCGGTCGCGTTCGTCGCCATGGCAATCCTTTCGAAGTTTTTGTGTCGGCGGGCGGACGCCGGTGGCGATGCAGGGCGCAGCTCTCGAGATCGCTTCCTGGGTGGCGCCTTCGGAGCGATCCGGGGCGCCTTCGTGGTAGCGTTGCTGTGTTATCTCGCGCTCTGGGTCGAGGCCCTGCGCCTCTCGGGCGCAGCGGACGGAATCCCCGAATTGGGCAACTCCGCGGCTGCCGCGTTGACGTCAACCGTGGTGGAGGCGGGGATCAAGTCGGCGCTCGGGGATTCCGGTCGCACGGGGCACGTCATCGCGAGGCTCGCCGCCAATCCCGGCGCGGCCGTGATCGATCTCCAGTCGGTGGTCTCGAATCCCCGGGTCCTCGCCGTCCAGCACGACACGCACTTCTGGGCGAACGTCGAGGCCGGTGCGATCGGAGCGGCGCTCAATACCCGAAGCTTTACCAGACTTTCCGAAGACGAGGAGCTGCGCCGCCAGATGGCTTCGATCGGACTGATCGATCAACAGGCGGCCCAAGAGGCGGATCGCTTTCGCGCCGCCGTGGGCGAGGTTCTTCGCGAAGTCGGTCCCCGGATCCGTAAGCTCCGAAACGACCCCGAACTCAAGGGATTGCTCGATGACCCCGAGGTGGTCGCGATGGTCGAAAGCGGCGACACGCTCGGTCTGATGAATCATCCCCGCTTTCGCCGGCTGGTTTCGCGGGTCGCCTCGGATCCTGTGAACGATTAGCGGACCGCCGCGTTCAGCTGGTTTTGCGGCGCGTCGAGTCGGCCAGGGGTACGTTATCTGGAGTCACGAGGCCCGCGGACATCACCAACTTGAAGGCATCTTCTACCGACAGATCGACTTCGGTGAGGTCTGCTTCGGGCACCAGCAGATAGAAGCCCGAGGTCGGATTTGGGGTGGTGGGCACGAAGCAGTTGATCATCTCCAGCTCGGTCACCTCCTGAACGATGCCCCTTGCGGGGCCGGTCGTGAACGCGAGCGCATAGACGCCTCTGCGCGGATATTCGAGCAATACGACCCGGTTGAAGCGCGCACTCTGGCCCGAAGAGGCGAAGATCGCCTCGACCAGTTGTTTTACGCCGCCGTAGATGCTCCGAGCGACTGGGACTCGGGCGAGCAGGCGCTCCCACGCGCGTTGAAACTCACCGCCGAGCAGGTGCCGCGCGATGACGCCGAGAAAGATGATTACGACGAATGTGAAGAGCATTCCGACGAGTGGGATGGACGGCGGATCCTCGATGCCGGGCAGGACGAGCTTGATGAATCGCGGCAGCAACAGATTGTCGAGCCAGACGATGATCGAGACGATGGCCCAGATCGTGACGCCGATCGGTGCAAAGAAGAGAATTCCAGCGACGAAATAACGCCGGATGGCTTCGCGCAAGAATGCGAAAAAACGTCGTCGCACGGTTTTCGGTCAACCTCCTCGAGGCGCCTCTGGGCTGCTCGCTGGCTCGGATTCCGCGGGTCGCGAATTGACGTGCGAGCAACACGAGCGTAGCGGCTCTGGTAGCGTATCCACCCGGGTGCGCGCCGGAGCCCGGAGGCCGCCGGCGCGATAGACTCTCGCGCAGCCGCTGCACGACAGCGGAAATCGGCGCTTCAAATGAATGATCAAAAGCCTTGAGCTTTGACCAAAAGACTTTAAATTTGAGTTGGAAGTTGCGACATTCATTGACCTATCGGGTGAGTATATGATGCGGCAACAGAGCCTGAGGCCGCGGTGAGGCCGATCACACCGTCGCTCGCGTGTCTCGCGTTGATCGGCCTTGGGGCTCTGCCGCGGCGCTTTGCGCCGGCTCGTGCGTGACCGAGGCCGCCTCGAATCCCCGCACGCTTTCCGAGCGCACCAAAGCGCTCGCCTTGGCGGTCGGTTTCGACCTCGCGGGCATCGCCGACGCGGTTCCACGCCCCGAGACCGAATTTCTTCGCGACTGGCTCGCCCGCGGATTCGCGGGTGAGATGGGTTACCTCGCGCGCCGGGTCGAGGAGCGGGTGGACCCGCGGCGGGTTCTCGATGGAGCGCGGAGCATCGTCGTGGTCGGCCTGCTCTACGATCCCGAACGTTCTGCGATCGATTCGCCCCTCACAGCGGCCGTTGCCCGCTACGCGGGCGGCGAGGACTACCACGACGTGATGCTGGATCGGTTGCGGGCGCTCGAGTCCGGCCTCGCGGCGATGGTCGACGCGCCGATCGCGAGCCGAGCGTATGTGGATACCGGGCCGGTTCAAGAGCGCGTCTTCGCCGCGTACGCAGGTCTCGGCTGGATCGGCAAGAACACCTGCCTCATCAATCCACGACATGGCTCCTATCTGTTTCTGGGTGTGCTCCTGACCGATCTCGCTCTCGAGCCGGACGCGCGCGAACCCGATCACTGCGGTACCTGCACGGCCTGCCTCGACGCCTGCCCGACCGACGCTTTCGCGGCACCCTATGAACTCGACGCCACGCGTTGCATTTCTTACGCGACCATCGAAGCTCGCGGACCGATTCCGGAATCCATGCGGGCCAAGCACGGAAACTGGGTGTTTGGCTGCGACGTCTGCCAGGAGGTCTGTCCGTGGAATCTGCGCGAGCGGCGGGAGCTGCCGCCGGATCCGATCGGACTGCGAGAGCGCATCGCACCGCGCGCGCAATGGGTTCGGCCCTCGATCGAGTGGATCCTCGCACTCGATGAAGAGGATTGGCGTGCTGCGACTCGCAAAACCGCACTGCGCCGCACCCGCTACCGCGGTCTGATCCGGAACGCACTCGTGGCGGCCGGCAACGCGCGCGATTCCTCACTGATAAAATCGATCCGCCGACACCTCGAAAGCGCCGACCCCCTGATCGCCGAACACGCCCGCTGGGCCCTCGCCCAGCTTTCCCGTTAACTCCCCCACCGGCTCAACAACAGATTTCGAGCGCGAAGCCTCTTGAGGAGCAGGAGACGAGAGGGCATCGCCCTCGGCCCTGCGCGTCAGGCAGCCCGCCCTCGTTCTAGTCGACCAGGCCCGCTCGGGCGGTGATACGCGCTACGTGCGCGCTCTCGGTTCCGCCGCTGAGGCCTTCCCATTGATCGAGAATTTCCAGTTCGGAAAAGAGCTCAGGCAGTTCGCCGGGTTCGAGCAGGTAGTCGGGATTGCGCGGGCCCCTTCCGAGTGCGCGCTGATGGACCGTGAAGGTTTCGTAGAGCAGCAGGCCACCGGGCGCGAGTGCGCGCGCGATCGCGGGAATCAGCGGGCGGTGGAGGAAGCGGAATACCAAAACCGCCCCACAACACCGACTTCGGAGCGGAATCTCGGCCGGATTCTCAAGGTCTGCGCGGAGCGTTTCGACCGCGAGTTCGCGCTGCGTGGCGGCTTCGCGAAGTTCTGCGAGGAACGCTCGACTGCGGTCGATTCCAACCACCGGAATGCCGGCTGCAGCCACGGCGAGTGTGTGGCGTCCGCGACCGCAGGCGAGGTCTACGACCACGCCCAGCTGGGACGCGGCCCGGATTCGCGCGAGCTGCTCGGTAACGAGGTCAGACGGCGGCGATCGCTTCGGCATCGGCTCAACGGCCACCGCGCCAATCGCTGATGACTTCTGCGAGTCGTCTGGGGAAGTCGGTGATGATGCCGTCCACGTCGAGGTCCAGCAGGCGACGCATCTCGGCGGGATCGTTGATCGTCCAGACGTGCAGCTGAACTCCCCTGGCGTGTGCGAATTCGATCAGGGGCTCGGTGACGAGCGGTTGCCCGCCGAAGTCCGGCGGGATCTGCAATGCCATCGGGCCCGGGGCGGGTTCTGTTCCCGCAGCTGCGCAGTGAATAAACTCGCGGATGTCGCGCTCACTCGCACCCTGGGCGATCGGGTTCGGGAGACCACCGAGACGGTCGCGGAGTTCCGCCATGATCCCGTCATCTCCCGCGGTCACCAGTGTGATCGCCTCTCGCCGATGCTTCGCGACGAGTTCCAGCGTTGCGTCGATCAACCGGGATCCGGGCGCCTTGAACTCGAGATTGAAGCGGGTATCCGGGAAGTGGCGGAACGCTTCTTCGAGTCTCGGAATCCTCACATCCCGATTCCGATACGGATGGGTCTGGCCGCCATCGGGACTGAAGTGGCAGCCGGCATCGAAACGCCGCAACTCGTCCGCGGTGAAATCAGCGACACTTCCCGAGGCGTCCGTTACGCGATCGACGATCGCGTCGTGAATCAGGACCGGGACACCGTCGTGGGTCAGGTGGATGTCGCTTTCGAGCACGTCGGCACCCTGGGCCAGCGCGCGCTCGAACGCGGGAATCGTGTTTTCGGGAGCCTCGCCCGCGCACCCCCGATGCGCGATCGAAATCGGCCGTGGAAGATCGAAGTAGGGGTGCCGCACGGAGGGTAGGGTACCATCGCGCGCCCAATGTCCGTGCTCACCCGAGAAGTGATTCTGGCGGAAATCGAATCCGGCAGACT
This sequence comes from Myxococcales bacterium, assembly GCA_022561775.1. Lineage (GTDB taxonomy): Bacteria > Myxococcota_A > UBA9160 > UBA9160 > SMWR01 > JACZVU01. Next base: position 134,667 of record JADFQO010000002.1, on the reverse strand, counting down.
GAAGATCGACCCGTTCAGTCCCGAGCAACTCGGTGCCGCGTCCATCGATCTCACCCTGGGCGACGAGATTCGCGTGTTCGAGTCTCGCGAAGGACCCATCGACCTTCGGGAGGACGCCGATTATCGCGACCACACGCGAGTCCATCCACTCGACGAACCCTACGTGCTCGAGCCCGGCTGCACGATTCACGGCATCACGCGAGAGCGGATTCACTTGCCCAGCGATCTTTGTGGATTCCTCGAGGGAAGGAGCCGCTTCGCGAGACTTGGCCTGATGATTCACGTAACGTCGGCCTTTGTGCAGCCGGGTGTCGCAAACCGCCAGGTCCTCGAAATGAGCAATGTCGCGAATCGCCCGCTGCGGATTCACGCGGGTGTTCGACTTTGTCAACTCGTGCTGATGCGCACCGAGGGAGACGCGCGCTACGACGGCCGCTTCGCTGCTCAGGAAGCGCTATAGGTGCGCGCGGTCGTACAGCGGGTTCGCAGCGCGCAGGTCTCTGTCGGAGGTGAGGTCGCGTGTCAGATGGGCGAGGGATTGCTCGCCCTGGTCGGGGTAGGGAAGGCGGATACCGCGGAATCGGCAGCGGCGCTCGCCGACCGCATCGTTCATCTGCGGATCTTCGGCGATGAAAACGATCGGATGAACCGTTCCCTCCTCGACAGCGGCGGGACCCTGGGGATCGTGTCGCAGTTCACCCTCTACGGTGACGCGCGTCACGGTAGGCGACCGTCATTTGTGGCGGCCTGTTCGGCCGATCAGGCGGCTCCGCTGATCGAGGCCGTCGTGGATGCGGCGTGCGGCCTCGGAGTGCCGGTAGTGACCGGTCGGTTTCAGGCCGCGATGGAGGTCTCGCTGGTGAACTGGGGGCCCGTAACGATTCTTCTCGATACGGAGAAGCTTTTCTGACCGGGCTCTCGGCCGTGGATCCGCGACTGGCGGGTTGAAGAAGCCTCCAGAGCATCCGATCGACTTCGATGTCCGGGTTGACGCGGTCGATCCCAGCGGCATCATGCAAGTGGGGTGGCGCGAACCGCCGACGCGGGCTGTGCGCCGAAGAGCGATTCAATCGCGGATCGCCAATCGAGAGAGGTTATCGTGATTCGACCCAATGCAATGCGTGTCACTGTGATGGTGGGTGTGCTGATCTTCGCGTTTCAGGCGAGCCCGGTTCGCGCCGAAGGCGGTGCGAGCGAGGCGGGAACGGGCGCAGCCGCTGCGATCGCTACGTTGATCTACGGCCCGGTCAAGATCGTCTACTCGCTGTTGGGCGTAGTGTTCGGTGGTTTCGCGTGGGGGCTGTCGGGCGGAGACACCGAAGTGCTGAGTGCAGTGGTGACCCCCGCGATTCGCGGGGACTACGTGATCACGCCGAGCCACATCCGCGGTGAGAGGTCCGTCGAGTTCATCGGCCGGCGGGCGGATTATCGCGAAGACACGGTGGTTCTCGAAGAAGTCTACTAGCCCGCGCAGGGCCGTTGTCTTTTGAGTGGGCTTCTGCTGGCGGGGGCCCAGTTGGCCGGGCCATTCTGGATTGGAGCCTCATCTCTTGCGGGGGCTTTGCGTGGCGGGCACCCTGCCCGGACGGGGCGCCGCGGAAATGAGGCAGCTCCACCAGCCCGGGGGTCAGTTGGCCGGGCCTTGGTGGGGTGGGGCTGGCGGGCTCACGGGGCCGGGTCTCGGCCGATCGACTCGGTGAAGAATCGGGGAGGGTTGGCCGATCTAGGGGGGGTGGCTGGCGTCTCCGATCCCGAACCGCGATCCTGTCTGACTGGCTATGGCTGAACTGGGCTCTTACGTTTATCTCGCATTTGCGGCTGGTCTGATCTCCGTGATGTCGCCTTGCGTGTTGCCGCTAATGCCCGCCTACCTGTCGCTGATCTCGGGGATCTCGGTCGAGAAGATGCAGGAGGGAGAAGGCACCGCCGTGATTCGACGGCGGGTGATGCTGGCGTGTTGCGCCTTCGTGACGGGATTTTCCTGCATTTTTGTATTGATGGGTGCGGGTGCATTCGCGGTCGGGCACGTTCTGCGCACCTGGCAGGCGGAGATCCTGGGTTTCCGGTTCGGCTTCGTGCAGATCGCCGGGGTCTTCATCATCCTGCTGGGCCTTCACATGACCGGCCTGATTCCCATTCGAGCCCTGTATCGCGACACCCGCTTCCAGCTGCGATTCAAGCAGAGCAGTGCGCTGAGCGCATTTCTCGTCGGCGCCGGCTTTGCGCTCGGATGGTCCCCGTGCATCGGGCCGCCGCTGGCGATGATCCTGACGATCGCAGGTAGCGGAGAAACGGCGCTGCAGGGGATGGCGCTGCTGGTGGTCTACTCGGCGGGCTTGGCGGTTCCATTCCTGATTGCTGGCTGGAGCATCGAGCGTTTCTTTCAAGCGTTTTCGCGCATCAAAATACACTTCCGCAAATTTGAAATTGCCTCGGGCGGGATTCTCGTAGGAGTTGGCTTATTGCTCGTGACGGATCGACTCTCCGCTCTCAACAGCCGTTTCCAATTCATGACCGAGTGGGTTTCCGCAGCGGAACGGATGCTTCAATGACCCGAGGAGCCGTTTGCGTGGCTGGGCACGTGGCGATTTGGGTGTTCTGGGCGGTTTTGCTCCCAGTGCTGGGCTGTAGCGCTCAGGATGGCGGTGATTTGGGTGCATCGGCATCGGAAGCAGCGCCCAAAAAGCCCAGGAGGCCGGCGCCGAATTTTGACCTGAAGGGTGTCTACGGCAACCCGGTCTCGCTGGCCGACCATCGCGGCAAGCCCGTCGTGGTCGACTTTTGGGCGACGTGGTGTGTCCCGTGTATCTACCAGGTCCCCGAGCTGAATGCGTTCTGGAAGATCCATCGAGAGGCCGATGACGTGGCGGTGATTGGCGTCGCGGTCGACGTCGAAGGCGCCTCGGCCGTGGCGCCGTGGATCGAAGATAAGGGCGTCGAATACCAGATCGCAATCGGCGATGAGCGCCTGGCTCGGGAGTTCGGTGTGATGGGATTTCCCACCCTCGCGATCATCAGCCCCGATGGGAACATCGAGTCACTCCACGTCGGTTTGATCGAGGTAGAAGAGCTGGAGCGCCTGGTGGCGCCCTTCATCGGCTCTTCCCCGGCGCACGAGCCGACCCTCTAGGCTGACGCGCATCCCTGTTGGCTGGGCTCATCGGGCTCCCGCGAGACGCTCAAGCTGGGGAACGAAATCGTCGAAACCGCTCTTGGCCCAGCCCCAGGAGGAGGGACGGTTTGGCCCGAAACGAAGACACCGACATTCGGATCCGAGGCTCCTTTCAGCGCGCCTTCCAGGCCGGAGAAACCGTATTCGACGAGGGTGAATCCGGCGACAAGCTCTACGTGATCCAGAGTGGAGAGATCGAGCTGTCTCGAACCGCGCAGGGCGGCCAGCGCGTCGTGGCCCGACTCGGCGCGGGCGATTTTTTCGGAGAACTCGGGGTGGTGCTCGGCAAGCCTTGCACCAACCGGGCGGTCGCGGCCTGCAATACACGGGTGTTGGAACTCGACCGCGAGACGCTCGAGGCGATGTGCCTCAGCGAACCGGAGATTGCGATCAGAATGATTCGGCTACTCGTTGCGCGTCTCATCGAAGCGGAGCGGAGGCTGGCAGTGCTGGGGGTCGACGATCTGCTCCGGCCCATGGTGCGGGACCTGATTCGGAAAGCGGAGCCCAATCCGGAGGGCGGGTACCGGATTCCGAGCACGCTTCGGGAGCTCGCGGACGACTGCGGTCTTTCAATTTTCGAGGCCCACCGGGCCTTGCATCAGCTCTTCGATAGCAAGGTGATTCGATTGGTCGACGACTGCCTCTACACCAAGGATCTGGAGGCGCTTTCGGCGTGCCTCGAGCCCGGCAGGTAGCCCGCGCAGACCGGGGCGGGTTGTTCGCTACCCGCCACTGGCGGGGGCCCAGTGGGCCGGGCCACTCGGCGGGTTGTTCGCTACCCGCCACTGGCGGGGGGCCAGTGGGCCGGGCCACTCGGCGGGTTGTTCGCTACCCGCCACTGGCGGGGGCCCAGTGGGCCGGGTCACTCGGCGGGTTGTTCGCTACCCGCCATGGTCTGTCGGGGCTTGGGGCTGCGGGTTGGGCTCAGGCTCTGTTAGCGTGGATCCTCCAGTCTGGCGGGGGATGCGTGGGTCGCAGGGTCGAGGCTTTCGGGGTACTGGTAACAGCCCTGTTCATTTCAGAGCCGGCGTCTGCGGTTTCCGACTCAGCGTTCGACGACGCCCCCTTCAAGGTCACCGCCGACGTCCTCGAATACGAGCGCGAGCGCGACGTGTATGTGGCGCGCGGAAACGTTCGGCTGCTTCAGGAAGGCAAGACGCTCGCGGCCGATTGGGTCAGTTTCAGCCGCCGAGGTGGTCGCGGTGTCGCGAGCGGAAACGTGGTCTTTTTCGACGGAACCGACACCGTCTACGCCAATTTCGTCGAATTCAACCTCACGACGATGCAGGGTGTCCTCTTACTGGCGCACTTCGACGCTTCTAGCAATCGATTCCGGATGGAGGGAGAGGAGATCGTCAAGACCGGAGATCGCACCTACACCTTCACGCAAGGGAGGTTCACGACCTGTCGCTGCCCGGACGACGACGCGGATCCGTGGCAGATCCGCGCGGAGAGCGCCGAGCTCGAGGTCGAGGGCTATGTGGTCGCCCGCAATACGACGATCAACATCCTTGGCGTTCCGATCCTCTGGATGCCCTGGATGTTCTATCCGATCAAGACCGAGCGCGATTCGGGCTTCCTGTTGCCGGAATTCGGTTATCGCAAACGAACCGGCTTCCAGGTGGGTCTTCCCTTTTTCTGGGCTGCGGCGCCCAACATCAACGTGACGCTCACTCCGCGCTGGCTCTCAAAACGCGGCGTGAAGGGCGAGGTCGAGTCGGAGTATCTCGTCGGGGAACACTCTTCGGGAACGGTCTTCGCCGCATTCATCCACGATGACGACATCGACTCCAACAGCTTCGAAAATCCCTACGACCGTGAGCGCTGGGTTGCCAAAGGGCAGCAGGATTTCTACCTGCCGCACGGTTGGGGGCTCAAGTCGGAGTTCCAGCTGGTTTCGGACAACGCCTACCCCTCGGACTTCCGCGATCTCCCCGAAACCCGCTACGACCGTTTCCTGACCTCGAATGTCTTTGCGACGAAGCACTTCAATGAATCCGGGGATTTCGGTTTCGTAGCCTCCGTGCTGCACGCCGACGACCTCCAGAACCCGGACGATCAGGACCGAGACGACTACCTGCTCCAGCGTCTCCCCGATGCCGAGTTCACCATGCTCCCGAGGCGAGCCCCCTGGCTCGAGCAATTGGTTCCCTCGTTCGACGTCGAGTACAGCTATTTCGGACAGTACGAGAACCCCAACAAGTCGTTCGCTCCCTTCACGCAGTTGTCGAACGGAACGATTCTGCTTCCGCCGAGCTTGACCTTGTCGGCCGACGGACTCTTCTACGACGTCGGGATCGACGCGCTACCCAACGAGCAAGAGCAGGGCGCGGGCGACGACCCCCACGCCGACGACTTCCAGAATACCGGTGGCTCGGAGGGGAACGGGCGATTCGATGAGGGGGAACCGCTCGCCGATCGCGGCCACCGCGTCAAGCTCAACCCACGGCTCGCGCTGCCCGGACGGCTGGGGAACTACTTCGAGGTGTATCCCGAAGTTGGCTGGCGGCAGACCTTCTACGATTCGCGCGCCAAGGGAAGCGAGTCGTGGGGCATGCTCACGGGGCGCGTCGATCTCCGCACGCGCCTTCGGCGCAGCCTGGGCAAGGGCGTGGTCCACATCATGGAGCCGCGCCTCGGCTATGCGGTGGTGACGGCGCCGAACTTCAGGGATGAACCGGTCTTCACGCCCAAGACCGCGCTGCCCCAGACGCGCATTCGCCAACTCAACCTCGACAACGTGACGCGGGATGGCGCCGATCGGCTCGATGATTTCAACGGCCTTACCTGGGGGATTGGCAACCGCTTCTATCGCAAGGCAAGCGCCGATCAGGGCCCGCAGCTGCTCGCCGACTTCGTCATCCTGTCACAGTACGACTTTTCCAACGGTGGGCGATTCGGCAATGTGATCGTCGACGGAATGGCGCGGCTGGGCGGCTCCACCGACCTTCGCTTCAACGTGGGCTTCGATCCCGACGACAAGGTGCTCGAGGAAGCGCTTGCTGAAGGTGTGTGGCGCGGCGAGCGTCTGGCGCTGCGGGCCGGCTATCGCTACCTGAAACACATCCCACAATTCTTTGAAAATTTTCTCGAGGCAAACGATCGATACGACGACTTTTCGAGCGGCTTCAATCAAATCAACCAGATCGACGGGACCGTGGGTTACCGGTTGAGTGCGAGCTGGTTGGCCCGCTACCGGGGTGCCTACTCGTTCGAGCGGTCCTTCTCGCTCGCGCATCGAGTTGGCATCGAGTACGTCAGCAAGTGTGATTGTTGGGCGATGGGACTCGAGGCTCGGCAAAATCGCCAGACCGGATTCGAATTCAATGTCGTCTACCGGATCGTCGGACTCGGCAACGATCCGACGACTTCCAAGCAGCCGGGGCTGGCTCAATTCAGCTTCCTTGACGACATCTAGCGCGTTTGGTAACAACGCGTTTTTACACTGCTTTTCCATCCCCGGGCGCTAGCGGGTGCCCGTCGAGAGGCCGAGTTGCGCCGCCCGTCCAGAGAATCGTTCGACGAACTCGCGAAGCGCGGGAATTGGATCCCCGTCGTGCGCGAGATTCGTGCCGACTTGGACACCGCGTTGTCGCTCTTCAAGCGCCTCGACGATGCTGAGACGAGCTTTCTCTTCGAGTCTGTCGCGGGTGCTGAAAAGTGGGCCCGCTACAGCTTCATGGGAAGAGGCGCGCGCGCGGTCTTCCGGGTTCGCGGACAAGCCGTCGAGTGGACCGAGGCGGGTCGAACCCGGAGATTCCAGATCGAGGGCGATCCCCTCGTCTATCTGCGAGACAAGCTGGCCCAGATCGACCCCGTGATTCCAGAGGCGGGCGGCGACCTGCCGCCGTTTCTGGGCGGTGCGGTCGGATTCGTGAGCTACGACTGGGTGCGCTTCATCGAAAAGATCCCCGACACGAATCCGGACGAAATCGGCCTTCCGGATCTCTGGTTCATCTTCCCAGAAATCGTGGTGATCCACGACAATGTGCGTCACACGGCCTTCGTGGTGCGTCACGTCGAGGTTCGGCCCGGTGACGATCACGGTACGATCTACGAGGCCGCGCTTTCTGAAGTGGACGCCGTGGTGCAGAAGCTGCGTGAGCCGCTGCCCGTTGAAGCAGAACGAGCGGAGTTGCGCGCTCCGATGGCGTTGGCGCGATCCTCGACCCGCGAAGAGTTCCACGAGATCGTCAAGCAAGCCAAGGAGTACATCGAAGCTGGCGATATTTTTCAGGTCGTACTCTCGCAGCAGTTTCGCGTGCCTCTCCAGGTGGATCCGTTCACCATCTACCGACATCTGCGATCGATCAATCCCAGCCCCTATCTCTTCTTCATGCGCTGCGACGGGGCGGTGATGATCGGCTCGTCGCCGGAAGCGCTGGTGAGGCTCAGTGGCCGCAAGATCGATCTGCGACCGATTGCCGGGACGCGGCGCCGCGGCGCTAGCGCCGAAGAGGACGAGGCGATCGAGGCGGGCCTGCTCGCCGACGAGAAGGAGCGTGCGGAGCACCTGATGCTCGTCGACCTCGGCCGCAATGACGTGGGACGGGTCGCGGTCATCGGCAGCGTGAAGGTGACTGAATTCGCGATCATCGAACGCTACTCGCATCTGATGCATATTGTGTCGAACGTCCAGGGTACACTGCGACCCGACCTCGATTGGCTGGATCTCCTGCGAGCGACGTTCCCGGCCGGAACGCTGTCGGGCGCACCGAAGGTTCGGGCGATGGAGATCATCGACGAACTCGAGAGCCTCCGCCGCGGCCACTACGGGGGCTGCGTGGGTTACATCGATTATTCGGGCAACATGGATACCGCCATCGCGATTCGAACGATGCTGGTGAAGGACGGCGAGATCTTCATGCGCACGGGGGCGGGGATCGTCGCGGACTCTGATCCGGATTACGAGTTCGAAGAAACCATGACCAAGGTTCAGGCGCTGGTGGAAGCGATCGACATGGCCCGAGAGGGAATCGATTGATGACGGGTCGACCTGCACGCGCAAAATCGCCTGTGCGCCTCTTGATGATCGATAATTACGATTCCTTCACCTTCAACCTGGTCCAATACCTGGGTGAACTCGGTGCTCAGGTCGACGTCGTTCGAAATGATGTCAAGACGGTCGATGAGTTGCTCGAGCGGGATCCCGCTGGGGTGGTGATTTCGCCTGGCCCCGGAGAGCCCAAATCCGCCGGAATATCTGTCGAGATCGTTTCGGCCTGTGCGAAACGCGGGATTCCGTTGCTGGGTGTCTGCCTCGGCCACCAGTCGATCGGTGTCGCGTTCGGCGGGCAGATCGTTCGCGCGCGGTCGATCATGCACGGAAAAGTGTCCTCGATCGAACACGATGGGAGCGGAGTGCTTCGAGGGATTGCATCACCCTTCGAAGCAACCCGTTATCATTCGCTGGTGATCGAAAGAGATTCCTGCCCCGAAGAGCTCGCGATCACGGCCCGCAGTGACGATGGTGAGATCATGGCGGTCCGGCATCGTGAATTCCCTATCGAGGGTGTTCAGTTTCACCCGGAGTCGATCCTGACGCAGGTCGGAAAGACGCTACTCGGCGGTTTCCTGGAGCGCTGCTCGCCCGGAGCAGTCGCGTGAGCCTGCGCATCGCGATCACCGTGGCGATGGAGGGCTCTGAGGTGCCGGGCCCGATCCTCGAAGCCGCGTTTGGCGAGATCATGGATGGAAAGGCGTCCGCTGCGCAGATGGCCGGTCTGCTCATCGCGCTGCGTAGCAAGGGTGAGACGGTTGGCGAGATCGTGACCGCCGCGAAGGCACTGCGGAGCCGAGCCGTGATGGCACCGAGCGTCGACCCCAAAGCGATCGATACCTGCGGAACCGGCGGCGACGGTGCCGAAACCTTCAACATATCGACAACCGCCGCATTCGTGGTTGCGGGCGCCGGGGTGCCCGTGGCGAAGCACGGAAACCGAGCGGCGAGTAGCAACGCCGGCAGTGTCGACACGCTCGAATGCCTGGGTGTCTGCGTCGATCTTCCGGTGGAGGAATCCGCGCGCATCCTCGCCGAGATCGGCATCGTGACGTTCTTCGCCCCGCGCGCTCATCCGGCGATGAAGGCAATCGCGTCGGTGCGTCGGGAACTCGGGGTTCGAACGCTGATGAACTGCCTGGGGCCCCTACTCAATCCCGCGGGCGTTCGACTGCAGCTGGTCGGAGTCTACGCGCCTGAATTGGTCGAGCCGATCGCCGAAGCGTTGGGCGAGCTGGGCGCAACTCGGGCGCTCGTGGTACACGGCTCGGACGGCCTAGACGAGATTACGACTTGCGGGCGAACGGACGCGGCGCTTCTCGCGGACGGAGCCGTCTCACCCCTTGCGATCGATGCTGCGAGCTTCGGGATTCCACCTCCACTTCGGGGCGCGCTCCGCGGGGGCAACGCCAAGGAGAGTGCCGACATCGTGCGCAGCCTGCTCGAAGGCGAGAGCGGCGCGCGGCGCGACATCGTGCTGATCAATGCCGCCGCGGGGATCTGGGTGGCGGGTGCGGCCGAAGGCCTCGAGGAAGGCATTGAACTCGCCCGGCGTAGCATTGACTCGGGTGCTGCCCGGGAGCGATTGGAGCTGCTGATCGCGGCATCCAACGCAGGAGTGGATGCCGGGGAATGAGCATCCTCGAGGAAATCCTGGTTCGGAAACGAGCTGAAGTGTCGAAGGCCAAGGAGCGGCTCGCGGCGGGCTGCCTGGCTTCGGCGGCGGAGGCTTGTGACGAGCCGACTCGGGGCTTTCGCACTGCGCTCACGCGGGGATCTAGACCGCGAATCATTGCCGAGATGAAGGCGCGCTCCCCGAGCAGCGGCGTGATTCGAACCGATTTTGATCCAGTGACTTGCGCGAAGGCCTACTTCGACGGGGGTGCGGCCGCGATCTCGGTGCTGACCGACAAGCATTATTTCGGGGGTGAGCTGGGTACTCTCGAAATCGTGCGGCGTGCGATCCCGCTAGCGCTGCTGCGCAAGGATTTCGTGGTGGAGGCCTACCAGATCGACGAGGCGCGCGTCGCCGGCGCGGATGCGATTCTTCTGATCGTCGCGGCATTTTCCGGCACCGATTCGGTAGCCGAGATTCGACGACTCAGGGATCGAGCCGATGCTCTCGGGCTCGACGCACTCGTCGAGGTTCACGACGATCGCGAATTCGACATTGCGGTCGAGTGTGGTGCGGATCTCATCGGCATCAACAATCGCGATCTCGATACCTTCGAGGTCGATCTCGGGACCAGCGAGCGGCTCGCGAGCCGGGCACCCGATGGAGTCGTCGTCGTCGCGGAATCTGGCATCGTTACGGCGAAGGACGTGGCGAGACTCGAGTCCGCTGGCGCCGACGCTTTTTTGGTGGGTGAAGCGCTGATGCGAGAACCGGATCCCGGGCTCGCATTGCGAGAATTACGGAGGGAATTGTGACAGGGAGCATTCGGATCAAGATATGCGGGATCACAGATCCCGACGACGCGCAGGCGGCTGTCGACGCCGGCGCGGATCTGATCGGGCTGAATTTCGTGCCGGGCTCACCGCGCATGCTGGATCTCCAGACGGCTGTGGCAATTTCGGAGCGGGTAGACGGGCAGGTCGAGCGGGTCGGCGTCTTCCAGGATGCGGAAGACGACGAGATCACCCGCGTATTGCGTAGGGTCGAGCTCGAGCGCATTCAATTTCACGGGGACGAAACCGAGGAGCAGGTCGAGGCGGTCGACCTCCCGGTCATCAAGGCGATTCGCGGAGCGGACCTCGAAGCGGCCGAGGAATTTCCCGGGACGATGTTGCTGCTCGACCACCCGAGCGAAGGCGGTGGTGGTGGAGTGGCTTGGGAGTGGAGTGGTGCGGGAACTCTGATCGAGAGGGGCCACGATCTGATCATCGCGGGTGGCCTGATGACGGAGAACGTCGGCGAAGCCATCCGCGGCCTTGGCGATCTGCTTCCCTGGGGAGTCGATGTTGCATCGGGCGTCGAACGCGACGGACACCGCAAGGACTCAACCAAGATCGCGGCCTTCATCACGGCGGTTCGCAAGGCGGAGAGCGAAGGAGAATGACCGTGGCCGATGTTCCGGGCCGTTTCGGCGAGTATGGCGGGCGCTACGTGCCTGAGGTGTTGATCGCGGCGCTGGAGGAACTCGAAGAGGCCTATCCGAGAATCGCCCAAAGCAGCACGTTCAAGACCGAACTCGATGGTTTGCTGGCCACCTACGCAGGGCGACCAACGCCTCTGACCTTCGCGCGACACATGACGGCCGAACTCGGCGGCGCCAAGATCTACTTGAAACGCGAAGATCTCGCGCACACGGGTGCCCACAAGATCAACAACGTCATCGGACAGGGTCTGCTCGCACGCCACATGGGAAAACGGCGCGTGATTGCGGAGACAGGTGCGGGCCAGCACGGCGTTGCAACGGCAACGGCCTGCGCGTTGTTGGATCTGGAATGCGAAGTCTACATGGGCGCGAAGGACATCGAGCGCCAGGCTCTCAATGTTTTTCGGATGGAGATCCTCGGAGCTCGTGTCCATTCGGTATCGAGCGGATCGAAAACCCTGAAGGACGCGATCAACGAAGCCATGCGAGATTGGGTGACCCACGTTCGAGACACCTACTACTGCATTGGTTCGGTGATGGGCCCCCACCCCTACCCGACGATGGTCCGCGACTTCCAGCGCGTCATTGGTGTCGAGGCGCGTCAGCAAATGCTGGACGTTGAGGGTCGGCTGCCCGATGTGCTCGTCGCCTGCGTTGGTGGGGGCTCGAACGCCATGGGCCTCTTCCACCCGTTCATCGAAGATGACAGCGTCCAAATGGTCGGTGTCGAGGCTGCCGGCGAGGGAATCGAATCCGGGCGCCACGGGGCCGCGCTCAATGCGGGGGTCGTGGGTGTGTTGCACGGGATGCGCAGCCTCGTTCTATCCAACGATGATGGTCAGATCTTCGAGGCTCATTCGATATCGGCGGGGCTCGATTATCCGGGAGTCGGACCGGAGCACGCTCATCTGCGAGACAGCGGGCGCGCCACCTACGTGACCGCTGACGACGAGTCGGCGCTCGATGGCTTTCTCTATCTGTCCAAAATGGAGGGCATCATTCCGGCTCTGGAATCGGCGCACGCGATCGCCCACGCGCGGGTTCTGGCGCCGACCCTTTCGAGCGATGCCATCGTGTTGATCAATCTGTCTGGACGCGGCGACAAGGACGCGCCTCAGGTCCGTGATCTACTCGCGGCGCGGCGGTCCGGCTCGCACTGATGGGCCGGATTGAAAGCTGCTTTTCAGAGTTGCGAACGCGTGAAGAACGCGCGCTGGTACCCTTCGTGACCGCCGGGGATCCGAACCTCTCAGCCACCGAAGCCCTGGTGTTGGCCATCGCCGAGGCGGGTGCGGATCTGATCGAAATCGGTGTTCCCTTCTCCGATCCCCTCGCAGAAGGACCCACCATCCAGCGCTCGAGCGAGCGCGCACTTCGTTCGGGGACCACACTGCGAGGGGTCCTGGGGCTCGTCAAGAATCTGCGATCCAAGATCGATCAGCCGCTCGTGCTGATGGGATATGTGAACGTCTTCCTGGCGATGGGCGAGCGAAACTTCGCGGCAGCCGCGAAGGAGGTCGGTGTCGATGGAGTCATCACGGTGGATCTGCCACCGGAGGAGGGCGAACTCTTTTTTGATTCGCTGATCGAATACGAGGTCGATCCGATACTGCTGGCTTCACCCACGACCGGGGAGTCTCGCCTTGCGGAGTTGGCCGATAAAACGCGGGGCTTTCTCTATTATGTGTCACGAACCGGTGTGACCGGAGCGCGGAAGGAGATCGCAGCCGGCCTGGAAGAGGCTGTTTCGATGATTCGGCGGATTTCCGATGTTCCGGTCTGCGTGGGGTTTGGAATTTCAACGCCCGAGCAAATCGCCGAGATCGGGCGTTTTGCCGACGGAGCCGTGGTGGGAAGCGCGTTGGTGGACCTCATCGAAGCTGCTGAGACGCCCGGGCCGGCCGTGGTTGCGGCATCCGAGTTCGTAGCGAAGCTCAAGCACGCCCTGCGGTGAATCGTTCGAAGAGCATCCGAGTCTGACGCCGGGTTTCCTCCAGGCTGCCCGAATTGTCGATGACAACGTCAGCCATGGACTTCTTGCTCTCGATCGGTAGCTGCGCGCGAATCCGCTGAAGCGCTGCTTCCCGGTCGCAACCATCCCTCTTCAACTGTCGCTCGATCTGCTGTTGCTCCGGCGCATAGACGAGGACCGTTGCATCGAAGGATGGAGTGGCGTCCCGGTTCGGATCGTCTTTGCGCCTCTCGAAGAGAAGCGGGATGTCCACCACGATCAGCGGCGCGCCCGCCGCCTGGGCGCTGGCTACGCGTTCGGCAATGACGGCGATGACCTTGGGGTGGACGATCTCCTCTAGCCGTCTGCGCGCCGTGGGATTGTGAAAGACGGCCGCGCCAAGCGCGTTGCGATCGAGTCTGCCTTCAGCGTCGATCAGGTCGGACTCGAATGCCTCGACGATCTTATCGAGCAGGGGGGTTCCGGGCGCTTGCAGCTCGTGGACGATCGCATCCGCGTCGATCACGGCCGCTCCGAGCGAACCGAGGAAGCGCGCGACGGTGCTCTTTCCCGTCCCGATCCCTCCGGAGAGCCCGAGAACCGATGCCATGGAGCGGAGAATCGCACGGTCTGGCGCTTACCGCACATGGCCAAGGGCTCGCTACTCGATGTCGTTGCTCTCTTCGGTCATGACGCAGTTCTTGCCGGCTGCCTTGGCGCGATACAGGGCGCGGTCCGCCTCGTCGAAAAACTTCTTTCGATTGCCCTTGAATCGGGCGACCCCTACCGAAACCGTGACTCGTGTGAGCCGCCGCGAATCATCCAGAATGAACGAGGACTCCGCGATTACGGTTCGAAGTTTCTCTGCGAGTTGATAGGCGCCTCCCTGGTCGGTGCCGGGAACGAGCACCGCGAATTCCTCACCGCCGTAGCGAGCCAATAGGTCGCTCGAGCGTACGGACGCATTCATGAGCAGGGCGAGCCCGTGCAGGAGTTCATCGCCCGCGGCATGTCCGAATCGGTCGTTGAGGGATTTAAAATCATCGATGTCGATCAGCAAGAGGGATAGCGGGGTGGAAGCACGGCCCGCACGTCTGATTTCGCGAGTGAGCTGGTCCTGGAAGAACCGATGATTGTGCAGCTTGGTGAGCCCGTCTGTGATCGAGAGTTGCTCGAGTAGCTCGTTGGCCTGCTGGAGCTTGACGTTGTGGGTTCTCAGCATTGCGTTGCTGGTTTTAATCTCGTCCTGGTACGCGCGTACCCGCTGCAACATGCGGTTGAACGCGCGTATGAGTAATCCGATCTCGTCGAGGTTGCCAGAATCCGGAATTTCGAGGTCAAACTGACCCTCCGCAACCCGGTGCGCACCCGCCGACAGCGATTCGATCGGTTTGAGTACGGCGGAGGTGATCCGATACGCGACGAGACTGAGCACGAGGATCGTCAGCAGGTCGATCAGTAACACCCGGCGGATCGAGACGAGCAGTGACGAGTAGGCGACCCCGAAGGGAACCTCGAAGGCGACGAACCAATCGGATTCTCCGAGCGGATGGGTGGCGCCCAAGGTATGGCGCAACGGAAAGTCGGTAGATTCGCGGACGGAGCCGTCCTCTTCATCGCCGGCGTTTGGAGCCTCGATCTGTTTCGGTGTTTCGTGCCCAGCGCCCGCGAGCACGTTGCCGGCTCCTGTGGTGAGGAACATGGCTCCATCGGGATGCGGTGCGTGCTCGGCCAAAAGCAGAGCGAGCTGTTTCCGGTCGAAGACAGCGACCACGAATACCCGCGATTCACCTTCTCCTGATACCGACACCGAAGTCGCCGGAACCACGACTCCGTTGGAGAGCCGGATCGGAATCCATTCGCCCTCTGTAAGTGATCCGTCACTCGCGGGCGGGCAGATGGACGCTGAACCGACTCGGTCGAAAGCAGCGCTGCGGCTGTCGCAGAGGGCGAGGCCCTCGAAGTAGCGACTCTCGTGGAGCAGCCCCGCGAGAGCCGATTCACGCGCTCCATCCCATGGTGCTGAGGTCAATCGCAGCAGTTCTTCGTGGCCCGCCGAGAGCCAGGCCGAGGCGCTTTCGGCCGCGCGCCGCGCGGCTTCGGGGTAACGCTCCTCGATGGATTGGGCAAGCGTTTCCTGGATGGGTTTGAGCGAGGTCCAACTCACGAGCAGTGCGGACGCAAAGCTCCCCACGAAGGCCATCAGCACGATCTTCGTGACGAGGCTGTTGATCGTCAGATGGTCGGATTGCGGGTCGATTTCGGACATGGATCTTTCGGGGTTGCCGGTTGCTGAGGAATCGGCCATTGGGCGGACCGGCTTGACCGCTTTTCGGTCCGGCGAATTCAAAAAATATATATTTTTCAGCCACTTAGGAGCCAATAGCAGGCGCTGATCGACCTGAAGCGGAAAGATCCCGATAACCCCTTGCAATTCCGATGAAAATTCCATTTTCGAGAATTGCGCGGGTTGTGGGCCTCCACTACCTTGCGCAAGGTTTTTCAGGGGGTTAGCGGGATTTTTGGACCCGTGGAGCGCCCGAAGGGCCAACCCCCGTGCCAACTCGCCTTTCGGTCGTCGCACTTGCGCGCCGATTGCCGTCGCAACGGGAGCAACATGGCCAAACCGGAACAGTCGAATCCCGAATCCGGAGCTTCCGCAGCAGGTTCGGAACTCGCGCGTCTGCGCGAGCGAATCGACGCCGTGGATCGAGCCATTCTCGAGCGGCTGAATCAGCGCGCGAAATGGGTGCTCGAGGTGGGCCACCTCAAGCAGTCGCGAGGTGCCTCCGTGTACGAAGAGGCGCGCGAGAAGCGGATCGTGAGCAGCCTCGTCGAGAGCAATCCCGGCCCTTTCCCCGACGACGGCCTGGCCCCGGTATTTCGAGAAATCATTTCCGCGACCCGTTCGCTCGAAGATGGCCTTTCGATCGCCTACATGGGCCCCGAAGGCACGTTCAGCCACGAGGCTGCGAACCTGAAATTCGGTCGGCTCGCGGCGCTCGAGCCGGTTTCGAGCATCGGTGATGTCTTTGCCGCTGTGGAACGCGGGACGGTGAGCCTCGGGATCGTTCCCGTCGAGAACACGACCGAAGGTGTCGTGACCGAGGCCCTCGATGCCTTCGTGGACAGCGACGTGTTGATCTGCGGTGAAGTGCTGCTGCGGATCTCGAATCACCTGGCGTCTCGCAGTGGCCGGATCGAAGACATTCGGCGGGTGGCATCGAACCCCCAGCCCCTCGCCCAATGCCGCCGCTGGCTGGACCGCAATCTTCCCGGCGTCGAGCGCCTGGAGACGGCCAGCACCACTGCGGCCGCGCAGCTGGCCGCCAACGAAGGGTCGATCGCCGCAATCTGCAGTGCCAGTGCGGTCGAGGGCAACGGGCTGCGGACCATCGAGGCCTCGATCGAAGATCGGCGAGACAACACGACCCGGTTTCTGGTGATTGGGAAGCAGATACCAGAGCCGACAGGGAACGATCTTACTTCCGCGGTGTTTACGATTCGCAAGGACGAGCCCGGCGGCCTACATCGACTCCTGCAACCATTCGCCGATGAAGGGATCAATCTCACGGCGATTCAATTGCGGCCCATCCGGGGCAAGCCCTGGGAGTATTTGTTCTTCCTCGATCTGGAAGGTCACTGTAGAGAACCGCGGGTCGAGCGAGCGCTCTCGCTCGTGGCCAACATCGCGCACTCGCACCGCATGCTGGGTTCTTTCCCGAGGGCTGACGTCGAACGAGGTCGGAGTTAGGCGATGGGGCTGGAAGGGATCATCAAGTCCCACATCCTCGGCCTCGAGCCCTATCAGCCCGGCAAGCCGGTCGAAGAACTCGAGCGCGAACTCGGAATCGAGGGCTGCATCAAGCTCGCCTCCAACGAGAGCGCGATCGGCCCCTCGCCGAAGGCGATGGCCGCGATCCGCGAAGCCCTCGAGGGCGTCCACCGCTACCCGGATGGCGCGAGCTTTGCGCTCCGGGAAAGGCTTTCGAGCCGACTCGAGGTGGATCCGGAGCAGCTCGTCTTCGGTGCTGGCGCAGATGAAATTCTCGAGCTTCTCGCCAAGGTGCTGCTGGGACCCGGTGACGAAGCGGTCTTTGCCTGGCCTTCCTTTGCGATGTACCCGGTCGTCGTCCAGGGGATGGGTGCGACGTCGATCCGCGTGCCGCTCACGGAAGATTTGACACACGATCTTCCGGAAATTTCTGCTGCCGTCACGGATCGGACGCGCTTGATCTTCGTCTGCAATCCCAACAACCCGACGGGTACCAGCGTGGGTGCAGAGGCATTTGATCGCTTCGTCGAGTCGTTGCCGAAGACCGTCGTTCTGGCGATCGACGAGGCGTACTACGAGTTTGTCCGACGCACTGATTTTCCCGACTCGCTCAAGTGGGTCGGCCGCCGCCCCGGAACGATCGCGCTCCGCACCTTCTCCAAGATCTTTGGCCTCGCGGGCTTGAGGATCGGTTTTGGGATCGCCGATCTCGAGCTCGCCGGCTACCTCCAGCAGGCGAGGCACCCCTTCAACGTCAATCGGTTGGCCGAGGTCGCCGCGCTGGCAGCGCTCGAAGATGTCGAGCACGCGGAGCGCGCGCGCTCGACGAATTCTGAGGGCGCCGACTACCTCCACAGTGAACTCGGCGCACTTGGGATCGAAACGTGGCCGACCGATGCGAACTTCCTGCTCGCGAAGGCGGGGGCCGACACGGCCGGGCGCTTGCTGCGGGAGGGCATTATCGTCAGGGCGCTGAACGGTTTCGGGATGCCGGATCACATCCGCATCAGCATCGGGCTTCCGGAGGAGAACGAACGCTTGGTCAAGACATTGCGAAGGCTGCGAGAGGGCGGTTTGTGAAGCCTCTTTTTGAGCGGATCGCAGTGATCGGACTCGGGTTGGTCGGTGGATCGGTCGCCGCGGCGGCCAGACACCACGGCGTCGCCACCACCGTGGCGGGCGCCAGCCGGAGCAAAGATGCGCAGAATTTTGCGCTTCGCCGACACTGGGTCGATGAGGTAGGGAACGCGACGGAGGCCGCGAGCGGTGCCGAACTCGTCGTGCTTGCGACGCCGGTCGATGCCATGGCCGATGTACTCCAAGAGTTGGCTCCCGCGCTGCATTCGGATGCAATCGTGACCGACGTCGGAAGTGTCAAAGCGCAGCTTGCAGAGACGCTGCCCGGCCTGCTGCCGGGCGGCGTTTGCTACGTGGGCTCGCATCCCATGGCCGGAAGCCACGAGCGCGGCATCGAGCACGCGCGCGCCGACTTATTCGAGGACTCGCCCTGCGTCGTCACCGATTCCGGGCAGCCCGAAGCGCAGCGGCGCGTGTGCTCTTTCTGGCGGGCACTCGGAGCGCGCGTCGTGATGCGTGATCCCGCGGCGCACGATGATCAGGTCGCGTGGACGAGCCATACGCCCCATGTACTCGCCTTCGGGTTTGCGGCAGCGTTGGCTCGTGCGCCCAAGGGCTCTGCGGACCTCACGGGCAGCGGGTTCCGCGACTTTACGCGGATTGCGGAAAGTGATCCCGAGCTCTGGAGCGACATCCTGACCGCAAACCGCAAGGCGCTCGGCGCGCCCCTGGCCGCAGTGAGCGAGGCGTTGCGCGAATTGGGCCAAGCGATCGAGGCGAATGATTCGGAGTCGGTCGAGCGCTGGATTTCGGGAGCGCGCGAAGCGCTCACACTTGCGACTCGCTCGACACCTCATGCAAGATCGATGGATGAAGTCCATGCATCGAACCAAACCACCAATCCCCGAATGAAGGTAGACCTGCGATCGGGGCACGAAAGCGAAGACAAACCTGATGAATGAAGCAACCTCCAAAGGATCTGGCGAAACCTTCGCCGACCTATTCGACGCGACGAGCACGGCCCTCAAAGAGGGCGAAGTCGTCATCGGAACCATTCTTTCCATTGATGACGAGAACGTCCAGATCGACATCGGATTCAAGTCGGAAGGCCTCATCCCCGTCTGGGAGTTCATGGACGACGACGGGACCCTTCACATTGCCGTTGGCGACAAGATCGACGTCCTTCTTGAACAAGCCGAAGATGCGAACGGAAGAATCGTATTGTCCAAGGAAAAGGCCGATCGACTCAAGGTCTGGGACGACATCAGTAGGGCCTACAAGGCCGAAGAGCCCGTCGAGGGCATCGTGATTGCTCGGGTGAAGGGCGGGTTGGCCGTCGACATCGGCGTCAAGGCATTTCTTCCCGGATCGCAGGTCGATCTGCGCCCGGTGCGAAATCTCGAGCAAGTCGTCAATCAGCGTCTCAAGTTCAAGGTCATCAAGTTCAACAAGCGGCGCGGGAACATCGTCCTCTCGCGCCGTGCTCTGCTGGAGACCGAACGCAAGCAGCTTCGCGAAGACACGCTCGGAACCCTCGCACCTGGACAGATTGTCAACGGTGTGATCAAGAACCTCACGGATTACGGCGCCTTCATCGATCTCGGCGGGATCGACGGACTCCTCCACGTAACCGATATGTCATGGGGGCGCGTGAATCACCCCAGCGATCTGTTTCAGGTGGGTGATGAGATCAAGGTGAAGGTGCTGAAGTTCGACGCCGAAACCGAGCGGGTTTCACTCGGCCTCAAGCAGATTCAACCCGATCCGTGGATTGACGCGGGCATGCGTTATCCCACTGGCAAGCGCGTCGAGGGGAAGGTCGTCTCACTGGCCGAGTACGGCGCGTTCGTCGAGTTGGAGCCTGGAATCGAGGGATTGATCCACGTCTCGGAAATTTCGTGGACCAAACGAATCAAGCACCCCTCGAAGGTCGTTTCGGTGGGCGACATCGTGGAATCCGTCGTGCTCGACGTATCCGAGAAGGATCGAAAGATCTCGCTCGGGATGAAGCAGATCGAACCAAATCCGTGGAGCGTGATCGAGGAGAAATATCCGATTTCGACCCGGGTGAGTGGCACGATTCGCAACATCACGAACTTCGGCATCTTTGTCGGCCTCGAGGAGGGGATCGATGGGCTGGTACACGTGTCGGACATTTCGTGGACGGAACAGATCAAACATCCCGGTGAGAAATTCAAGAAAGGCGATACTATCGAGGCGGTTGTGCTCAAGATCGACAAGGAGAACGAGAAGTTTTCTCTGGGCATCAAGCAATTGGAGCAGAACCCCTGGGATGAAATCATCAATAAATATCCGGTTGGTAGCGAGATCACCGCGGAGGTAGCGAGTGTTGCGGATTTCGGAGCCTTTGTTCGCCTCGAAGAGGGCATCGAGGGTTTGATCTACAGCTCTGAACTGTCGTCCGAAAGAGTTGAAAATCCGGCTGACGTGGTGAAGGAGGGTGAGTCCGTCACCGCCATCATCACGAAGGTGGACGCTGTAGAGCAGAAGATATCCCTCTCCATCAAGGCTCTTACAGACCGTGAGCAGCGCGATGCCTTGAAGAAGTTGGCGGCTCAACAGTCGCAGAAGCAAACGACGACTCTCGGCGACCTTCTGGCCGGAAAACTCGCGGAGAAGGACGACGGGAGCGAAGAGTAGTTTGATGGACTTCCGCGATCGAAAATTGGTGATCGCGGAAACCCGAAACTCGAGCGCTGTGCGGGCCAGGCGACGATCTGCATAGCGCCAAGAGCGGACGCCGTGTCAGGCGAACCGTCGGGGAACGGAATGACGAAAAGCGGGTTGATTGAAACGGTTGCCGAGGCGACGCCTCATATTTCCAAACGAGATACGGAGATTGTCGTCAACACGATCTTCGAATCGATGGCGCAGGCGCTGAAGATGGGTGAGCGCATCGAGATTCGCGGCTTTGGGAGTTTTCAGGTCAAGATTCGCGAGGCTCGTGAAGGTCGGAATCCCAAGACAGGTGCCCCAGTGCACATTTCCGCCAAGCGGACTCCTTTTTTCAAGGTTGGGAAGGAGCTCAAGGAGATGGTCGACGGGCATGATTCCGGCAAGGCCCGCGCGTCCGAACCTGGCTCCAACCCGGGTGACAGCTTGGTCTGAGCGCCGAACCTGTACGGCGAGAGGGCTAGATGAGGCTTGCGCGTCGATTGCTCGCGATCGTTGTCTTCGTGGGCCTGCTCATCGCGGGCTGGCGGTTCGCTGCCAGTAACTCGCAGCCCGTCGTGGTGCACCACCCGGCCGGGGAGTTCGCGGCCTTCGCTCTCTGGGCGGTCTTGTTGGTGGCGTTCAGTTTCGGTGTTGTTGTGACGGTGCTCGTCGCGGTAGTGCGCGGTGCTCGAATCCGGCTCGTTTCCCGGCGCTACCGGAAACTGGTCGAGTGCCTGCAATCCGAAGTTCATCAACTCCGAAGCCTGCCATTGTCCGAACAGCAGCAAACGCCGGACTCGGGTTCAGTGCCGCCTGCCGGGTTGGAGCGGGGGTCGTAGATCGAATGGGTTGGTTTGCGCGAGCGTTCGGGGGGGGCGCGCGCGGTCCGCGGGATCTCGATTCAGAGATGTGTTCCGCGCTCCTTTCAGTACTGGATCAAGACCTGGAACGAGCTGAAGAAGCATTGGTCCGGGTGGTACGCAGCGACGCCGGTGGGATTGAATCCTACCTGGCCCTGGCTCGTCTGTATCGCATGCAGGGCGAGATCGGGCGCGCAATTCGCGTCCATCAGAATCTGTTGCTTCGAGAAGATCTTCACAAAGGGCAACGTTTGAAGGCGCTCGCCGATCTGGGTGAAGATTTTCGCCAGGGCGGATTCACGGAGCGAGCGATCGCGTGTTATGAAGGCGTGATCCTCGATGACAAGCGCGATCTGAAATCACATCGGGTGCTGATTCAACTGTACGCTCAGTCGGGTCGGTATTCGCGGGCCATCGAATATTCACGGCGACTGGCCCGGCTCGAAGGGAGCGGGCGAGGCGACGAGGAGGCGCGCTTGTACGTCGAGATGGCGAAGGCCCAATACGCTGAAGGCCATCACGACGAAGCCCGCCGATCGACCAAAAAAGCGTTGCGTCGCAGCAAGCGCTGCGTGGCTGCGAGGGTGCTGTTGGGGGATTTGGAGGCGGAGCGGGGTCGAACGAAGGCGGCGCTGGGCGCCTGGTCGGATGTGCCGCGGTTGGATCGTGCAAGTGGACCGCTGGTCTACGCCAAGCTCGAGGCCGCCTATGCGGCACTCGGACGAATCCGCGATTTCGAAGCGTTCGTTCGGGGCCTCCTCGCGCAACAGCCCGAGGACGTGGGTGCCCGACGTGCCCTGGCGGCCCTGCTTTCGGCACGAGGCGAGATCGATGCCAGCGTTTCGGAGCTGCATCGCCTGGTCGCTGTGGATTCCGACGACCTCGAAACGCGAGCCGCGCTGGGGCGGATTCTCTTGTCGGAGGGTCGCGTGGAAGATGCAGCGCGCGAATACGGTTTGATGATCGATGCGTTGAGCCGTCGTGGATTGCTCGGTGGAGAGGAGAAGCCGGAATGACCGGCGCCGCTCGAGACACGCCGATGATGCGGCAATTCCTGTCGATCAAAGCCCAGCATCCCGATGCGATCGTTTTCTATCGGATGGGTGATTTCTATGAGATGTTCCTATCCGATGCCGAGATTGCAGCACCGCTTCTCGACATCGCGCTGACCACGCGCGATCGCGGCAAGGAAGACGCGGTGCCCATGTGCGGCATTCCTGTGCATTCCGCCGATCCACACATCAAGCGACTCGCAGAATTGGGGCACCGCGTTGCAATCTGCGAGCAGGTCGAGGACGTGAAGGCCGCGGCGGGTCGGCGTCTGGTCAAGCGGGAAGTGGTCGAAGTGATCACGCCCGGCCTCGTTGGTAATCCCGACGGGTTGGACGGAACACGCGAGCTGTGTCTGGCCGCTCTCGATCCAGGACCGCCGGTAGGCCTCGCGATCCTCGACGCGTCCACCGGTGAATTTCGCAGCACGCAGGTCGATTCCGCAGAGACTGCCGACTTTCCTTCCGCCATTCTCGAAGAGCTTCAGCGCGTGGATCCGAGAGAAATCTTGATCCCGCGTGATCATCCTGCGCTCGAAAGGCGGCTCGAAAAGCTGATACCTGGCGCCGCGCGGACCCGCGTTGCGCCCGCGTTCTACGATCCGTCGAAGGTCGGCGTCTCGATTCAGGGTTTTGACGGGTCGCGTAGCGACCCCGCAATTCGGGCTGCTGCGGCGCTCCTCGCCTATGTCTCCGAAAATCAACCGTTTGCGCTTTCGCACACCAACCGACTGCGAAGGTACCGGTTGGCGGACACGATGATCCTCGACGCGGCGACTCGCGCCCATCTCGAACTCTTTTGCAATGGTGAAGACGGCGGTCGCGCCCGAACCCTCATCTCGCGGATCGATGTTTCGATGACACCGCTGGGGGCCCGGCGCCTGGCACGCTGGCTCGCGTATCCGCTCGTCGATCCTGCTGCGATCGCTGCTCGCCACGACGCGGTGGCGAGCCTCGCTGAGCGCGACCGTCTGCGCGCGGGATTGCGCGATGCGCTCAAGCCCGTGCGCGATCTGGAGCGTCTTCTCAGCAAGGCAGCCCGACCGACCTCTACGCCGCGGGATCTTGGCGCGCTGCGGAGTTCGCTTGAGTCGCTACCGGGCGTGAGGAGGGCACTCGGAGCGGGTGGCGACGACCTTCTGCCGGCCGCCGATGCGGATCGCCCAGACCTTCTCGCGGCACCTCCGCCGCTTGCCGAAATGGTCGCGCTGCTGTGCGAGGGCCTGATCGACGATCCGCCGGTTGTCGCAAAAGGCTCCCGCGGTGCCAACGAGACCGGGTACATCCGCGACGGTTTTCGGTCGGAACTGGACGGGCTTCGCGAAGGTGTGCACAAAGGCAGGGATTGGATCGCCGGCTTTGAGGCTCGCGAGCGCGAGAGAACGGGAATTCAGACGCTCAAGATTCGCTTTCATCCAGTACACGGCTATGCGATCGAGGTCACCAAGGCGAATCTCCCGCGCGTGCCGGACGACTACGAGCGAAAGCAGACGCTCGCAAATGCCGAGCGTTTCACGACAGTAGAACTCCGCCGTATTGAGGAGAGCGTCCGCGGGGGTACCGAGCAGGCGGCGGCTCTGGAGAGGGAGATCTTCGAAGAACTTCGACAAACGGTGTTGGAACGAGCTGCTCAGATCCGGGAGGCTGCGGATGTCGTAGCGACCCTCGATGTGATCGCGGCTCTCGCCGAGGTTGCGCGTCGCGACGGTTGGGTCAGGCCTCGGATCGAGGATAGCACCGCGCTGGAGATTCGAAGCGGACGCCATCCCGTCATCGAGCCCCTGTTGGCCTCTCGAGGCGATGCCGAATTCGTTCCGAACGACACCGATCTGGATTCCGAAGGTACACAGATTTTGGTACTCACAGGTCCGAACATGTCGGGAAAGAGCACCTACCTTCGGCAGGTCGCGCTCATCGTATTGCTGGCCCAGATGGGGAGTTTCGTTCCCGCGGAAAGTGCACGCATTGGAATCGTCGATCGGGTGTTCACACGGGTGGGAGCCAGCGATCACCTGGCGCGGGGCGAGTCGACCTTCATGGTCGAAATGCGGGAGGCTGCCGAAATCTTGACGGCTGCCTCGCCTCGGAGTCTGGTCATCCTCGACGAGATTGGCCGCGGAACCAGTACCTTCGACGGGCTCTCGATCGCGTGGGCGGTTGCGGAGCATTTGCACGATTCTCCGGATCTGGGTGCTCGAACGCTCTTCGCGACCCACTATCATGAACTCGCAGACCTCGCCCGCACCAAGCGGCGGGTCGACAACGCCCATTTCGAGGTCCGGGAGTGGGGTGATGAGGTCATTTTTCTGCGGCGGCTGACGTCGGGAGCAGCCAATCGATCCTACGGGATCCAGGTTGCGCGGCTGGCCGGCCTGCCCGAGACGGTGATCGAGCGAGCACGAACCATCTTGGGGAACCTCGAAGGGGGCGAACTCGACGAACGGGGGCGGCCGCGGATCGCCGGGTTGGGCGCCGCGGACGAGCGGAACGATGATCAACCGAGCCTGTTTCAATCCGCCACGCCCAGCTGTGATCCATCGGAACGCGCTGTGCTCGACCTGCTGCGATGCGCAGACCCCGATCGGACCACGCCCCTCGAGGCCTTGGAGTTGGTGTCTCGGGCCATTTCGATGCTCAGCGACGAGGTGAAGTCTTGACTCGGAGACGCCTCGTCCTGCTGTTGCTGATTGCATCGATCACCATGGGCGTCAGCCGCCCGCGAGGAATGGCGGACGTTCTCGAAGTGCGCCATTGGTCATACCCCGACTACACGCGCGTGGTTGTCGAACTCTCCAAACCCGTCAAGACCGAAGTGCGCCACCTCGCTCCCAATCCTTCGGCCAAGAAATCAGAGCGCCTCTATCTCGACCTTCCGGGAATTTGGGTGGGCCGGGATTACCCAACCGGGATTCCGGTAGGAGATGGTCTGCTTCGTGCGGTCCGTCTCGGACAAAACACCCTGCGTACGGCTCGGGTGGTGATCGATGTCGAGAACTACGATCGGCACCGACTCCTGTTCCTGACCCATCCGGATCGACTCGTGATCGACGTGTATGGAGAGCGTAGTTCCGGCGACCGGCGAGTTGGCCCCGGAGTTCCCGGCGTTCGACATGGCGGTCAATTGTCACCCGATGCAAGGGAAGTGCGGACCGTAATCGTCGATCCCGGTCATGGAGGTTCGGACCCCGGTGCAATCGGAGTGGGTGGGCTGCGGGAAAAGGATGTGACTCTTCGACTGTCCAGATTGCTGACCGCGAAGCTTCGATCCGTGGGATTCCAGGTGGTCGCCACTCGGGAGACGGATCGAACGGTGAGCCTCGAAGAGCGAACGGCGATCGCGGAGGCATCGAACGGCGATGTCTTTATCTCGCTGCACGCGAACGCGGCACCGCGCCGCTCTGTGCAGGGAATTGAAACCTATTATCCCGACGCGAATCATGAGCGCCACAGCCTGCACGTCGCAATGCGCGAAAACGGGGTCTCCAGGGATCAACTCAACGAATTGCAGCGAACACTGGCGAAATGGCGGATTGCCGAAACCTCCCCGTACTCGCAGCGACTCGCGTCTCTCGTCCAGGGGCAGCTTGCCCGCGCGCTTCCATCGAGATATGGAAAAATACAGGACCTGGGTGCGAAGAAGGGACCCTTTTACGTGCTCTTTCTCTCCAATATGCCGGCAATTCTCGTCGAAGCGGGATTTTTGACCAACAAGTCCGACGCGAAGCGGTTGCGCGACCGCAAGTACCTGGAATCTGTTGCGACTCAAATCGCGACTGGACTGGAGCGTTATCGCGATAGTGGGCCGACGCTCGCGCAGCGAAACCCGCGATGACGGCCGGGCCGCCGATCGATGTCTATTTTGGCGATGGGAGCGCCTCAGCGGACCGCAATGAAGGTGGCGTCGTCTCCGCAGCTCGCGCGTATCTCGCAGCGGTTCGCGAACATCTCCAGGACCTGCACGGTTCTGGTGCGCTGGGCCACCGGGTCAACGAGGCTCATTCAAATCTGATCGATCGACTGGTGCGCCGATTGTTCCGCCTTGCAGAGGAGGGATATTTCAGCGACGGCCAGGAGCTTCCCGCAGTTTTGACGATAATCGCCGTCGGCGGCTATGGGCGCCGCGAATTGAACATCCACTCCGACGTGGATCTGCTCTTCCTCTACGAGCCGCCGCTTTCCGAACATGTGAAGGCCATCGCCAAGCGCGTCCAGTACTGGCTTTGGGACGCTTCGCTTTCCGTGGGTAGCGCGACACGGACCGTCGATGAGACGATCGAACTCGCGGAAGAGGACCAGACGGTTCGAACCTCCATTATGACTTCGCGCTACCTCGCGGGAAGTGGTGTTCTGTTTCATCTGTTCGTCGAGCGGGTGCGTTCCGGGCTCAGTGCGGACGCAGGGACATTCGTATCCAGTCAGCTCGCAGCGCTGCGGGAGCGACACAGACAGCACGGAGATTCGCTCTATCTCCTGCAGCCCAACATCAAGGAGGCGGCTGGCGGTCTGCGTGATTACCACGCAGCGTATTGGGCGCTGCAAGCGACCCAGCCCGGCGGTGGGAGGATTGACGACTTTCTTCACGTGGGATTGCTGACCGAAGAGGAGTCTCGGGAGTATCTTACGGCATTGGATTTTCTTTGGAGAGTTCGCAATGAAGCCCATCTGACCACGGGGTGCAAGCACGATCAATTGAGCTTCGAACTCCAGGAGAAGATCGCCGACTCGTTGGGATACTCGAATGGGAGCGAAGGTGACGCTCAGCTTCCCGTGGAACGGTTCATGGGTGATTACTACCGACATGCCCGAGCCATCCGGAATTATTCGCTGCTGGCAATCGAGCAGTGCCAGGCTCGGGCCCGCGGGACGTTCACTGGCCGAAACGCCCGAGAGCTGGAGGGCGGCTATCGGATCGTCGATGGTCAGCTGGAGATTCCGCACACGAGTCTACTGAGCGAAAAGCCCGTTCGGGTGCTGGAGGCGTTCGCAGTCGCACAGGAGCATGAGGTGCCCCTTACCCGCAAGGCACTGAGGCTGATTCGCGAAAACCTGCACTGCGTGAACGACGAGTATCGCGCAGATCCAGACTGTATAGCCGTATTCATGCGAATCTTGAATTCGGAGCGACGGGTCATGCGGTCATTGATGGCGATGAATGAGGTCGGGTTGTTGGCGCGCTTCCTGCCGGAATGGGAGCACATCGTTTACCGGTGGCAACACGTGATGTACCACACCTACACGGTGGACGTGCATTCGATTTTCCTGATCGAGGAGCTCCGTCGCCTCTGGTACGGCCATTACGAGAAGGAACAACCAGAACTCACGGAGTTGATGCGCGTGGTAGATGATCGTCCCGTGTTGTTCCTTGGCTGCTTGTTGCACGACATCGGAAAGGGCTTGGGTGGTGACCATTCGATGCTGGGCGCGGAGCGGGCCCGGCGGTGTGTGGAGCGACTGGGCTTGGACGCCGAACGCGTCGAGAGGGTCGTCTTCCTGGTCCAGTTTCATCTCCAAATGTCTCGGCTCGCGCAGAGTCGAGATCTGTCGGATCCGAAGCCGATTTTTGAATTTGCCCGTCTCGTCGGTGATCGTGCCCGGCTGAGGGATCTCTATCTGCTGACGTTTGCGGACATACGTGCCTCTTCGAGCACGGCGTGGACCGACTGGAAGGGACAGCTGCTCGGGGAATTGTTCGAGCGAACTTCCGAGCTGATCGAATCGGGCTCCGATGATACCTCCAAGGCTTTGGAGCTGATCGAAAAGCGCGTCGAGCAACGTCGTCTGACCGCGGCTGAGGAGCTGGCGGCGATGGGTATCGCGGAGTCTGAGGTCGAACAGTTCTTCGGGATGATGCCGCATCGCTACTTCATCGCCCACAAACCCCGCCAGATCGTCCGTCATGTGCAGGTCGTGTTGGCAGTGGATCAGCAAAGCGGTTTTTCGACTGCGGTGCGCGAGATGCGCGGGGGTTTTTCTGAATTCATTCTGTGCACGACTGACCGACACGCGCTCTACGCCAACGTGGCGGGAACCCTCGCCGCACACAACATCAACATCCTGGGATCCCACGTATACACGAGCCGGTCCGGCCTTGCGCTGGAGGTGTATCGGGTTGCCACTCCGAGCGGGGGCGAGACCGCGCGGGAGCAGATATGGTCGGATTTCCACGCGTCATTGACGGCGATGCTGAACGGGGATATCGAAGTCGATGCGCTGCTTCAGCGCCGGGGCCGCCCTGTGGGCGTGATCCGTTCGCCGACGAAGGCGCCGGGATTGGCGACGATCACCAACGACGATTCCGACTTCTACACCATCGCGGATATCACGGCGAACGACCGGCTCGGATTGCTCCACGATCTGACGCGCGTGATCGCCGAGCACGGTTTCGAGATCTACATCTCCAAGGCGGCAACGACTCTCGATCAGGTGACCGATACCTTCTACCTGAAAGATCGCAGCGGAAAGAAGATTACAGACCCTGAGGAGATCGAATCCCTGCGGGCGGACTTGTGCGAAGTGGTTCAGCGAGGCTCGGATGGCGAAGGCCACTAAGTGCCATGCTCTCGAAAAGGCGATCGATGAGTTCTTGACCCACGCATCGATCGAACGAGGCCTTTTACCTCATACCATCGAAGCGTACGGTCGAGACCTCGCGCGTCTTATGGAATATCTGAAAGGTGCTGGGGTTCGCAGCTTGCGGGCTGTGCGGCGCGAACACCTCGTGGGATTCACGCGATTTCTAGATCGAAAGGGCCTGGGGCCACGGAGTCGTGCGCGGGCGCTGGTGTCGGTTCGTCGGCTGCTTCGGCATCAGGGGATTTTCGGAACGACGGAGGACGATCCGCTGGAGGGCGTGTCGAGCCCGAGCTTCGATACGCCATTGCCGCGGCTGCTACGGCCCGACGAGACCAATTCACTGATCGAGGCGGTGGATACCTCGACGCCAATCGGTCTGCGCGATCGCTGCATGCTCGAAGTTCTCTACGGCTCGGGATTGCGAGTGAGCGAGTTGGTGGGCCTGCGTCTGGGCTCGGTCGATCGGCGCTCCGGAGTGATTCGCGTGTTCGGAAAGGGACGCAAGGAGCGGATCGTGCCGCTGGGTGTCCCCGCTCTGGAGGTTCTCGATCACTACCTGGAGACAGCGCGGCCGGCGCTCGCGAAGCGCTCTTCACCGGATTGCGACGCGGTCTATCTCACCCGACGAGGAAGAGCGATGACCCGGCAAAATTTCTTCCTTCGCATCCGGAAAATCGCGCGAGTTGCGGGAATTGGATCGGATCGCGTCTCGCCCCACGTGTTGCGCCACGCGTTTGCGACCGACCTGCTCGAGGGTGGCGCCGACCTTCGCGCTGTGCAGAGCATGCTCGGGCACGCGGGCCTCGCGACGACCGAGATCTATACCCATGTGAGCCGGTCTCGTTTGCGACAAACCGTGGAACGCCGGCATCCACGGGGTGGGCAGCGGCCGTCCGGGCGCCGTCCGTGAAGCAGCCCGGCGCGAGCGAATTTCGCAAAGCGCTGCAGCACGACACCGCAGAGCTACTCGATTCAGTGCTCGATGCGGCGGAATCTCGTGGGCTTGCGGTCTACGCGGTCGGCGGGCCCGTGCGGGATCTGCTGTTGAGCAAGGCGATCCACGATGTCGATCTCCTGTTGGAAACCGGCGACGCGGTGGCGTTGGCGACGTTGGCAGCGCCGCCGGACGCTCGCGTGACGCGGCATGACCGCTTTGGAACCGTCCGGCTCCAGTTCGGTTCGGCCGCCATCGACCTCTCGGCAGCTCGGCGTGAGACGTATGCTCACGCAGGCGCGCTTCCGCGAGTGGAGCCTGGCAGTCTGGAAGAAGATCTCGCGCGGCGAGACTTCACGGCCAACGCACTGGCGCTGCCGCTCTCCAGCCATGCGCAGCGTGAGCACTCGGGAATCATCGATCTGGCGGATGGCGTCGCCGACCTTGTGGGCGGGCACCTTCGGATTTTGCATCCGCGAAGTTTTCACGACGATCCAACGCGGGTGTTGCGCGCGGCGCGCCTCGGGCCGCGACTCGGACTGTCGCTGACCCGAGGATCTCGCACTGCTTTGCGCGATGCCCTGCGGGATGGTGTATTCGGACGCGTCAGCGGTGATCGGCTGCGCCGGGAGTTGGTGAAGGTCTTCGACGATGTCCGACTCGGGCTCGATCCCTCCGGGGTATTGCGATTGCTCTCCAACTGGCACGTGCTCGGTGCTCTCGAGCCCGGCCTGGATCTGCCGCGAGCCGCCGTTGTTCCGCTTCGCCGATTGGGTCGGGCGATTGCATCCCCTCCGTGGCGGTCCGGCCGTTGGCGCAGTTGGATTTCGGGACTGAGCATCTGGTTGGCACCCGCCTCGCCCGCTCTCCGGCGTCGGGCCCTGCAGCGCTTTTCGGTTCGCGGAGAGGTGGCGCAGGTGATCAGCCGTTTTCCCAAGGCGAGTGGCGGCTGGATGGATGCGCTGCATCGCGCGCGAGGTCGCGGCGCAGTCGATGCGGCGCTGGCTGCGCTGAGCGAGGAGGAACTCTACGCCCTCTACTCGCTCGCGGAGTCGAAGGTGCGCCGGCGCATCGCTCGCTTTGCGGTCGAGGATCGGATGCGTCGAGCTCCGGTCACTGGCGAGGATCTGCTCGAAATCGGACTCGAGGGACCGGCGTTGGGGCGGGTTCTCCATCGGGTTCGGATCGCCTATCTCGACGGCGTGTTGAAGAGCCGAGACGAAGCGATCGCATTGGCTCGGGAAATTGCACGGCGCCGGGGCGCGTCGAAGCTGAAGGCGGTCGCCAAGGCGAGCAGACGCTGACGCTTGCCCGCGAAGCTGAGATCGCGCATAATCGGATCCACCCCCCCTCCAGCGAGATGCCTCTCGAGGGCCTCCGTGACCACTTCTGTGCTTGAATCCGACCCCACTGTGCCCGCCGCCGAGCCGTACTCCGTGCGCCTGCCCGTCTTCGAGGGCCCTCTCGATCTGCTCCTTCATCTGATTCGGATCAACGAGGTCGAGATCACCGATATCCCGATCGCGCGTATCGGCGAGCAGTATCTCGAGTATTTGACGCTGCTGCGCGAGCTCGATCTCGAAGTGGTCGGCGAGCACCTGGTCATGGCATCGACTCTCGCTTGGATCAAATCCCAGATGCTGCTGCCGGCAGAGCGCGTGGACGAAGACGGAGAAGAGATCGATCCGCGCGCGGAACTCATCGCCCGCTTGCACGATTATCAGAGGTTCAAGGAAGTCGCGGCCGAGCTGGGTGAGCGAAAGCGCCTGGGCCGGGACGTTTTCGCAGCCAGTGATTTCGAGATGGAGGCGCCGGCGGAATCCGAGCGCGAGATCGAGGTTGGACTCTTCGATCTCGTGGACGCGTATCGCCGTGTTCTCGAGGCGAAACGGGACGCTGAATCGAAGCCGCACGAGATCGAAGCGGAGGAGATCACGGTTCGCGAGCGCATGATGGAGATCATGGCGGTGTTCGAGTCCCGTCCCAGCATCGACTTCGACGTTCTGCTTCACGAGGAGCAGGGCCGGCCGTACACCTTGGCCCTGGTCGTCGTGACGTTCCTCGCGATCCTTGAATTGACGCGGCTCGCCGCGATTCGCATCTATCAGGGGATTGACCAGCTGGGCGTCCCCGAGGGCCCCATTCACCTGCGCCGTTCGATCGAACCTGGTGACACGGTGTGGATCGAACAGATCGCGGAATCGATGTGACGAGGGAACCATGAGCGAAATCGAACAGCGCAGCATTGCCGAAGCACTGATTCTGGCTTCCCCGGAACCGATCCCGCCGGCGCGCCTCGCGAAACTCATTCCCCGCTGTACGCCGGCCAAGGCCCAGACTCTCGTCGATGAACTGAACGCCGAATACGCCGCTCAACAGCGCGCGTTCGAGATTTGCGAGGTCGCCGGTGGGTACCAGATGCGCACCCACTCGGAGTTCGCTTGCTATCTTCGGCAACTTCGCAACACGCGCCCGCTGCGCCTTTCAAACGCCGCCCTCGAGACCCTGGCAATCGTCGCCTATCGCCAGCCCATGACGCGCGCGGAGGTGGAGAACGTGCGCGGCGTGGACGCGGGGCCCGTGATGAGAAACCTGCTCGAGCGCAAGCTCATCAAGCTGGCCGGCCACCGAGAAGTGCCGGGCCGCCCGATGCTCTATGCGACCACGAAACGCTTCCTGGAGATCTTCGGGTTGGCCCAGCTCGAGGATCTTCCGACGCTTCGGAAACTCGAGGAGTCGCTGCCCGCAGCGGCTGAGACCGGTGACGCTTTCGCGACCGAAGGGAGTGGGTCGCTGGCAGCAGAGGTCGACATCCATCCGGACACCCCAGCTGAACCTGGGGCCTCGCTGGAAGACGTCGAGATCGTCGGCAAGCCCCACTAGACCCGCGGAACCCCCAATGCCGGCAGTGACGCGATCCGGCCCTCCCGAAGAGCGGCTTCAGAAGATCATCGCAGCGGCGGGTGTGGCATCTCGCCGTGCCGCCGAAGATCTGATCCGAGCCGGTCGCGTGACGGTCAACGGAGTGATTGCGACACTCGGAGAATCTGCGGACGCGAATCGCGACGCGATCGCGGTCGACGGCGAACCGATCCAACGCGAGCCTCTCGAGTACTGGATGGTCCACAAGCCGCGGGGCGTCTTGACGACTGTGTCGGATCCGCAGGGGCGGTCGACCGTGGTCGATCTGGTTCAGGAGTCGTCCGCCCGTCTGTTTCCCGTCGGGCGTCTGGACCTTCTGAGCGAGGGGTTGGTACTGCTCACCAACGATGGTCCACTCGCCCACT
The DNA here is from genome assembly GCA_022561775.1 of Myxococcales bacterium. Classification (GTDB taxonomy): domain Bacteria; phylum Myxococcota_A; class UBA9160; order UBA9160; family SMWR01; genus JACZVU01. The sequence goes on along the minus strand of JADFQO010000002.1, from coordinate 101,213 downwards.
CCCTGCTGCACCCCTCTTTTGGCGCGGAGCGCGAGTACCGGGTCACGGTGCGCGGTTCGGTCGATCGATCGATGCTGCGGCGCATTTCCGAAGGCGTCGAAATCGAAGACGGTCTGACGGCGCCAGCGCGTGTCGGCGCGGTGCGGTTTGACTCCGAGACCCGGACGACCCGCTTCGCACTCACGCTCGTCGAGGGCAGGAAGAGGCAGATCCGTCGGATGATGCGCGCGCTGGGGCACCCTGTGGTTCGACTCGTACGGGTTCGGATGGGGCCTCTCGAACTCGGTCGGCTCGCGCCCGGCAAAGCCAGGCCACTGCGGGCGCGCGAACGGCGCAACCTGAACAGAGCCTTGCTGGCTTCGCGCGCTGAAGAGCAGCCGAGCGGCAATTGATCGGGCAAGGCGGTGTGGATGGAGCCTTATCGGAAGGTCTCGAAATCGGTTCCGGAATTGTAATGTATCTTATTGATTAGTAAGATCTTTTTGGCCTAGAATGGGGGTTGACTGCGATTCGGGGTGCTCTCGATGGTTCGTGCTGCTGCGCATTTTCGCTGCTCGATCGGGCGGGCTCTCGTCTTGGCAGCCAGCTGTGCGGGCGCCGCTCCCTCCGGGTTTGCGAGCGTCACGGGAGTTTGCCCCGACGGCAGCATGTTCATCGTCCAGCGCGCCGAGTCTGTTCCCTGCCGCGACGCCAAGGCGGTGGATCCTAGTGACGTGCCGCCCATGAAGCCCGAGTACCTCCCGCGCCCCTACGGCTGGGAGGTCTTCTACCGCAGGAACGATCCCAACAATCCCTACAACTTGATTCACGCGCAACCCCCCGAACCTCCGGCCCCGCTCCATCGAACCCGGGACGGCCGAAATGATCCGCGGGTTCTCGAGCGCCCGCCTTTCCAGAGCGGCTCCGCGCCGGTAGCCCGCTCGGAGGAACGGATCGACGGATCGGCCCTGGATCTGGTGGATACCGAAGTCGAAGATCTGGTGATGATCGTCGAGCTCTCCCAGCGTCGAGCTCCGGCGTCGTTTACAGACGACGGGTCGCAGGGACGGGTGCGGCTCGCGCGATCGCTCGCCTTCGAGACGCGAATGCGAGAGCACCTGGCCGGTCGCGGCCATGCGAGCGCTGGACCTGTCGTGCTCTTCGTCGCCGAGGCGGATTCGGGAGGTTCGTTCTACGGAAATCTTACCTTCGTACAGAATGGGATCGCCTTTCATCCGAGCCACGACGATCCAACCGAACTCGGTGTGATCCGCGGGCGGCTGGGCCCTCTCGAAGATGGCAGCAGCGTACTCGGCTATGTGGTTTTGCCGGAGCGGTTGGACCCTTCACGCCCGATCGATGTCTATTGGAACGACAGAGAGCTGACCGCCACCTTTCAGCCTTGAGACCGAGCGCCCGTTGGGATGGCGCGTCCGGGGATCGGTGCGGGAACCCCGACGGCGCGCCTGTCGGCAAGCCTCGCCTCGGGTCAGCGCGGTATGAGGATGTAGACCTGGGTGTAGAGCAGGCGGCCGCCGGCGCCCCGCACAACCCCGATTCCCGTGAAATTGAGGGCTGGAGCGAGCAGGTTGTCTCGGTGGTCAGGTGATTGAAGCCAGCTCCTGACGATCTGAGCGCTCGGATCCGATTGCGTCGTCTGCCCAAGGTTTTCGGCCGCCAGGCGCATATCGGTCACTCCGTGTTGTCGGAGCCGGTCGACCGCGTTTGCGCCCTCGGGTGACTGATGGCTGAAGTATCCCCGCCGCGCCATGTCGATGCTATGGGCGAGCGCGACCCGATCCAGATCGCTTCGCCTCACCAACGGGACAAGGTGGTGATCGCTACGGACCCGATTTACCTGAGCCAGCAGGTCCGCTTCGAGGGATGCCAGGTTCGAGGGTTCCGTGCCGCGGGCGGTTTTCACGACCAGCGGCGAGAGCGCGAAAACGAGCCAGAAGCCCAGTAGAAAGCCGAAGGCCTGAATGGGAGTTCGGGGCACGGCCTAACGCGCTGCCTCGTTGGGTTCCGCCTCGGAAAGCCTGCCGGCCAGCGCGGGGGCATCGAGCAGCTCGCGGCGAACGAGTCGACCGGCTTTGTAATGCGAGACGACTTCCAGGCCCCCGTCTCCGTCTCGGTCTTCTTCCCGACGCACCAGCTGTTCATTGCTGTCGAAATAGAGAATCGCGTCCGGCCGACCGTCGCCGTTGGCGTCGCGTTCCTCGCGAATCCGGCGACCCTCGTCGAAGAAGGAAGCCACATCCCGAAATCCATCACCACTGGTATCCTGCTCGTGGCGTGTGAGTTGGCCTGCGCGAAAGAAACTCCAGGTATCCACGGTTCCATCGCCGTTGGAATCCGAGCGCCTTCTCGCGATGGCGCCGTTTTCGTAGTCGGTCCAGGAATTCAACACGCCGTCCCCGTTGGTGTCTTCTTCCACTCTGCTGGGCCGATGGGTCTGCGGGTCGAAGACGATCGTTCGATCCGGTCGGCCGTCGAAATCTTCGTCCAGGACCTCCTTTGCGATCTCACCGTTTTCGCGAAAGATCCATTGATCGATCCGACCGTCGTTGTTGCGATCGACGATTCCACTCGCGGTCGGGAAGAGGTTGCCGGGTTCCCGGCTCGGAGATGTTTTTGCAGGCGTCGCGGGCGCGGGGAACGAGGCACGATCGGATGGTCTGCGGGGCGCCTCGGGCGCCCGCTGCAGTTCGCGCAATTCGTCCGCAATCGAGAGTGAAGGCCTCCGCGCGGATGCGATCCGCTGCTGGGGTGCTTCGCGAGGCTCCGTTGCGCGACGCTCGTCGAGCTGCCGGGTGAGGTCCTCGAGCATCGCGGTTTCGTAGTCCGTAGCCTGGTGTTGCGGCGCGGGTCCCGCTCCCGACTGTGCGTGCGGGAGTTGGGGGTCGGGTCGCCTCGGAATCGCCGGCCCGGGCTCCGGCTCACCCTCGATCGCCTCTTTGGCCAGTACGAAGGGCACCGCGATGAGCTTGAACGGCGCCGCCAAGTACTTCAACACGAGCGGTCCTTTGCGGATATCGACGTGCCGATTTTCCTCCATTCGCGAGCCACCGAGAGAGGAGAACTGGTCATTGGGTGCAGAGCCCGATTGGGGGCTCGATCCGGGCGCTGCGTACTGGGCCTGTGGAGCCGATTCTCGCAAGGTGGGTGCGCCCTGGCCCGGGTAGATGATTGAAGCTCGCGTTCCCATGTTGACGATCGGCGTTCGGTCGAGGTCGGTGGTCGTGTTGTTGTAGGACATGCATCCGGAGATCTGGATCGCGAGGGCGGCGAGGTACCAGCGCTTTCCGGCGCGGGTTGCGGTCTTCAGATTCAACATGCGTTACCCCCGTCCGTACGATCGACTGGTCCACAGGAAATCAATGCAAGAATCGTGCGCGGCTATTCGGAGCTTCACGGCCGTGTGGAAGCCGGAGACCGGATGGGTCGGTGCGGCCGCTCCTGCCTGCTGGTTGCGCATCCGCGGCACCCGCAGCCATCGGCAAGCTGGGTACTTCGATTCCCTCGATGTCCGCAAATTCTTGTGGCCGGGTAGACGGCTCGTTACTCGATGGTCGAGTTCGGGCGACCGAGTCGGCCGATCAACAGGGTTGCGCCGAACCCGACCGCGATGAGTCCGATGGCTGCCGCCATTTCGCGGTTGCTCGGCTCGAACGAAACGATTTGCCAGTCGTCGCGCTCGAGGTCCGCCGCATTCTCGTCGCTGACAATTCGCTCCTCGATGGTCTCGCCGGAAACCGGCGACCTCGGCTCCTGAAAGGGCCAGAGCCCCACGACGGCTCCGAGCAGCAAGCCCAGCAGCGCGCCGAGAGTCGCCTTCTCGAATCTTTGGAGCAGCCACTGCAGGAGGTTGCTGACACCGGCGACTCCCACCGCGATGCCGATCCCGAACGGGACCACCACGGTGAGCGCGTCGAGCACCAGTGCGAAGTCGCTGCCGCCACCCGCGCCATCGCTGAGCAACCCGCGCTTGAGTTGGTCGATCGTGCCCAGAATGGCTTCGTACTGACCGAGGAGCAGGAGTAGATAACCGCCGCTGACTCCGGGCAGGATCATCGCGGCGGACGCGGCGAGTCCGGATGCGAACAGCAGCAGCGTGCTGGCGCCAACTCCGCCATCGCCTGCGCCGCGGGTGACGGCCATCACGAGCATCACCGCAAAGCCGCCGGCCGCTCCCAACAGCACGGAAAGCGAGATGGGCCTCGCCATTCGATACACGAGTGGAACACCCCCGAGCGTCAATCCGATGAAGAGGCTGTACATCATCCAGCGATGACTGACGACCAGGTCCTTGACGCTTCCGGCGAGCAACAGGATCGCAATTGCCGCGCTCGCGACGACCGATACGAGCAGGATCAGGGAACGAATTCGGAAGCGAAACGTCGTGACTTCTGCGATCGCAGAGATGAAACCCGGATAGACCCCGGCCGCCAGAAGCATCGTGCCGCCACTGATGCCGGGGACCAGATTTGCGAGTCCCATCAGGCAACCGCCGATCGAGCCGCGGATGATCAGCAGCGCCTTCGAGGATGTGACGGAATCTGAATCGCGCAGGATGGTTCTCCCCGGGGCGGCGAACGCGGTACTGTAGCAGGGAGAGCGAGATTCGAGGTTTACCGTGTGTGGCCGTTTTACGCTCAGCACCACACCAACCGAGGTTGCCGACCACTTCGGTCTCGATCAGCCCCCCGAACTCGAGGCGCGATTCAACGTGGCGCCGGGGCAAGGCATTGCAACCATTTCTCGTACGGGCGAAGACCGCCGACCGGTTTTGTCCCTGCGCCGCTGGGGGCTGGTGCCGTCCTGGGCCAAGGACGGGAAAATCGGCAATCGCCTGATCAATGCGCGAGCAGAGACCGCCGCCGAAAAGCCATCGTTTCGATCCGCGCTGCGCCGCCGCCGCTGTCTGGTCCCGGCCGACGGGTTCTACGAATGGTCCGGGACCACGGGCTCGAAACAGCCCTATTTCATCGGCCTCGAGGGTCGCGCGCTGTTCGCATTTGCCGGCCTCTGGGAGCGATGGACCGATCCCGAGGGCGACACACTCGAAAGCTGCACATTGCTCACCACCGAAGCCACCGAACAGCTGAGGGCGCTGCACGGCCGCATGCCCGTGATCGTCGATCCCGTCGACTATGGGCTCTGGATGGATCCCGACGTCAACGAGCCCGATCTCGTGTCAGCGGCGATCGATCGCAACCTTGGCGGCGCCCTCGACTTCTATCGCATCAGCAAGCACGTCAACGATGTCCGTCACGACGACCCGCGTTGCCTGGAAGCCATCGCGGGCCAGCCCGCCTCGCCGTGAACGCCGCGATCGCCTGCCTAGGCTCGCTGTTTCGATCGCCCGGAAGTCCTCCCGATCGCGCGTTGCATCGCCATTGAGTCGGCGAAAGCGCGAACGGGGTTATCTGGGAGTCGCGGTCTCTGTGTGCTCCGGGTAAGCTCCGGTGGTTAGGGGCTCCAAAGGAGCCGTCCATTCGAACTTCAAACAGCTGAACCGGTGCGTTGGGTGACCTCTGGTCCTACCGGAAATCGACGCGCCGACAAGACAGGAGGGATCGCATGTCTCAAAAGAATCTGAAACTCGCAATCGCGGGTTTGCTCGTGATGTTCATCGCCGCTGGCTGTGTGGTGATCGAGGATGGCGAGGTCGGTGTCTCGAAGAGCTTCGGGACGATCAAGGACGAACCCGTCCTCCAAGGCATAGTGATCCAGGTTCCGGTGGTTCGCACCGTCGAGACCTGGAACATCAAGCTTCAAGAACTCAAGGAGAGCGCCCAGGTGCCGTCCTCCGAGGGCTTGATCGTCGGCCTCGACGTGTCGCTGCTCTTTCAGGTGATACCCGAATTGGCTCCGCAGATTCGGAAGACGGTGGGTTGGAACTACATCGAGCGCCTGATCGTCCCGTATTTTCGAAGTGCGCTGCGCGACGTGGTCAGCGGTTATCCCGTCAAGAAGATCTACGCGGAAGCGGGCCGCAAGGAGATCGCCGCCAAGATCAAGGGTTTCCTCGTGGGGAACCTCGAAGCGCGAGGCATTCTCGTGGTGGACGTTCTGTTGAGGGACGTGAAGCTTCCGCAGCGATTCAAGGAGAGCATCGAGGCCAAGCTCACCGCGGAGCAGCGGGTTCAGCAGAAACAGTTCGAACTCCAGCAGGCCGTCAAGGACGCCGAGATCGAAGTGGCGCGAGCCCGGGGCGCCGCAGAGTCGCAGAAGATCGTGCGCGCGACGCTGTCGGGCCCCTATCTCCAATATCTGTGGATCAAGACGCTGAACGAAAACCCGAACGTGGTCTATGTGGCCACGGAGGCGAACCTGCCGCTGTTCAAGCAGGCGAAGTAGCGGCTGCGGAGCCGGGCGGCGAGTTGCTCCTCGGAGAAGCGCGGTTCAAGTCCGCGGCGGCCTTTGCCGATACATCGTAGTGGAAAGTCCACGGAGCCGGGAGACTTCTCCTGCTCCTTGAGAAGAGCAAACCCGGTGGGAGCCGGGGACGCAGAGCCAGTGCCCAGACTCGGAACCGCCGAGGGGTCGAACGGCCGCCGAAAGGAGTTGCGGATGACCGCTCTGCGCCGCTCGACCGCGGCCTTCATCGCTCTGGCAATTTGCAGCCTCTCTTGTAGCGTGACGCCGCCGCCGGGCGATGTCACCGCCTCCCTCGATCCCGTTGCCTACTCGGCGTTCGAATCGAGCGAAGCAGCGATCACGGCGGCAAAGGTACTCGGCGCTCTCGAAACGGGCCTGCTCCCCGAAGAGCTGCTACGGCTGTCGGTCGCGATCGCTGCGGAGTCCAGCCGGGCCAAACTCCCGATCGAGCTCGTGCTCGCGGTGATTCAGGTCGAGAGCTCTGGCTACAATTTTGCGGTTTCATCAGCGGGCGCGCTGGGGCTGATGCAGCTGGTGCCCGAGACCGCTGAGGGCGTGGCGCGACGAATCGGGCTGCGCTGGGTGGGACCCGCAACGCTCTTCGATCCCGTTTTCAACGTCCAGCTCGGTGTCGTCTATCTGCGCGAGTTGATCGATCGTTACGGCAGCGTGACGACGGCGCTGGCTGCGTACAACTGGGGTCCGACGCGGATTGCGGAGAGATTGCGGCGCGAGGAGCCGCTTCCGGCCTTCTACGCGCGGAGGGTGCTGTCCGTCTACGAAGCGGTAAAGACCGCACCACTCCGCATCTGAAGCGAGTGGTGCGCACCCTCGAGAATAGCGTCGGTTCAGATTACGGGGATAACGATGACGCTGATTCGTGCGTCGCCCTCCGTACCGGTGACGACCACGGAGACTTTGCGGTCGTCCTTGACCGCGTCGAGTGAGAGCGGACTTTGAAACATCGGCTCCTCGAGGAGTACCCATCCACCCTCCACGAGGCTCGATTGGTAGAAGTCGAAGATATCCTGCTGCTTCTCGCCCGACTTGAAGGTCACGATGATTCCCTCGTCTGGGGCCAACATGGACGCCATCGGTGTCGAGCCCGGGAAGATCGGCACGTCGTCGGGGAACTCATCGGGGATCTCGACTTCGTCGCCAATGCTGGCCTGAAACTTCTTGCCCGCCGGGCTGGTCGCGGTCAGATGCATCGCCTTGCCGTCCGGGTCCATTTGCTCGACGATTTTGTTTAACCCCTGGGGTCTGGGCGGAGTCGCCGGAACCGGTCGCGAAACGGGTTGCTGCGGATCCGAGGTCGATTCCTCACTGCCGCAGCCGCTCATCAGCAGGGCTGCCGCCGCAGCGGTGAGAAGCGTCCGAAAGGTCTTCAACAACATTGGCAGGGAGCCCCCCTCCGTTTGATTGCGCCACATCCTACATCGGAGCCTGGATCTTGAGAAGCCCCCAGAGCCGTGGTGTCTCGCGATACGCGGATCCCCCGGCTAGCAGAATTTGGGGCGCTTGGCATATGATCGGCGACTTCTTGCTTGCTGTGATCCCAAGCCAGGCGAGTTCATGATTAAAGGAAGCCAGCTCATGGCCAGAGCGCTGAATCGGAGAACGACCCCCCAGCTGATCTTGGCGGCGTGGCTCATCGCCAACCTCGCCTGCGTGGACCAGGGAGGTGGTTCGTCGCGCGCCTCGGGGACTCCGACCGAAGATGACAAGATCTTCTACTCGATCGGCGTGATGGCCGGAATGGGGATCGCCGAGTTCAAGCTCACGGAGGCCGAATTCGAGTGGGTTGCACGCGGAGTCGCCGACGCCGCTCTGGGCCGCGAGATCTTGGCGCATCCCGAGGAACACATGGCTGCGATCCAGCAGGTCTTCAGCGCGAGGAAGGCGCGCGCGAACGCTGCGGAAGCCACTGCGTCCAAAGAATTTCTCGAGCGGGAAGCTGCGCTGGAGGGTGCCGTGGTGTCTGAATCGGGAATGATCATGCAGGAGCTCGTGGCGGGCGAGGGGGAGAAGCCCGGGCCGACCGACAAAGTGAAGGTCCACTATCACGGTACCCTTCGCGATGGGACCGTGTTCGACAGTTCCGTGGATCGCGGCGACCCCGCCCAGTTCCCGCTCGACCGCGTGATTCCCTGCTGGACGGAGGCTGTTACGCAGATGAGAGTTGGAGGCAAGAATCGGATCGTGTGCCCCGCCTCCATCGCCTACGGCTCGATCGGTATGGGATCGATACCCGGAGATGCCGCCCTGGTCTTCGAGGTGGAATTGCTCGAAATCATCGAGTAGCGCGCCCCCACGCGCTCGGCGGATTCTACGCGGCTGGGGATACCGCTCCAAGCAGGGAAGACGGCGTGCCCACGGTGGTGAGCCAGAGCTGGTGGACTGCGCGAGTCGCGCCCACATGGAGCAGTCGTTTCGAGGCTGCGGCGTCGGGGTATTTGACGTCGTCCACATCCACCAGGATTACGTAGTCGAATTCGAGCCCCTTGACCTGCTCGATCTCCGTTACCTCGATGCCGGGGGAAAAGCTGAAATCCTGATTTTCGACCCGACGAACCGAAAGCAGGTCGTTTTTCGAGAGACCATCGTAATAAAGAGCGCTCGCCTCTGGCGACGGCGTGAGGATCGCGACCGACGCCACCGGCTCCTGGTTCGAGAGCTTTTGCAGCGCGTCGGCGAGAAATGCCACACAGGCTCCGCGGTCGGTAAAGCGAAATAGTTCGACCGGCGGGCCGGAGCGGGTCGCGACAGGCGGTTCGTCGTCCTCGAGCAAATCGCCCAAGAGCGTCAACGCGAAATCCAGGATCTGACGCGTCGAGCGATAGCTCACCCGCAGTGTTTCGACCGCTGTTCCGAGCAAGCCGAGGCCCTTCAGGAACTCGCTCCATGACGTAAAGCCGCTGTGCTCGATGACGTGTTGCTGGGTGTCGCCGGCCAGCGTAATGCTCTGATTGCGGTCCAGACATTCGAGCAGGACGTGGACCTCGATCGGGGAGAAATCCTGTACCTCGTCGATCGCAATGTGACGGTAACGCAGCGGGCGCCCTCGGCTTAGGCGCAATGGGCCAACCCGCAGCTGCCACGCGCGAAGCAACAACGGGTCGTCCTCGGGATCCAGCTCCGGATGGCTCTCGGAGTCCCCCTCCAGCCGCGCAAAGAGTTCCTCGTTGCGCCGCTGATTCCATTCGACGAATCGTCGGATTTCCTGCTTCGAAAAAGCGCCGGGTGCGTGTTCGGAGCATACCTCGACGAGCAGCTTCTCTTGGGTGAGCGCACTCGCCCAGTCGTCGAGCGCCTGGCCGGCGCTCTTCGGTCCGCTGACTCGCCGAACCTGTTCGGTAAGTGCGGCCTCCATGGCGGGATGGAGTTTCAGGCGTTGAACGAGAGCCGGGGCGTCCTCTCGGGCCCTACGCGGTAGCTGTGGAAAATGTCGTCGTCTTTGCTCGGCCAACCAGCTGTGCAGGGTCGAGATTTGGACGTTCGCAAGCCCGAGCGAAGGAAGAACGTGCCCCACGTAATTTCGCAGTGCTGGAGAGAATACAGTGACGAGTGTTCTTGGAGAATCCACCTGGGGGTCGTCGAAGGCGAGGTAGGCGATCCGGTGAAGCGCGACCGTCGTCTTGCCCGAACCGGCCGTTCCGCGAATGGCGAGAAAGCCCGTCGACGGGCGCGTAATCAGCTCGAACTGCTCAGGGTCGATCAGGCCCGTAATGGCGGGTAGGCGCTTGTCGGCGCGGCTCGTATGGCCTGGAGCGCCGAGCTGCGCCGAGTGGTCGTCGGGTTCACGGGCGCGCAGCGCGCTCGCTTCGCCGCCGGCAAGCGCGGGTTTCTCGCGCTCGTTGCGAGTCCATTTGCCACTTCCCGTCGCATCGGCAAGGAAGATTCCCTCGGGGCTCTCGACTCGCTCCAGGGTGGCTTCCCGGATGTTGACGGTTCGACGAGCGAGAATCACTCCGCTGTGGACTCGATCGCCGAGTGTCTCTTCGTATTCTTCGCCTTGCTGGTAGCGGTAGAAAATCTTCGAAATCGGAGCATTTCGCCAATCGACGATGCGCAGACCGCCCTCGACACAAGTTGCGTGCCCGAGACAGAGGTCGCGTTCGCGGCCGTTCTCTCGAAGTCGCAGGTGCGCGAAATACGGGGAGCCCGGATCGACCCGCGCGGAGCCCCGTGCCGAACGGAGCTGAGCGAGTAGCGCACTTTGTCGGTTCCACTGCTGGGTGAGCGCAGCCGCATCCTTGTTGTCGCTGCGGGACAACAGCTGCTCCCGAATGCCCTCGAGCTCCTGGACGATCGGCGCCTCGTCGGGCTCCACCGGGTCCGCGATTTCCTTCAGTAGCGAGGTAACGCGCAGGAGAAGCTCCTGCTCTTCGGCGACGATCGGGTTCGACAACGCTTCTCCTGCGATCTGGCCAACGGGACCTGAGATGGTTCATGCAAAAAACGGTCACGGAGCTTACCATCTCCCGCGATGGGGATTGCATCGGATTCCGGGCGAGGTGCTCACGCCGAATATACGAGGCGCCTGGGCGCCCGTCGCGAAACGGCGGCGGTCAGGTCGCGGCACGCGGCGATTGCCGCGAATCTGCGCTTGCTCGTATTTACCACTGGCGTGGTCCTGGCGTGGCTCGCCTTCGGGAGCAGGGTTCTCGCGGCGGGCTGGCTGGTGCCGCCGACGCTGCTCTTTGTCGTGCTGCTCTTCGCGCACGACCGCCTGCTCGCCGAACGGGATCGCGCGCTGCGTTCCGTGGCGTTCTACGAACGGGCCTTCACCCGCCTCGAATCTCGCTGGGCTGGGGGCGGAACGCAGGGCGAGCGCTTCCGGGATCCGCACCACCCCTACGCGGACGATCTCGATCTGGTGGGGGAGGGCTCGCTCTTCGAACTCTTGTGCGCGGCGCGCACGCAGGCCGGCGAAGACACCCTGGCCGGCTGGCTGTTGGGACCGGCGACCCCCGAGGAGATTCGGCGTAGGCAGGAAGCGGTTCGGGAATTGACCCCACGACTCGACCTGCGTGAAGACCTCGCTCGCCTCGGCGACGAGGTCCGGGCCGGCCTCCACCCCGAGGCGGTGTGCGCTTGGGGTACGGCGCCGGCCGTGATCGCCGCGAAGGCTCCCGCTGCAATCGCTGCAGGGCTCGCAGCCTTGGCGATTGCGGGTCTCGTTTGTTGGCTGGCGACCCCGCTGGGCCCGCTTCCGTTCCTGCTCGCGCTGCTGCTCGAAGCGGTCTTCTGGAACGTCTACCGTCGGCGTTTCCAGGCGGTGGTCCGCGCCGTCGAGCTTCCCAGTCGAGATCTCGGACTGCTCGCACATCTGCTCGAGCGCCTCGAGCAGGAGGCGCACCAGGCTTCTCGCCTGGTCGAGCTTCGAGGCGTGCTGGAAACGGGCGGAACACCGGCCTCGGCATGTATCGCGCGGCTGCGACGGCTGATCGACCTGCTCGACGCGCGCCGCAACCAACTCTTCCTTCCCGTGGCGGCGGTGTTGCTCTGGACGCCGCAGCTGGCGTTCGCGATCGAACACTGGAGGCTCCGATTCGGGCCCGATCTCGGGCGTTGGATCGATGCGGTTGGCGAATTCGAGGCACTGTGTGCGTTCGCGGGTTTCCGCTACGAGCATCCCGACTATGCGTTTCCGGAGATCTTCGAAGGGGCGCCGCGCTTCGAGGGCGTCGCGATTGGACATCCGCTGCTGCCGGGCGACCGCTGCGTGCGCAATGACTTGACGCTGCGCGGTGAAAACCCGGTACAGATCGTCAGTGGCTCCAACATGTCAGGCAAGAGCACACTGTTGCGCACCGTGGGCATCAACACGGTACTCGGCCTGGCCGGCGCGCCGGTCTGTGCGAAGGAGCTGCGGCTGTCGCGGGTCGCGATCGGAGCATCGATCCGGCTTCAGGATTCGCTGCTCGGGGGAAATTCGCGTTTCTACGCCGAGATCCTGCGCTTGCGTCAGATCACCGAGCTTGCGCAGGGTGAGCTTCCGGTGTTGTTTCTGCTCGATGAGATTTTAAACGGCACGAATTCCCACGATCGGGAGATCGGCGCCGAAGCGGTGGTGCGAAACCTGGTTACCAGTGGTGCGATCGGGCTGGTCACGACCCACGACCTCGCGCTGACCCGACTTGCGGACTCGCTCGCGCCGCGCGCCGCGAACGTGCACTTCCAGGATCACCTCGAGGACGGTGTGATCGCATTCGACTATCGCATCCATCCCGGAGTCGTCACCAAGAGCAACGCGCTGGAACTGATGCGGGCCGTGGGCCTCGACGTCTAGGCGATCGCGATCGCAGGGCCTTCGATGCGACTCGCCCGGCCTTCGATCCACGCGTCCCGCAGATGACCGCGCGGGCCACAAAGTGCGGAGCGATCGGGGGCGCGCTGGATCAGCGGATCGTGAACTGGCGGTTCAGCGCAATCAGCAACGCCCTGGGATTCAATCGCGTCGGCGGCGGAGGGCGGCCGTGTGCTATTTCCCGGCGCCGCGAAGCTCCAGCTGAGCGGACTCGATGATCTGCCGTATCGCGTCGCGTTCTGCATACAGCAGCTCGACCCTTCGCAGCTGGGCGCGAGCCCGATCGAGGTTCTGCGCTTCGCGGTGAGTCTGGAAGTAGACATCTCCGGACAGGTGGTCGGTGAGAAATCGGACTGCGTTTTCGAAGGCCATCAGGGGTCCCGCGAGCGGGAGCGCGTTCAACTCCTGCGGCGTGAGGGTCGCGCCGATGCCGGATAAATAGCCGCGCGCGACTCCCCGCACGAGATCGAGTTCGATCGCCATTTCACCCAGTCCAGCCTCATCTTCGGCCGACCGACAGCTGGCGGTACGCACCAGTTCGCCGAAATCGGCCAGGACGGTGCCATCCATGACGGTGTCGAGATCGATTACGCAGAGCCCCTCTCCGGTTTCGGCGTCGAGCAGGATGTTGTTGATCTTGCAGTCGTTGTGGACGATTCGGATCGGAAGACGCTCCGCGCCCACTTCGCGGAGCGACCCCCTCAGTGCCTCGTACCAGCTGGCGGCCTGATCGATCTCGACTTCCACGGATGGTGCACAGCCGTGGGAATCCCGGCGGATGGCGGCTTCGAGCGCCGCGTAACGGCGCTCGAGGTTGTGAAAGTCCGGAATCGTGGTGGCGAGGCGCGGGCCCTCGAAATGGGTCAATCGGGCCGCGAAGCGGCCGAACGCGCGGGCTGCCTCGTGGGCCTGGTGCTCGGTCTCGACCTGATCGACGCTTCGCGTTCCCTCCTGAAAATGAAAGCACCGCCAGTGGCCACCGTCCGGATCCACCCAATGGGTGCGGCCCTCGGTCGTCGCTACGAGATGGAGATGGCGACGCTCTGGATCGCGCGCGCGCTCCCGTTCGAGTTCTCGGCGCTGATGGCTACAAATCCGCGACAGGTTGTCCATCAGCGCTACGGGGTCTCGAAACACCTGGGTGTTGATCCGCTGGAGAATATAGCGAGCGGATCGCGCTGAATCTTCGAAGCGGAGCAGGTAGGTATCGTGGATGTGTCCGCTGCCATAAGAAGCGGCTTCTGCGAACTGCCCCGGAATCTCGAACTTCGCGGCGGTTTCTTTCACGAACCACGAGCATAACCGCAACCGCGCGGCGCGTCCGACCCCCGGTTTCGATCTCTCAGCCGCGGCCAGAGATGTAGTGTTCGAGTTGCTCGATCGTGAATTGTTGATCGTCGATGATCGCCTTGACGACGTCTCCGATCGATATCACGCCGGTAATCCTGCTGTCGTCGCGGACCACGAGATGGCGCACGTGCTTGTCGATCATGATCGACATCGAAGCGTCGATTCCGCGATCGGAGCCCACGCAAATGACGTTCTTCGTCATGATGTCTCTCACCGGGGTATCTCGTGAATGACGCCCCTTGAGGATGACCTTGCGCGCATAGTCGCGCTCCGAGACGATGCCGGCGAGTTCCTGATCGTCGAGGACGACCAACGCCCCGATGCCCTCCTGGGCCATTTTCTGGAGGGCTTCGTAGACGGTGGTTCCCGGCGCGACCGAGTGGATCTGGTAACCCTTGTGGTCGAGTACTTGTTTGACGGTTTTCATGCGGCCATCCTACACCGAAGCCAATTGCTAGAACAACGCTCGTCGCGAACCCCGGGAGATTGCGCGGGGCCGGGGGGGATTGGCTTCAGGGCGTTCGAATTCAACGCGTCGGGGTCGCGCGGCCGCGCGCGGCTCGAAAAATCGTAAGCACTTTCGGAGAGGTGAGCGCGGGGTCGAGTTCGAGGTCCGGGTCGGCGATCAGTGCACGCGCGAGGCTCTCGAGTGCCGCATCGTTCTGCCCCAGCGCCAGGTAGGACGTGGCGCTCGCGATTTCGAGCCGGACGCGACCCGGATCGTCCGCGGCGTCGTTTCGAGCGTTGATCCGATCGCGCGCCTCGCCCGCGCTCGCGAGAGACTGTTCGAAACGGGCCGCGCGCAGCTCCGCCTCGCAGCGGTCGAGCAACGCGGCGATTTCAGCCGCCTCGAGATCCTCGGCGTCGAACGTCTCGTCGGTATCGAGGGCCGGATCCGTACCGACCGGGAGCGGAATGCGCAGTCGCGTGCCGGTCCAGACCTTGCTCGGGTCCTCGATTTCATTTTCGCGGATCACGTTGGCGAGTGAAGACCCGTAGCGCTGGGCGATCTCCGCTACCGTCTCGCCGCGCTCGACGGTGTGGTAGACGAATTCTTCGGAGGAAGTGCCTGCCGCCTCACCGTCCGCTTCGAAGCCGAAGGTCGGGGGACTCCAGACGAGGGCGCCTGCGAGCGTCGCCAGCGCCAGCGATCGGCTCGATCCAGGTCGGTCGTACACCCCGCGCTCTCCCCACTCGCTGCGTCGGCTCCGGCAGATGGCAGCCAACCCGCTCGGGGACGCTGCCGAATGTTCCAGATGGGCTCGTGATCCGAACGGTGGCGCTCGCTGCGTCCGGCGCCTCACCGGGTAGCGTACGGGATCGGTTGATTTTGCAAAAGGCCTGCGCCGAATTCCTGGTGGGTCCGAGAGAACATTCGAAATCCCTCAGTTGGAGCGAAATATTCAGGTAGATTCTATAGTTTTGGCAAGCCCCGCCTCCAGCGCCGCGCCGTCGGGACGCGATCGATCGCGTCGCCTAGTATTCGATCCATCGCGCAGCTGGCCTCCGATCGAGCCGCGATCGGTGAATCGAGGAGGAGTGTTGATGGATCGATCCGAAGCCGTTGCGCGCTTCACCCGTATGGAGGACGGCACCAAGGGGGATTACGAGATCATCGAGCGAGCCCAGCGGCCCTTTGTGCACGAGCTCGCCGATCGGGTTCTCGAACACTTGAGACAACTCGGAGGCAGCTACGGTGGGATGCTGGTGGATCGCCTGACCCACAGCCTCCAGACCGCGACCCGCGCACACCGCGCCGGGCGCGATGAGGAATACGTGGTGTGTGCGTTGTTGCACGATATCGGCGACCTCTTGGCGGCTCACAACCACGCCGATCTCGCGGCGGTGGTCCTCAAACCCTTCGTCTCGGAGCGAAACCTCTGGATGGTCGAACATCACGCGATCTTCCAGGGCTACTACTTCTGGCACCATCTGGGCGCTGATCGCAACGCGCGAGAAAAACTCCGCGACCACCCCTGTTTCGATGACACCGCCGAATTCTGTGCGCTCTACGACCAGTGCTCGTTCGATCCGGACTACGACACGCTGCCCATCGCGTATTTCGAGCCGATGTTGCGACGGGTATTCGCAGCGCCGAAATGGACCGAGTACGGAGTCTGATGGGTCTTCGGGCAGGAGTTCAGACAGAGGCGATGGCGCGGATCAGGCGGTCTACGACGCCGTCGTGCTCGAGGTCTCCGCAGTCCACGCGGATGTCCGCCCAGCGTTCGTAGAGCGGGCAGCGCTCCGCGAGCAGGTCTTCGAGGTCTTGCCCCGGGCCGCGAATCACTCCGCGCTTGTCGAGGTCTCCGAGGCGCCGGTCGAGTTCAGCGAGCGGAACGTCCAGGTAGATGCGCCGGCCGAGTCGACCCAGATGCTCCATCGCAGCTTCGCTGTAGACGACGCTGCCACCCGTGGCGATCACAGAAGCCGAACAATCGAGCTCCAGCACGATGCGCTCCTCGACGCGGCGAAAGGACTCCACGCCGCGTTTGTCGATGATCTCCTGCAAGGGCGCGTCTTCGGCTTGCTGGATCAGGAGATCCGTATCCAGAAAACTGCGAGCCGTGCGCTTAGCGAGAAGCACACCGAGGGTACTCTTGCCCGCTCCCGGCATCCCGATCAGTGCGAGGTTGTTGGGGAGGTTGGTCATCGGTGCGACTAGGCTAGCGGACGGGTACGCGCACCGGAACGATGGCGTCGCAAAGGTTTGGGGAAGGCTTCGCGTTCGACCGTCGGCAGTGCGGCGCAGAGCGCCGCTCCGATGTAGGATTCCGCGCGCCATCGGACGCGCGGCACAGCGCAGATCGATGGAACCCGGTTTCGGTCCTGTGGTCGGGAGGATCGCCAGTCGAGCGCCGGTCGGCTCGCGGAGTTACGGGAAGGAGACAGGATGATGCTGAAGAAGGCAACGGTAATTGGACTCACGGGGCTCGCGCTCGGGGTTGCACCCGCAGTCGCCGGCTCGATCGGCAATGGGGAAACGGTCGCGCTGACGATGGTCGGTGGTGGGGGATTGCTGTCCATCGGGTGCATGGCGATCGCGCTGGCCACTCAAGACGATGAAGATGATGAAGCAGGCTACGACCGGCGAGGTATCTACGTCGCTCTATCGGGTAGCTATGCGCGAGAGAACTTCAGTGACGCTGCCGTCGTCAATCTCGTCGACGGCGAATTACGGGAGGGCCTCCGGGGCTTTCGGGGCACCCCCGTAGGGGACCCGGACGCGTTTCCCAATCCGATCCCTCCCGGGGACCCGGGGCTCTATACGTTCAGCTTCGGCGATATCGACAGCGACACCTTCGGCATCTCGGGCCGAGGTGGCTATCGCTGCCACCCCTACGTCTCGGCCGAATTGCAGTTCGAAAGGCTGGCCGATTTCGAGGGCTCGATTTCTGAAAACGACGATATCACGAATCAAGGTATCGATCCCGCTGATATTGACACACCGCGGAGATTCGATCTCGAACTCGAGTCACTGGTCTTCACCACCAACGTGAAGGGGTATCTTCTGACCGGCCGCTACCAGCCCTTCATACTCGTAGGCATGGGTTTCATGAGGATGGAAAGCAAGGCGCGTGACGACGGCACGCTCGGTACCAAACCGGGCCTGGCGCCGCAGGCGAGCGAGCGAACCGTCGATTTTGCCCTGCGTTTCGGCGGTGGCGTCGATTTCTATCTCACCGAGAACATCCTGGTAAGTGCGGAGGCTTCCTACCTGATGCCCACGGGCAAACTCGACAATCTGGACTACTACTCGCTTGGCCTCGGGTTGCAGTACCGATTCTAAGCACGGGGATTTCGCAGGCTTCGACCCCATCCCCCGGGAGAACACGCCTTCGGTCCGCGCTGCGGGCCGCACCGCTGCGCGGCGGGTCGAACCGTCGTGTGTCGCTCGAGAGCCTTTCGGCGGCGGCCCGGGCACCCTTGTCGAACCCGCGGTCGGCGTCGTGCCTTCGCGTCCGGATCTGAATACGCCGATTGGGGAGCTGGAGTGAGATCGCCTCTCTTTCGCCGAGCCTGACCTCTGATCAGCAACAATAACCTACGTGAAGCTACGCAACACCTACCGTTGTCTACGGACGCAGTTGACGCCGCTAGAGCATCGGTTACGTAAACCTACGCATAACATGACAAGGGGTACGCGACCGCGGGCTGCCGTGCTGCTTCCGTCGCAACCGCACTGAAAATATCAGGAGGATCTCATGCCGCGACTAACGCAAAAGCTGGTTGACTCACTTCGCGCCGATGAGCGCGACCGCATCATCTTCGACGAAACCATTCCCGGCTTCGGTGTCCGGGTGTTTCGATCAGGCCGCAAGAGTTACATGATTCAGTACCGCTCGAAAAAAAGAACACGACGATTCACACTAGGCAACTGCAACGTCCTCACGCCGCTGGCAGCGAGAAAAAAAGCTCAGTCGCTACTCGCGGATGTCTGTGACGGCAAAGACCCCGCACAAGCGCGTCTCGAGGGCTTCGCGGCGCCCACCGTTGCCGACCTCGTAGAGCGCTACCTGAACGTCCACGCTGCTAAGAAAAAAAGCGGCGACGAGGATCGACGGAACCTCGAGAAGGACGTTTTGCCCGTATTGGGTCGTCATCTCGTAGAGGCCGTGACGTGCCGTGATATGGACAAGCTCCACGCCGCCATCGGCGAGCGCGCCCCGATTACGGCGAACCGCGTGCTGGCCGCTGCGAGCACCATGTTTGGCCTCGCCGAGCGCTGGGGGATGCGCGCGGAGAACAGCAATCCGTGCAGGAGAATCCGGCGCTTTCGGGAGAATCACCGCGAGCGCTTTTTGAGTGAACATGAGCTGGCGCGGCTGGGCTCCGCGATTCGAGAGTTCGAGAGCGAGGGCCATGCCGGTGCGGGCGTCTGCGCGGCGCTTCGGCTGCTCATTCTGACCGGCGCGCGGAAGGGCGAGATTAGAAACCTCGAATGGAGCGAGGTTGACCTCAAGGTAGCGGTCCTCCGACTCCACGACTCCAAGACGGGGCCCAAGGTCATCCGGCTCGGCGCGGCCGCGGTGGAGATCCTCGCGGGGCTCGAGCGGAAGCACACTGTGATGGTCTTCCCCGGAACCAACGGAACGAAACCCATCGAAATCTCGGACGCGTGGAGGCGGGTTCGCGCTAGGGCAGGGCTCGCTGGCGTGCGGTTGCACGACCTGCGCCACTGCTTCGCCAGTGTCGGGATCAACGGAGGCGTGAACCTGGAAGTGATTGGGGCCTTGCTCGGGCACACCCGGTCCGAGACCACGCGCAGATACGCGCATTTGAGCGACGATCCGATCCGGGAAGCCTCTGAGCGCATCGACGGCACGATCGCCGCGGCGCTGGCCGGTAACCCCCTAACGAACGAACCCGAGCGAGTCGGTACTAAAACCACACCCTAAACGCGGGAACAGTCGGCAGCCCGGCTCCCACGAAAAGAACGGTAGTTTATACGTTAATGCAGGCAGGTCACAGTCACAGCCGCTCAGCGCAGTCGCGCGTCGGCAGCATTAGAAGCGAAACTGGAACCCTAAGGAAACCAAGACATGGTCCAGGTCGCTTGCGTCACCGGTTGGCAGCATGTAGTTCGATTCGAGTGTCAGGACGGTCTCCGGGTCGATGTAGAGTTCGACGCCGCCGCCGAAACGCGCAAGGAAATCGTCGCTTTGCTTCTTTGGCAAGCCGCCGAAGCCGCCGGTCGTACCGTCAAGGTCGGAGTGCATGAGCCCGATGCCAGTCAGTAGATACGGCTGTATTCGGCCGGTGAGCAGGTAGCCCTTCGCGTTTGCGGTAGCCGTCACCGTTTTGAGTTTGGCGGCCTTCGAGCCGCCACGCTTGATATCCCGAGGTGCGAGCCACTCGAACTGGACCTCACCCGAGAAATGGGGGTGAAACCGGTAACCACCGCGACCGCCGAAGCCCGGCTCAATGTCCACCCCCCCTTCCGTCGTCTGGAACGGGACCGCGATGAAGATGGCGAGATAGGGGCCGTCACGGCTCCACTCGTTGTCCTCGGCGAGCGCTGGGCCGACCCCCGCGAAAACCAGCAGTGCGGATATTGCGATGAGGCGTGGCATGGCGCCCCTCCTTCGGTTTCCAGTTTAACACTGGTCTCGGCCGAACACGGCCGAGCGTCCCTGCGCCTCCTCGCGTTCCCCGTCGAGAGTAGGTACCGACTGCATTGGGCTCTCGGAGGCACAGGGACAGCGGGTTTCACTATACAGCCGTTCAATGAAAAATCATGGGTTTTTATGCACACACACGGATCGGCCTCGCAGCGGAATATTCGCCACCGAAGCGCGATATTCGCCGTTTTACTACCGATTTCCACCCCGCCGTTGCTGTGGTTGTGCCAACATCCCAGACCGAAACCTGGCTCGAGGCGTTGCCGCCACGCTGCCGCGGACTCAACGAGGTTTGTAAGTAGCTTATTTGGTTGAGTTACCCGCTTAGCTGCGCCTGATGCTGAATCGGATGATGGCCCCGGCCGTGTGGATCTGTGGGTAATCCGCAACATTTTGTTGCACCCAGGTTCGGCCAGACCGAAGGCGGAAATTGGCCGTTTTGGACGACTTTTCTGGGATTTCAGCCGCCACCAGGCCCCATAAAACCGGCCCGGCCTTGGGTACATTAGCTGACCAAGGAACATTTTTCGGGGAGTGCCCTTCCCTAACACATTGAGGTGTTGGTTTCAGGGTTCTTGATCAAGCCACTACCCATAGCGGGTCAAGATAGCCACACCACCACAGAGGGTGGTCAAAGGCCCCTGATCCCCCTTGACGTCCCTTTACGCACCCCCTAGCTTCGCAAGTGTTCCATTTGGAACAACAGGGGGTAGAGAATGAGTCCGAACCTAGAAACGGTCACCGTACGCCAGCTCCGGCTCCTCTCGGAGGGAGAGGTCGCAAACGTCATTGGGGTCAGGCCCAAGACCCTTCAGAAGTGGCGCGCCGCAGGTGAAGGCCCGCCGCATATCAAGGTCGGGAAGCGGCTCATCAAGTATCGCCCCGGCGACGTGGCGATCTGGATGCAGGAGCACTCGAGTCAGCCCGACAGCTCCAGTCCTTTCCGAGACGCCGCGTAAGGCTGTAAACTCACTCTTGCGCGGCTAGGTTAGCTACCGAAACCCCGGCACCGTACCGGCCCGCCGCGCGTTCTTTTCCCTTGCGGAGCGCTGACGGGGTGCTTCCGGTGACAGTCGAACGTAACCAAGAGCTGAGCCGCGCAGCCGAATGGCTCGATCGGGTCTACCTGTGCATCACCGACGCCAGAAGAGACGTTGAGCTTCTTGATCCTGACGGCGTGATTTCCCAGCCATCTGGGGCCTGCCACGTCGTTAGAAAGGAAAGGGGCGAGCGGTTCCGAGGGCTACGGCTGCAGCTTCAGGATCACGTGATCCCCGACGTTGAAGCTGTGCTTCCCGATTCGATCGAGGCATTCACAAAACTGGGAGAGCGCATGTCTGCGCTGCATTTTGCGACTTTCGGACCGTGGAGCAAGTTCAACGCGGCCGTCGGGGCGTGTCGAGCGGCGTGGCGCGAAGCCGATCAAGCCGTTCGAGGCGAAGCCGCACCGGCAAGCCCGCAAGAAACTTCGTCCGAATCGGAGAACGCTGATCCATCCACGGCCGCGAATGAGTTCCGCCGCGAGGGGCAAAATTGGCGGGTGCGTTTCGAGGGGCGCCCCCGAGTGTCGATGAGAGACATAGTGGGCATGGGCTACCTCAGCGAACTCCTCAGAAAACCGCACGAAACATTCGACGTTCGGACGCTCGCTGCTTCATTCGATCCTGAAGCGAAGACCGCAGGGCTCGGAAGCCAGGCGCAGCGGAATCGAGAGGGTCTCCATGGGGACGGGCGTGGGTTCGACGAAAACAAGCCGGACTCCAAGGCTGTTCGAGCCTACGGCGAGCGGTATCTCGAAATCCAAGGCGAGATCGACGACGCGAAAGAAAAGGAAGATCACCCGCTCCGAGAAGAGCTAGAAGCGGAACAGGATCTCATCAAGAAGGAACTCCTGCGCGGGCAGCGAAGGCCGGTCTCGAACGATTCAGAGACACGAAGGAAGTCGGTTTGTAAGGCGATCAAGCGAGCGATCGAACAGATTTCCGTGGTCGAGCCGCGCCTTGGAGACCACCTGCGCAAGTATGTCCAGACGGGGGGTAAGTGTTCTTACAACCCACCCGAAGAGATCGACTGGGATACATAGAAACCTCGATTTTTCTCCCGGTGCCGCGCCACCGTTGCGCCACGTGACGGAGCGGCACTTTTCTTCCGCGAAATCAGACACATAGCCAAATCTAGACGCCCAATTGCGCCACGCCGCGCCACCGTTGCGCCACGACTTGGCGCGGTCGTGGCGCGCTTCTCTTTTGGACACCCAGAGACACTCGCGCTCCACCCGAGGCTACTTAATGAATATTTTTTCTGAAATTTCGACCGTGGGTGACCCGCTCGACCGGTTCGTTTCTACTAAGTACATCGCCGAGCGGACCGCTTACAGCCCCCGGACCTACGAGCGCTGGAGATTGGAGGGTCGCGGCCCTCCGTTCGTCAGGTTAAATGGTGGAAGGTGCCGCTACCACCTGAGGACGGTGCTCGAATATTTCCTCACGCGCCAGCGGGGGGAGTCGTGAGTTCTCGCAGCGGCACCACGGTTCACGGCCAGATGGCTTATGCGATCTTGCCGCTTCGTACCGCTAAATTTATTCGCGACTACGCCGCCGAGAAAGGTTGGTCTAGCCCAGAGCTGGTGAAGCTTGTGCTCGCAGATTTCGTTCTCAAGCAGCGCCGCAAGCGCGCCCGGCTCGAAAAGCTCGACCCCGAGGTTGACTCCCCGTGACCTCGGCCGAGACCGCGCTGCGCCGCCGTCGTCCCCACACCACGGGGCGTCGGAAAATCGTTCACGCACTACTTCCGGCGCGAATGGCTCACGATCTTCGACAATACGCAGCGGCCAGAGGATGGTCGACGGCGGAAACGGCGGGGCTCGTGCTCGCCGACTTCGTTCTCGCGCTGCGCCGGAAGCGCACCCAGCCCAGTGATCGCGCTGCGGTTCTCGATCAGCTCAAGGCCATGGGTTGCACGTTCACGGGGGCGGTTGAGCGGCGGCACCGTAGGCTCGCGCGCCAACTCGAGAAGCTTGACGCCGATACGGATCTACGTAGCCGTCAGCGGGCAACACCGTGACCGCCGACGAGCAGCATGATTTTCCCGATGATCTGTATCCCGGAGCACTCGCTTCGCTCCTAATCCCGCTGGTGGCTCGCAGAAAGTTTCCGCGGGAGGAGGAGTGGGGGAAGAGAGCGATCGAGCGCTATGAAAACGGCTCCGACCGTGAGACTCACCTGGAAAAAATCAAGGGCCACGTCAAGTTTGGGGGCAACGTCGGACTTGTCGTCCCCCCCGGAGTTGTCGTTCTCGATGCCGACACCCCGGAAGCGGTCGCGTGGTTGAAGGCTGCCCTGCCCGATGCTCCACACCAAGAGTCGTCTCCCGGACACGCACATTTTGTTTGCAGGACACCCCCTGGCGTGCGGTTCTCGAATCGCGTGAAGGTAGAGATCATCCCGGGCGTTGCTGTTGATGTTCGTTCGCTGGGGTCACAGATTGTCGTCGAGCCGAGCATTCACCCCAGCGGTTCTCTCTACACCTGGAAGCAGGGACTGCCGGAGCATCTTTCTGATCTGGACCTGCCGCCGCCGATGATCTTGACCGCGATTTCCAGCGTTGCGGTGACCGAGAAGCCCAACGAAGCGGCCACCGGCGGAGAGAAGAAAATCACGGCGGGTTCGCGAAACCAGTCGCTCGCGAGCCTGGCGGGTTCCATGCGGCGGCGCGGAATGACACGCGAATCGATCGAGGCGGCCCTACGCGAAGAGAATTCCCGCCGCTGCGACCCACCCCTCCCCGACGTCGAGGTGGTGAACATCGCGCGGAGCATCGCGCGCTACGATGCAGACGAAGATGTGGCGGAGCCGACACAGTCTTTTGCCTCATATACCCCTTATACCCCACCCGAGGACGTAGCTACAGCGTGGCCCGAACCGCTGTCCGATGTGGCGTTCCATGGCCTCGCAGGTGACTTTTGCCATTTGATTGAGCCGCACACGGAAGCCGATCCGGCGGCCCTCCTGATTCAGACGCTGGCTGAATACGGGAACGTGATCGGCCGCTCTGCATACTTCAGTGCGGAGGCGGATCGTCACTTCATGAACACGTTCGCCATCCTCGTGGGACCGACTTCAAAAGGACGCAAGGGTACGTCGCACGGGCAGGTGCACCGCCAGTTCAAAGCGATCGATGAAGAGTGGGCTAATCAGCGGACGATGAGCGGCCTCTCGTCGGGCGAGGGCCTCATTTGGCAAGTTCGAGATCCGATCACCAAAAGCGAGCCCGTGAAGGAAAAGGGCCGCGTTGTGGACTATCAGGACGTCCAGGTCGACGCCGGTGTTGATGACAAACGCCTGTTCGTTGTTGAGCCGGAATTCAGCATGACACTTCGAGTCATGGGGCGAGAGGGGAACACCCTCTCGGCCATCATCCGCCAGGCGTGGGACGCCGGCAATCTGCGAACATTGGTGAAGAACTCACCAGCGCAGGCTACGAACGCCCACATTTCCATCGTCGGTCACGTCACTAAAGACGAGTTGATCCGATACCTCGACCGCACCGAGGCCGGGAACGGCTTTGCCAATCGTTTTTTGTGGATTTGTGTACGCCGGTCGAAGGTACTTCCTGAGGGCGGAGCCTTGGGCAGCGTCGATTTCGCCCCTCTGATCCGACGACTCGCCGAGGCCGTCTCGGAGGCCCGCGGGCGTGGTGAGCTTCGTCGCGACGCAGAGGCTCGGAAGCTCTGGTTCGAGGTGTACGAGCATCTCTCCGAGGGCCGACCCGGTCTGCTCGGTGCCGTCACGTCCCGATCCGAAGCCCAGGTAATGCGGCTGGCCTGCATCTACGCGCTCCTCGACCGAGCCCAGGAGATTGGGCGGTGGCACCTCGAAGCGGCCCTCGAGGTCTGGCGGTACGC
The DNA here is from genome assembly GCA_022561775.1 of Myxococcales bacterium. Classification (GTDB taxonomy): domain Bacteria; phylum Myxococcota_A; class UBA9160; order UBA9160; family SMWR01; genus JACZVU01. The sequence goes on along the minus strand of JADFQO010000002.1, from coordinate 76,162 downwards.
GTTCGAGTCCGCGGCCCACATCTTCGGCAACGCTCTCGGCGACCCCAAGGCGGACGCCGCGTTGTCGCTCGTCCGGTCGGCCCACGATGGGATCTCTCGCTCCGAGCTGGGGCAGCAGCTTTTCGGGAAGCACGCTCGAGCCGAACAGCTGGTCCAGGTGCTCGAAGTGTTGCGCAAGTCGGGCCTAGCTGAGCCTCGCACGGAGAGGACCGGAGGCCGTCCCACCGAGCGCTGGTTTGCGACGCATAGGGGGGGATATGGGGTTTATGGGGCAAAAGGGTCGGATCAGAGAGACCCAGGACCGGCTTTTACCCCATATACCCCTTATCCCCCCTCCGGGTGTGAGACAAAAACAGAGCCCGAGCCGGAAGACCTCGAGGAGGCGATTGTATGACCGCCGTAGCCGCCTTGCTTGCGGACCTCCGGCGCCGCGGCGTTGAGCTGACCGCGAAGGGTGATCGACTCAGCTGTCGAGCTCCGCGAGGTGTGCTTTCTCCTCAGCTGCTCGCTGACCTCCGATCCCACAAGCCCGAGATTCTCGCCGAGCTGTGCACGCCGTTTGCCCGGCTTGGGTCCGACTGGGCCGCCGCTTGGGCGCGCGCGCAGGACGGGTTCGCCGTGCATGGGATCTCTCCGACTCATGAGACCCTGCAGGCAGCGGCCGTGATCGAACTGTGGATCGCCGATGGCGGTCCGCCCCGGAGAGGGCTGAGCCTCGAAGACCTCAAGGACTGGGCACAGGAAATCTACCGAGGGCGTAGCTCGGCCAGGGTCTCCGCAGACGGGCGCGTTGTACTGCGAGCGGTGCGGAACAACGAACAGGAGAAACCGAAATGACCGAACCGATCAGCGGGACCCCGGAGGTCGGGGGCGAATCTGTGCCCGACGCTGGTACTCATGGCGGCGCCGAGGCTCAGTCTGAGCCGTTCGCTCCGGCCTCCGAGGGTTCCGATGTCGGTGTGGAGCCCGGCGCACCCGACACCTTCACGCTCGAGTCCGAGCCGGTCGACCCAGGCCCGTCGCCGGAGATGATTAGCGCCCTGGCCGCCACGGAGATCCCCGAAAACCTCGCCGAGCATTGGGACCACGACGGCGCCTTGAGGTTGTACCACGAAGCTCTCGCGGAGGGCGTTGCGCCCGAGACCGTCGCGAAGTTGATGAACTCGTGGTCGAAGGGTCAGAGCGAGCGCCTTCCGCAGATGATAGAGGCCGCCCAGGAACAAGCGGACGCGCAGACGGACGAAGCGGCTGCGGCCCGCGCTGCCCAGTCGCGCCGGGCGCTTCAACACGAATGGCGCGACTCATACGAAGCGAAGATCAAAACCGCAAGAGACGTTGCCGCGAATCTCTTGGGCCACGACGAGGTCCAGCGGCTCACCCAAATCCGGCTTGCGGACGGGAGCTTGTTCGGCGACTCGCCCACGCTCATCAAGATGCTTGCAAAACTCGGAGGCCACATGGCGCTTGAAAGCTCGGCACAACTCGCGCAGCAAGAACTTGACGAGCTTGAAATGGACGACAACTACAACAAGCACATATTCGACATGAGCGACACCCCCGGACGTCGATCGGCCCTCGAAAAACGTCAGCGACTCTTTGAAAGGGCCTACCCGGAAGAAGCACCCACGCAGGCTGAACCCGTTACCGCCGAAGCGAAGGCCGCGGCGAAGGCTGAGCTGAAGCAATACGCCGACGTCAAGGGACTCGGGCAAGAACTGACGCGGGCCATGAGCAACCTGGAGGACCCGAGAGACCGCAGCGACAAGGATCGACAAACTTTGGCGCGTTGGGGCAAGGCGAACCGAATCGCGGAGGCTCCGGTCGTAGGCCAGGGCGCGTCGGTGAACCAGATGAGTCGGGCCGAGGCCCAAGCCGAGATTGCGAAGCTCGAAAAGAACCCCGAACTGTGGACAACGGACGTCGCGGTCCTTGGCCTCCAGTCGCACCGCTCACTGGTGGCACGGCGAAACCAGCTTTACAAGATCGCATACGATTGAACGACACAACACGAAGGAGAATCACAATGGACACACTTCAGAACCCGACGGGTCTCCGGTTTATTGAATCCCTGATCAAGCTTCTGCGGAACTCAGACGAGATTGAAAAAGCCCTCGCAACGATCCACAAAGCCCGAGATGAGGCCAACGAGCGGATTGCTGTTGTGGGCAAGATCGCGGACATCGAGAGGTTCCGTAACGAAGCTGTGGCTTTGCTCGAGGAAGCGACCGGAACATTGTCTAACGCCGAGAAGAAGGCCAACGCGATCTTGCAAGAGGCCGGCGCTCGGGCGGATGCCGAGCAAAAGGCGCAAGGTCGAGCAGACACCTTGATCGCGGGTTACCAGACAAAGCTGAAGGCACTAGAGAAGCGGGAGGACGAGGTCGGCAAGCGTGAGCAAGAGGTTCGAGATGACCTCGCCCAGGCGCGCACATTGAAGGACGACTTCTCTGCGTTGTTCAACTAGATGGACCGCGCGGAATTTCGCTTCGGTTGCATCGAACGAGCAACGGCACTTTCCGTGCGCTGTGGCAAGGGCGACATCAAGGCTTTCGCCGAGACGTTCTACCGCTTCGTCGGAGACGACCCGCAGAAGCTCCGGGCGTTGGATATTGCACTGACCCGAGCGAACCACAGAGGGGCCGCCGACTGGTACGTTAAATTTGCGGCCGTGATCATGGAGTTCGTGAACCGGAAAGACACTTCGGGTGCCCCCGATACTCCGGCGTGCACGTGACGCGCCGCGCTAGACGGGCCGCATACTGGCGCCGAGACGTGGGTCTGGAGTTTGCCAAGGCCCTGCTCAACGAGCCGAGCAGGCGTGAAGCGCGCCGGGCTGAGCGGTTGCAGCGTCGGCCTTCCACGAAGAAGATCCAAAGGAGGACCGCTTAATGCCGCGTATCCCTGAAAGCGCTGTCACACGCGGGTTGCCGAGAGTCTCGGACCAGCCGATTCGAGCGCGGAGATCAGCCGTGCCCTAGGCCCCGAGGTTCAGCGATGTCGTGGAGGATGGAGGGACTCGCTATAAGGATCGCGCTGGGTCGCGTCTCCGTCAACGCTGATCCCGAGGTAAACCACCCGGCCCGAGCGGTGTCACGTTCGGACAGGGGGCATGAATCAAATGCCTCCGCCCCGGTGGCGTTCTCTGATTCTACCGGAGCATTGCGGTGGCGGGTCGTTTCTTGATGGCGTCATGAACGGTAATTCCGCCGCGCCAGCGGCCTGCAACGTGATGCCTTAGAGCGAGCTTCTTTAGCCTCTGTGCATAGCGGCTCTTCCACCGTCCATAGCCAGGCCTGACGTGGAGGCTATCCACGTATCCGGTGCAATAAGTGTGGATTGCCAGGGGTGCCAGAAGGGCCGAGCAAAGAAGATCCGCCATCTGTAATCCCGCATGATTATGGCTATCTCCAAAGGTAGGAACCTCCACAATCCTGTCGTACGAATCCCCTGCACTTGCAAACTTCTGAGTAAATATCGAGTGCGAGACGTATTTGTTTTGCGCGGGAGTTCTGTGGTCTGCGATCACGAGTCCATCACTGTCGGCGGAAACCAAGAGCCGCTGAAACCCCTCGCAGATCGCCTGGACTGAAAACGAGTATACGGCCCGGCCATTGAAGGGCTTTCCGATGCCCTTCACCCAGATGCGCGAAATGAAGCGCGCGTCGTGGGCTTCCATCAACGAGAGCGCTTTCCCCAAGAACCCATGTGCCTGCCGGTACTTGCGCCGCGACACGGCAGCGCCGTCTTTACGAACCTCGCCGCCCTTGATCTCAACCAGCATCCAGTTGAGCCAGCGCCTCATACCTTTTGGCCCTAGCCCTGGAAAGTAGCGTTGCTTGAGGCTCAAGAAGTCCGTGGTGATTGCTGGGATGTGAGTCTGATCAATCACAAGACCCGTGACGATGAACACAGGCTCAACATTGGATGTCCTCGATGGCAGCATGCCAGGATTCCCGGCTTCATCGATGTAGCAGGTTTTCATCTCTTACTCGTGATACAAGCCTCCAATACAGCTACGGCCACCCCGAAGGATGGCCGTAGGACTTGCCGCCTGATCAGCCCTAAAGACTGATCAGTGTCGGCTGTAGGTATATCCTTTGTACACCCTAGTATCGGCACGACTCTGATCTGAGTCAATACAAATTGTAGAAGTTTTTTCTCTTTAACAATGGGTGGTTACGGGCCAGCCAGACGGCTTGGCACTCATGCTGCCGTATTAGAAGCGTTCACGGGTGCTCGCCGCGCACGCGGTGCTCAGGTGTAAGGTGTATGTAAACAACCGAAAGTAAGCTAGTGCTCGCGGGTTGCTCGGGAAACCACCTACTCTGTGGTGTAGGACGAATCACCCAGACCGGCTAGAATCGGCGTGGAGCCGCGGAACCCATGATCCCGCGGTCTACGGAGTCGGCGCCCGAGGGTTCCAGGCCTTCCCCGGCCCTGCAGGACACAGCCTTCGGGCGCTTTGCCTCAGAATTCCCCGTCACAGTGCAGCCACAATCGGCTAGGTTCTTCACCCCGCTAGCGCGGGCGGCCCGTTTCAATGTACGGGCCGAATCGAGCCGCGGAGCTTTCAGGAATCCGCGGTCTTCGAGCGGGCGCCCGAGGGCTGCTTCAGGTCTTTCTGATTTCCCTGGCCGGCCTTCGGGCGCTTCGCCTCACAATTCCACGCGTAGCCACGATCGACTAGGATTGACGTGTAGCCTCGAACGAGTCGTGATCTGGCTACAGAGCAGGCGTCCGACGGAAGGCTCCGACGTGCGGACCGTCCTTCGGGCGCTTCCCTTTTCGACTCAGAATTCGGTCAGCCTAGATACCCATTTTCCGTGGCTAGTGGCGCTCGAGGTGGGCCTTGTTCCGGCAGAAGCGTCCCGAACTCTGCGGGCAGTAGAGCGCGGACCTCTTTGCGACGAACCACCGGCCGCAGAAGTGGCATTTGTACTCTCGGATCGTGACCCTTCGGACCACGTCCCGCCAAATCGGCTTCGGGCTCTTTTTCTTCCCCATCGGCCATAATCGTACAGAAAGCTGTTGACGGTCTCAACTGTGGATAGTACAGATATTCGTACTAACCACAGGGGGGCACTCGATGGCGGAGGTTCTCTCATTTGAAGCTGGGCGCGAGCGGTTCTCTGAGCGACACGCCCGTCGAATCGCACAGCGGGAGGAATGGCGGCGAAAGAAGGAGGAAGAGCGGCGAAAGAAGCTGGCGGATCTCAAGCCATTCGCGGACGGTGAGCGCGAGCACTGGATGGAAGACCTGTCGACCTGGCCGAGTCCGTTCTTCAGCGCCTTGGCGGGGGAGGTTCGGTCTCGCACGGCGCCTGAAAGGGTCAACGACGAGATCCGCGGCGGCGCTGCAATCTACCACTACCGGAGCGGGACGATCGAAAAACAGCTCGGTGGTGGGTTCATCTTCCAAGAGAGGGTCCGATGGGCGTTGATGCTGCTACGCGGTGCAGCGCGCGATCTCCGCGCGGCCAAAATCAAGGGCCACAAGGGATCGATCACACGTCGTCGGCGCGAGTTGAGAGACATGAAGTGCCGACTTCTCCGGGCTCTCTGGCTCTACGGAAGACCAAAGATCGTTCGCTCCGAAATTGAACCATACGCCCGCGAAGAGAACGAGGAACAGCGCACCCAGCTTCCGGGGTCGATCTTGGCGCAACGCAACGAGATCAGTAGAGAGGAACGCCGACTCAAGGAGGGTATCTACCTGATCGGAGCCAAGAAGGGTCAACCGCTCTCTGAGCAGTACCGCGAGCAGAAGAGGCGAAAGATCGAACGACTTAACAAGAGCCTTGATTCGTACCTAGATCGACTGCGCCTGCTTGAAACAGAACCCGATCCGCTGAAGGCGTGGGGGGTCTACGCGCAGCGATCCACACCGAGGTGGGTTGCCGGCCATGCCTGATTCAGTGGGCCGGCTCACAGAAGCTGAACTCGCACAGATCGAGCGCCTGGCTCGAGAGAACGCTGCCGAGACGTACCGCGGGGCGCTGCTCGCGCTTGTCGACGAGGTGGGGCGGTTGCGTGAAATGGTGCTCTGGAGAGAAGTTACCAGTGGCAGATGACAAGCGAGTGGCGAAACGGAAACTCGGAGATCTGTTGACGGTGATGAGTTGGCACCGGCGCGACATGACGGCAGACCGCAACAAGGGGGATGCCTTCACGGTGGCGCGATGCGAACGGCTGCTGAAGCTCGACTACGCACGCATCCGATCACATTGCGCCGAGCACGACCTAGACCTACCGCACGACGTGCCGCCTGAGGACGCAGCGTGAGAGCAAAGCCGAAGGGCGCGAATATGGAACAGACCGGAGCGGGTGCTAACCTGGAAACCGAAGGAGGGACGCCATGCTGCGATCTTTCCTCTTGGCCCCTTGTCTGCTGATCTGCCTCTCCTGCGCGAAGCCGATCCCGTTCCCGATCGAGAGTCTCGAAGAGGGTATGACGGCGGAGGCCGTGCGTGACAACTTTGGCGAGCCCGATTCATGGACCCATTCGTGGGGTGCGGAGTCGTCTTGGCGCTATGTGCACGAGGAGCAAAACTGGATTGGCACTTTCCATCCCGTGATGCCTTTGGTTATTCCCTTCATCGTTTTCGATTCCGACCTGACATGGTCCGAGGCGTCGCGCGAGGTTTACGTCAAGAGAAAGCCCGTAGTTCTTTACTTTGAAGCGGAGAAGCTGGTTCGCTGGGAAGTGATCGAACCTGATCCTGTTGTTGATGATTATGATCCGTTCTGGATGTGGGATGATGATGATGATCTGTTCCCGGAGTGGGACAACAGCCCGGTGAAGGATGCAATGCACCACACGAAGGGACACCCGCACCATCACGTCGATCACGACGACCCGTGCTGATCTCTCGGAAATTGGTTCCCTGTCTGCCGATCTGCCCCTCATGCGAGATGCCCCCTGTGCCGCGCAGCGCGCTTAAGGCTAATCCGGCTGCAGCCGGTAGGGATTAGTGTTCCCACGTTTAGGGTGTGATCCCAGTACCTACCTGCTCGGGATTGTTCGTCCTAAGCTAACCTCGGAAGCCGTTTTCTGAGGAACCACAATGTTTCTGCGGGCTTGCCTTGTGATTTGTGCACGCGCACGCGATGAGATCGCACCGTCCCGCACGTCTCTCTCGAAGAGAGGTTACCAGTGGCAGATGACAAGCGAGTGGCGAAACTGAAACTCGACGATCTGTTGATGACGCTGAGTGGGGACCGGAGATATCTGAAGGTATGCCGCAACAAGGGGGATGCCGTCGGGGTGGAGCGATACGAACGGGCGCTGAAGCTCAACCACTCACTCATCCGAGAACATTGCGCCGAGCACCACCTAAAACGACCGCACGACGTGCCGCCTGAGGATGCGGCGTGAGAGCAAGGCCGAAGGGCGCGAAAGCTGGCTGAGCGCATGGCGGTGAGTCAACGGTACGTCCTTGGTGTACCCCGTCTTGATTCTGACCTGCCCCAGTTTGTCGGTCTATCCGGCCCGCCTGGAATGTCTGAACAGGCCGGCGAGGGCGAGCATCCCACTCGCGAGCACCAAGAGTGCCGAAGGCTCCGGCACGAATTGCAGATCGACGATGGCGACACCCGCCTGATACCAGGTCACGGGGGGCGAATCGTGGAGGTCCTCCGTGTACCGGATGACGAGGGGCGTTACGAGCTGGATGTTGCCCGCTCCGGCCGGCGTCCGTTGATCGGTGCCCTTGAAAACGAGGCTCGTGGTCCCGCCCGACCAGAGGGGAGCCCGTGCCGTGACGGTGCCCGTCGTCCAAGGGAAGCCCCATAGCGTTTGATCGAAGAAGTTCGGGGTCGTGCCGCTAGGCCAAATCCAGCCTCGGCCAAACGCCGAGCCTCCGAAGGCTCCGCCGATCGGCGAGATCGGCCGGTTCCAGATGCTGCAAGTGCTGCCTTCCCCAAAGCTGAAACCCGCGCAGAAGCGAGAGGAGTGGCCGGTGACCACTTTACCCCAACGGGTCCGGTGGTTGCCGAGCAGCGCCAGCGTCCCACCGAAGCGCCCGGGGGTTCCCTTGAAGGTGACACCGAATTGACTCGCGGGGATGCCGCTCAGCGGCGCCGAAGAAGCCGCCCCGGGAGCGCCGTTCTCGAAGAAGCTCCCAGCGTCGTGCCCACCGGAGAACGTGCTGAGCACTTCGCTTATCCCATACCAACTCGTCGGCGGCGACGTGGTGAAGAGCGAGGTATGGAGGGTGATCTGATTGGCACCGAGGCCGATCGCGGCGGGTGCGCTGCCACTGACGGTCGCGATGTTGCCAGCCGGCAGATTGTCCATGTGCGGGTAGCTGATGTTGGCCCCGAAGGGAATGGAGTAGGTGCTGGAGGCGCCGTAAGACAAGATGATTCGGATCGAACCGTAGTAGAGACTCGGGTCGGCGGACGCGGAGCCCGCAGGGAACAGGAAGACCGCCAGGGATAGGGCTGAGGTGATCGCGAGGATGCGGCGGAGACCAATCACCGATTGCTCCTCTACCGTGACCGTGAGGGCGTCGCATGAAAGCGACGCTCGACGCAATCGATCATTCCGATTATGAGCTGGATTTTGTTGGCGGTCAATCCATTTCGACTGAGGTGAAACGCCCCTTGTGCTGGCTAATTCCAGCCCAGACGCGCTCCAGGCTCACCGTCATGCGTGAGGAAGCCACCGCCCACTGGAGTGTGTACGACCTCGAGGCGCGGAAGCCGGCAAGCCGCCGGCACGACTCAGCCCGAGACGCCCTCGACGATGCCATCGAGCACCGCCAGCTCGTGCAAGGGGGGATGCGGGCGCCGTAGAGCGATCATCGACGCCCCCATTGCGCTTTGTGCTGCCGCGACGCTTCCGCGGGCATTTTGGCGCGCTTGAGCCAAAAGCTAAGCCATTGTTTTTGTTGTGGATTCATGCCAACAGAGGGTGAATTGACGCCTGACCTCTGATCAGCAAGAGATCAGGTAATGATCAGCTTCCGATCAAGCGAGCCTTCCCGCAGCTATCTACGCTCGGATCGAGTTTCCGCGCTGTCCGGGAACGGGTCGGAGAGTCCGCTCTCTAGACGCGCTCCCGCCAGAGCTTCCCGGATCGGGAGGAGCAGAGCCTCCGGAACCGGGTTGGTAGGGTAGGGACCCGACGGTGGAGGAGGGGACAGTCCCCACCGACCAGCCTCCGCCGCTGGGTCCCAGACCCTCAGCCGGACTCACCGCCTTCCATTTTCAAGAACCGGAACCCCGGGCCTCGATGCAGTGCAGCTTGACGTCCCCCCGCCCTAGCGCTGACAATGCCGGGGATCGATCCGCAGCTGCTTCGGAGGGCACGCCGATGACCAACCACCGTGCGAACGTACTCGAACACTGCCACCCGCCCCTGGAAGTGCCCTTCAGCCGGGCAGAGTACCGGGATCGACTTGCGAAGATTCGCACCCGCATGGCCGCCGACGAAATCGACGTGCTGTATCTGACGGCGCCCGAGAGCCTCTTCTACGTGAGTGGGTACGCGTGTGAGTGGTATCAGGCACAAAGCCCGAAGGGTTGGCCAGCGACGAGCGGAATCGCCTTACATCGGGATCGCGACGATTTCATCCTATTTGATACGCCGAGCGAACAGGTCATGGTGCGATTCGTGACCATCGCGGAAGACATTCGGATCTTTCCGATCGACGATCGGCGCGATGGAATCGGATTCATCATCGATGAACTCACCGCCGCGGGCTGGCTCGGGGGAACGGTCGGCCTCGAGGTTCACTCCTATCGACCGAATCCGGCGATCAGTCGGAGATTCCGGAGTGCGTTCGAGTCGGCGGGTTGTACGGTCGCGGATGGCAGCGACGTGCTCCGGGACGTGCGTTGGGTGAAGTCGCCGCAGGAGATGGCCTACATCGAGCGGGCCGGCTACATCGCGGACGTTGGGCTTGCCGCGGCGCGCGACGCGATTCGGCCCGGAGTCACCGAGCTGGAGGTCTACGGAGAAATGATTCGCGCGATGGCGAAGGTTGGCGGCGAGAATCCATCGATCACCCTTCCGGTCTTGTCGGGTCCCAGAGCCAATTGTGGGCACGCGCTGGCTGGGCGCCGCACGATCGGCCCGGGCGAACAGGTGAATGTGGACGTCTGCGGCGTCTACAACCGCTATCACTGCAACGCGGCGCGTTCGTTCTACGTGGGCGAACCGCCTCGCGAGCTGGTCGACTTCTACGAACAGGCCGCCGGAGCGATGGATCTTCTCGAAGGGTTGATCCGACCGAATCTGCGGGTCGGGGATCTCGTGAAGACGCTCAAGGCCTACTACGAAGATCAGGGAATCTGGGAAAGTGCATCCTGGGTCGGCGGCTATGAACTCGGAATCGGATTTCCACCAGATTGGGTTGGGAATTTCGTCTACGAAATGAGCCACGAAGATTCGAACGTGCAATTTGAACCCGGTACGGCCGTCAACTTCGAGAGCGTGTTCTACGCTCCGCGCATGTCCGGTCTCACCTATCTGATCGAGACGCTGCTGTTCAAACCCGACAGCGCGGAGATCGCTTCGCGTATGCCGCGCGGTCTCCAGGTGCTTTCGAGCTAGCCGCCGGCCAACCCGCAGGGTGCGTAAATCGCTTGCCTTCCAGCCACTTATCTCTCTCGCGTGCGTCTCGATGCGGTTTGAACCGGCTGCAAAAAAAAGCCACCTCTTTTCCGGTATTCGTGACATGATGTGGCGCGCGGAGTCACTTCCGCCTACCCAGCGGATTGTGCGTCGAAGATGCGGCGCTGGGGCGTCGAGTGCATGGTGGCATGGGGGCAGTTGGTGCAGATTCGGAATCGGCTCATCGTCGGAGCGCTTGCAGTCCTGATCGGATTTGGTTTTACGAGCGAGGCTGCAGCCAGTGCGTTCTTCGGCGCTTGGCTCGGCACCTTCGACGGCAATAACAGCGAAAGCTCGATCCTGCTCGATCTCAGCCTGGAGGTGGTCCGGCTGGATCGGGTGGAAACCCCAGACACCCGCTCGGGCGGGCTCAGCATTTCGGTCCTCACCACCAAGGACGGCGACGAGCCCATCTCCGGCGAGTGGGATTACGTCGGCCCGCTCGCAGTCGGTTTGATCGTCGTGAAGGCCGGGAACATGTACGCCGCCTACCGGTACGACGACACCATCACCGGCGCGGCGTCCCGTTCCGGGCTCTGGGATACGAGCCAACTCAAAAACAAGGAACTCTCCCATCTCACCGCCTACCGAGTGGTTCCCGAACCCGCGACCGCCGTGCTCCTCGGCATGGGAACCGCTTTGCTCGGCTTGGGTTCGTCGTCTCGAAAGAATCGGTCAGGCGCGTAAGCGCGCCTTTTGTCGTTTGCCCCGCCTCGAGTGGTGGCCAGGCGCTCCGTGCCGAGCGGGTTCGGCAATGGCCGCGGGGTCAGTTGGTGAGATCCTTCATGCGAATTCCCCGATGGCGAAAGAGCAACTCTCCGCCGTCGACCGTGATGACCCAGGGCAAGCCGAAGACGGCTTCTGAGGAATTCGAGGCGTTGGTGGTGCGGTAGGTGCGATTGCCTTCCACGGTGACGAGCGCAACGACCTTCTCTGGGCCCATGATGCGCGACTCTACTTCAGCGCTCTCGCGATCGAGTTCGACCGTCTGGGACATCTCGAGCATCATGATTTTATCCAAGCGCTTCTGGAAGTTTTCCAGCGCCGCATCTCGCATTCCTTCGACCATGGTTTCGAAGTGGATTCGCTGGAGCTGTTCAAAATCGTCGGGGGTGAAGGTCTCGGTGGACTCGATCTCGTCGATCGCGCGCTCGATCAGGAGGGCTTCATGGTCTGCGGTCAGTCCACCGGCCAGGGGATTTTCGGACGAACTCGAACAATTCACGAGCACGGCGCACGCCATGACGGCCGTCAATTTTCCAATGCGGCTCATACGGGAACCCCCGTGCCAGCGTCGATAGCGGCGCTATCCGATCCGTCTGCCGTCCACGGTCGGGCCGACTCTAGGCTGCGGCCGGACGACCTGCAAGAAGGATCCGAACGGCTCGCTTTGCGATCTCGACTGGATGCCTATTCCCTGGGAAACTCGAGGACGAGAAGCTGATGGTCCGAGTTCGCGATGCGGCCGTCCTTCTGGACCACGTACCCGAATCGTTTGGTGAGTGTAATGGGCTCGCCGTCTGCCGTTATGGAGCTGATCGAGAATCCCAGGTGGATTTGCGAGCCATCGGGAAAATAGAGGGTCTCTCGTCTTCCCGTCCAGGGGATGATGAACGTGTGGGTGATCGATTCGCCAGGTGGAATATTCAGATCGCGCAGCATGGAATCTCGCTGAATGGTTGGCGACCAACTGCGTGGAGCGCTTAGGTCTTCCTTACTCGAAACCAGGAAGCGCGCCTTCGAGATCGTTTCCGCTTTCTCTCCGCCATTCGCAAATGTGACCGTTGCGACGAGCGACTCTCGGATGGGAGGAGTCCGCGCCTCGTCGGGTTCACTCGTCACTTCGAACTGGATGATCTGAGCGCTCAGCTGGCGCTCGATGGGGGTGAATTTCCAGTAGCCGATGGCCGCAGCCAGAGCCACCGCAGCGAGCGCAATCAGCGGTGTGCGCTGGATGGAAGCCTGGTTGCGACTCGCGCTCGTTCGCATCGTACAACCCCTTCCCATGCGAGCGGAGGAGGGAACCCGCTTTCTCGGTCGGCGAGCCATCACATCCGTTCGCCCCGCACGCAAAACGGTACCAGAATGCTCTGGCGTTTTTGCGCATGACCGTTTGCGGCGAGCCGGCTGGCCGAAGAAGCGGCCCGCGGACCGATCTGGGGCGCGGAGAATCGTGTGGCAATCGATTCAAGGATTTCCCCCAAAGAGGAGATCCCTGAGGTTTGATCTATGTTCCTGGCGCGAGCTGGATGCTCGGGCTCAGCTGCTGGGACTTCGGGGAGAAGGTGGCTGCGGCAATCTTCTCACGCGCAAATTGCCGAGCATCGGACCTTGTATTCCGCGCTCCAGTCGCCAGACTTCGGCGGACGGTCCAGCCGCATCGGATCGGCGTGCGAGAGGAAGCCCGGCTTGATCGACGGCGCGTTGACAGCCCTGCAACGCCGCCAGAACCTCGTCGCCGTTATCGCTGCGATGGCGGTCACTGCGCTGATCTACGGCTTGAGCTTGCCATTGCTCTCGCTGGTGATGGACGCGCATGGCGTCCACCCCACGCTAATCGGACTGAGCACCGCCGTTCAAGCCATCGGCATCGTGTTGATGGCTCCCTTTCTGCCTGCCTACATGAGCCGGTCGGGGCCCGCCGTACTGATGCTCGGGGCGATCCTGGTATCGCTGGTGGCCTTCTTGCTGCTGCCCGTGTTTACGAGCATCGGGTCGTGGTTTGTGCTGCGCTTTGTGATCGGCGCCGCGGGCGGCGTGCTCTGGGTCTGCGGTGACGCCTGGGTCAACGAAGTGGCCACCGAGAGACTTCGCGGGCGGGTTGTCGCGATCTACGGTGTGGCGGTTGCAGGGGGCTTTTCACTCGGTCCACTGCTGCTCAGCGTCACGGGCAGTGACGGCGTCGCTCCGTTCCTTGTCGCCAGCGCGATCATACTGTTGTCTGCACTGCCGCTTTTGCCGGTCATTCGCATTGCGCCGAGTCTGAAAGGAGAACAGGCCGGAGGCCTGCTCCATTACTTCGCACTCGCTCCGGTGCCGATGCTGATGAGCCTGGTGTACGCGATTTCGGAAGCCATCCTGCTCCCCTTCCTTCCACTCTACGGAATCGAACAGGGACACACGGAAGCGCAGGCTCTCTACCTGATGGTATTCATCGGCATCGGAGGAATGTTGGGTCAATTTCCGATCGGTTGGCTCGCCGATCACATGAATCGCCTGTTGCTCGCGAGCCTCTGCATCCTGTTCGTGGCCGTCGCTGCGGCTGCGATTCCGGCGGTGATCACGCTGCCGCCGTGGAACCTGGTCATCATGCTGATTCTAGGGGCGGCGATGACCGGGGTCTACACGGTCGGTATGGTGCTGGTCGGCGAGCGATTCAGGGGTGCAGACCTCGCCGCAGCCAGCGCCCTGTACGGCCTGATGTTTGGAGTGGGCAGCATCCTCGGCCCCCCTGTAGGCGGGCTGGCGATGGAATCTCTTCCCCCGCACGGCGTGCCGCTTTTGATTGCGGTGATATACGCGGTCTTCCTGCCGATTCTGGTGATCGCTCTGTTGCGCAACCGCCGGCGCTAGCGCTTCTAGGCGCGGCGCCGGTCTTCGATGGATCGGCGGCTGCCAGCGCGCGGAGCGGCGGGGTGCCGGCCGCTGCTGCCCGCACGCCCGGCCACAAACGCCAGTTCGGCCTTGGCCTTTGCGCGCTGGAAGCCCTCGAGCGAGCCGACTGACGACTGGATTGCGCAGGAGTTGCGCTCTCGTGCCGCCCGCCTTGCGCCCGCGTTGCGCGCCGCTGTTCGCGAGCGCGCGGGGTTCGTAGATCTCGCTAAAGCCCGTCTCCTGCGGTGTCGATGGGTTGGGGCTAAAAAGACACAGAATTTTTTCTGCTGAAACACGGCAAAAAATGGAGCCCCCCAATGCGAAACCCCTCGATTCTGATTCTGACCCTGACGGCCTTGCTGGGACTCGGCTGCGCGCAATCGCTGCAGCTTCCCTCGGATTTCTTGGCCGCGCTCAAGGCCCCGCCGCTCGAACTCGAAGCGCGCGGCCCCGGGGCCGTGTTCGACAGCATCGAGGCGGCTGCGGTCGACGCCTTGACGTTCTGCTACCTGCAGGCCCGAGAAGCCGGAGACATCGAACGCATGCGCGCCGGTACGATCCAGCGTTCCGGCGCGGGCTACGCCTACCGCGAACTCCACCTCGCGAGCCCCTTGGCGCCGCGCAGGATCGAATACGCGTTTGCCCCGCAGGAGGTCGCCCGTTTCCACGTCTACCCGCCGCACACGGATCGCGATGTCAACCGCACCAGCGAGCGATTGTCGACCAAGGACTGGCGTTCTGTGAGCGTGATCGACCCGCTCCATCGACCGCTCTACGTCCTGCACCCCTCGCTCGCGATTCGCGCGTATCGCGGTGCCGATAGCGAAGTCGTGGAAGTGGCGAATCTGCGCGGCCCCGCGCGAGAGTGGGGGTGGCCGTCATTCTTCGCGAAGCGCTGATTCCGCTTCGTCGCGCCTGAGGGCGTGGCACAGCGCGGCGGTGTGCTCCGGGCCCAACCCGCAGCAACCGCCGACCATGCGCACTCCGTCGCGCACCCAGCCTTGCGCGGCTTCGGCCAGGGCCTGGGGTTCGATGACATCCACGAAATGCCAATTCGGCATGCTGAAGAAACCGGACTCCGGATAGACGCCCACCGGGCCGTTCCAGTGTTTGCGCACAGCCCTGAGGGCTTCTGCTACATCGGGAACGGGCGTGTGCATGATGTTCATCGCGGTCGCGGAGTATTTGGCGAGCGCGCGCGCGAGTTCGTCCAGGCTGCGGTCCGCGTAGTCGAAGGTGGCGATTTCGTTGACGTTCTTGTGGCGCCGGGCGGATACCCCGATCCACAGTGGCAGGCCCGTCTCCAGTGCGGCCTCGACGGTCGCGATGGAGAACTCGACCCGCTCGCACATTTCGAGCGCGAGCGCATCAACGCCGGCTGCCTGCAGAAGGTGCGCCTGTTCGCGCACCGATTTGCCGACGGCCTCCGGCGTGTTCCACTTGCTTTCTCTCATGAACGTCCATTCGCAGATCGAACCGAGAATCGCGACCGGGTGTTCGGCGGCGTTGTCCCGGGCTTGCTGCGCGAGCCGGGCTGCGTTCGTATTGATGGCTGCCACGTGCTCGCCGAGGCCGCCGGGCTCGAGCATGTGCCGACTCGCCGCGAACGTGTTGGTAATGATGACTTCGGCTCCCGCGCGGATGAAGTCCTCGTGCACTCGCCGCACGGCGTCGGGGTCGGACAACACGGCCTTGCCGCTCCACACCTTGCCGTGCATCGCAACGCCGGCCTTCTCGAGTTGGGTTCCCATGCCGCCGTCGATGACGATGGGGTCGCCGCGACCGTTCAAGCGATCCTTCAGCCAATCTGCCTGGGACGTCATTTGGGTGGCTCCCGTCAACCCGTGCCTGAAACGAGGATAGACAAAGCGATGCGAGAACCCTAACACTCAGCGCGTCACGACAGCTGCGCCACCGGCCTCACCAATCGAGAGCGGGGATGCCGATTCCGTGCCGGCTACGCGGGTCGCTCCCGATTTCAACCAGGAAGGCCAGGTGGTCCACTCGATTGCGTAGGCGACGCTCGGCAATCAGCGCGAACGCGCGGTAGATGCGAGCGGCGAAGGCCGTGTCTTCGCGGATCCGCTCATTGAGCACCTGATTGTCGATCACGAGCACGGCAGACTCCTCGTTTGCGACGATCGTCGCGGAGGCGGGCGATCCCTCGAGAAATGAGATCTCGCCGATCAATTCTCCCGCTTCCAGTTTCGCCAACGACTGATCGGCGAAGGTTTCGACAGCTACATCGAAGCGCCCGCGGAGTACGACGAAAATAGCGGTTGGGCGAATGCCCTGCTGGACGATCGTGGTTCCGGGGTTGACGACCTTTTCTTCGCCCACCTGAAACAGCCACAGCACGTCTTCTTCTCGCAACCCATCCCTCAAAGCGATGGTTGTACGCATTTTCTTCTCCATTGTTTTCCCAAGAATTCGGCGAAACCTTTTCGCCAATTTAGAGAAGCATCGGAGATCGCTCCGGCGATCACCGTGAAGCACTTCACACCATGGCATTTTTTGGACGAATCTTGACGGGCGGCTATCCAGCGACGAGGGTCAGGGTCACTTCGGCTCGTCTTTCTCGTGGGCCGCGTAGTCGAACCACGCCGGTTGCGGATCCAACGCGGCCAGCTGCCGATTCGCCAAACCCGCGTGATCCGCGGGGATTCGCGTGGCCCGGAAGACCGCATAGGCGCGCTCTTTGGAGTCGAGTCCGGGCTGCGGCGGAGATCCATCTGCGTTTCGGACGTCACCGCTGAAGGGGTTGCGGTATTCCCAGACGATCTCGCCGGATCGCGTTACCTCGAGGAAGCGGCCCCCCACACCCGAACAGATCATCGTGTTGCCGTTGGCGAGGCGGGTCGCGCCGGAGATGAACGGTGAAAAGAATTCGGTTGGCTTCGCGGCGACGTACCGCCAGGCGAAACCCGTGGGTCCGAATGGCTCTTCGTCGGCGATCGCGTAGCGGCCGTCCGCTTCGAGAGGCGGCGTCCACTCGTCAATCGACGAGAAGGAACCCGCCGGGCGCTCGTCGCCGTTGTTGAAGACCGTGAGGTTTCCCGCGCCCTCCCAGCCGTCGGGGATCCAGCGGGCGTCGTGCTGGTAGAAGAAGCGTTTGCCGCCCGCGTCGCCGCGGCCGTAGGCGGACGGGTTTCCCCAGCGGTAGAGGAGGTCACCGCGCGGGCCGCGGGCCTCCTCGGTGGTGGTGGCGTGGTCGATGATCCAGACCTCGCCGAGCGCGGGTACGGAGAGCGCGATCTGGTCGAGCCGAGGGTGGTAGTCGACCGCGTTGGTGTGGAGAAAGTCACTCTTCAGGTCTTCGGGTGTCGCATCTTCCGGCACGTAACCCAGCGCCTGGAGCTGCGCGAGTTCGTCGGCGCCGATCTCGGGTGCATCCGCTCCGGCGTTGACGTCGAGGCGCTCCGGGTGCTCGGCCGGCTCGCCGTAGTGCTCCGCCTGTGCGTCGTGGTTCTGAACCAGGTGATCCCAACTGTGCCATTCCCAGATTGTGTTCGCACCGCGAGGTCGAATCGGCTCGATCTCGAGCACCCAATCCGGCCAGAGACCCTGCTCGGGGATCTGATCCGCAAGCCGGCCAGCGCGAAGCGCCTGCTCCTTGGATTTCACCTCCCATGCGATCAGCAGCAGATTTCCGTTTGGCAGCGGTTCGATGTCGTGATGCTGCACGCGGCTCTCCTCCGAGAGCCGCCACTCCCAGACCACGTTTCCCCCCCAGTCGATTTCCTGGAGAATCCCGCCAGTCCCGCCTGCGCGAAAGCCCAGCATCTCGGGGTCGCGTCCGGCCCGCAACAGGTTGCCGTTCGGCAGCAGGTAGATCCCACCTCCGGGCGAGTACGCGGTCTTCCAGGTGTGGACCACTTCGCCGTCATTGTTCACCAGGTAGGTGGTGTCGGAGAGCAGCGGGTTGAAGAGCACGTAGCCCGACGTGGCGCCGGGTTCGTGGGTGACGAGGCCGCGCGGAAAGCGGGGCGGGGGGATTTCGTCGCGAACCTCGGGTTCCGCAGGCGACGCTTCGACCGCTACGGCCTCGTCGGCGGCTTTCGTTTGAGCTGGCTGATCCGTCGTTCCCCGCTCGCCACAGGCGACGAGCGCGAAAAGCGCGAAACACGTGCAGATCCAGCTAGCGACATCTTCGCGCGCGGTGCCACGTCCAGCGCGGGGCTCAGACTCGATTCCGATCAAAACCGCTCCCGCTCTTCCGCGGATCACGGTGTTCGGGGCGCGAGGATCGGGGTCAGCAGATCGGTGTGATGTTCGACGCGCTCGAGGTGCGGGTAGCGCTCGCCACCGTCGTAATCCAGCTTCACTTCGCGGTAGAACTCCGAGTTTTCCACGATCAATCGAATCGGCTCGTCGCCGGTGGTGGCTTCGATGATCGCTCTGCGAAGGACTTCACTCGACCAGCGGCGGCCGTTGACCGCGATCAGCTTTGAACCCGGCGGGAGTTCGGACGCTGCGGCCGGCGAGCCCGGGAGCACGTCGAGCAGCCGGCCATTTTCGGTGCCGATCAGAAGACCCAGCGAGAAACGCAGATCGAGTGTCTCGTCGGTTTCGTCGAAGTCGGTTTGAATGAGGTTGGGCTCGCCGGTATAGACGAGCCTCCAGCCCGCGTTGTCCAGCCCACCGAGTGGGGCTTTCGGTCGAACCGAATAGACGCGGTCGTCGAAGAATTTCCTCCAGTCGTGTGCGGAGACTTCGTTCAGTGCCTGCGTGAGTTGCTCGAAGGTAAAGGGTTTCAGCTCGGGCCGGCCGCTGCCTCCACCGAAGAAGGTGTGGCAGAAATCGTCGAGACTCCTGGTGTTTCCGCTCAAGGTGCGGATCAGTGTGTCGACCTCGAACCAGATCAAGACGCCCTCGTCGTAGAAATCGACACCTCGCCTCCAGGATTTCCACTCCGGGGGAATGCCGTAGAGCAGATACGCGGCGCGCGTCGTGTCGGCCAGCGGGCGCCACGAGCGGCCGGGGCGGTTGGCAAGGCTCGCGGCGATGAGCGCGAACGAATCGCGCGCGTATTCGGGCTTCCATAGCCCGCTTCTCGAGGTGAGGATCTTACCGAGATAGCTGGTAAGTCCCTCGTAGACCCAGAGCAGGTCGGTCTCATACGGCTGCTGGTAATCGTCGCGCACCAGGCCCAGCGGCCGCCGGTACTTGGCATTCCAGGAGTGCACGTACTCGTGCGGCAGAAGTCCCGCGTTCGAATTCAGCAGGGCATCGTCGATCAGGGAGCGCTCGGGGAGCCGGTTGTCGCTCGATTCGTGGTGCTCGAGTCCGAAAGAGGTGATGTGGTCGCTCAAGGTGAGCAGGAAGTCGTAGGTCCGGTAGTGGTAGGAGCCGAACAGCGCGGTTCCCTCGGCGATCAGCTTGCGAAAGGCCGCCTTCGTTTCCGGCCGGATCTCGAGCGCGGCGTCACTGTCTGCGAACAGATGAAGGCGGTGCGCGACGGAGGCGTTGCTCGTCAGGTCGATCTGTCGATAATGAGCGCCTGTGGCGACCGGCGAGTCGACGAGTTCGGCGAGCGAGACATCCTCGAACTGAACCCGATCGCGACGGCGCTTTTTCACGCGGAGCGCGCTGCCGTATTGCCATTGGGCGGGTAGCTGGAGGGAGGGCCGGTAGATGAGATCGTGGATCGAAATTCCCGCAGGATAGAGGAGCAGGGTGTTCCAACTCATCACCGCCACCTGGTCGGACGTCGAGGGTCCGTTGCCGAACACTCCGTCCGAACGCGGTGGCAGGTAATCGAGTTCGATTTCGAGTTGGCTCGCCCCGGTCGGCACATCGATGTGGAATGTGAAGACATCGCGCGAGTCGCGATTCCAGGGGATCCTCTCTCCATCCACCGTGATCACCAAGCCGGCCAGGTCGGCGATCGGGCCGGTCGGTCCGTGCTCTCCCGGCAGGTATTTTGGGTAGAGGAGCGTCAGTGGACCGGGTTCGACGGGCATCACGAGCCGCGCGTGCATGATTCGCTGGGGCGCCTGGGTGATGTCGACATGGATTTCGATCGGTTCCGTTACTCGCTCGGCAGCCGCCCAGGCGGGCGAAAGAACCAGTGTGAGCAGCGCCAGTGTGGCGCTGGCGGACACGCGGCCGGTGAATTGCAAGATGGGCACCTCCAGGAGCTGCAGGCAGAAATCGGCGAATCAACGCCCCGCACCCCGGCCGGATCCTATCATGGGTTTCCGTTGGAGGGGGATCGGCAATCTTGAAACGCAAGAATTCCGTGATCACTTCCCCGATCCAACAAGCCGCTGTTTCGCCGCGACGACAAGCGAGCCCTTGACGGCCACCACCAAACCGCCAAGGTTTTGGCTGATTTTCGATTTCGAAACGAATTGGAGCCGCCTGGAAGATGTTCGAACTGTCGATCGACCGCTCCAGACTGAAGGCACTGCTGCTCGCTGCGTTGCTGGTGGGGATGGTCGTCGCCGCTTATGGGCCCGCGCTGCGGGCTGGCTTCATCTGGGACGACGACGACTACGTGACGGAGAACCCGCTTCTCCACACGCCGGACGGCTTCGAGCGCATCTGGTTGTCGATGGATGCACCGTCGCAATACTTCCCGCTCGTCTACACGGCCTTTCGGATCGAGTACGGACTCTGGGGCCTCGATCCGTTTGGCTACCACCTGATCAACGTGCTGTTCCACGCCGCCAATGCGCTGCTGCTGTGGCTGCTGTTGCGGCGGCTCGAGATCGCGGGTGCCTGGTTCGCGGCCGCGGTCTTCGCCCTGCACCCCGTTCAGGTGGAATCCGTGGCGTGGATCACCGAGCGCAAGAACGTGATGTCGCTGTTCTTCTCGCTCGCTTCGCTGCTCGCATGGCTGCGGTTTGCGGAGCCGCGCGGAGGCTCCGGGCGGCGTTTTTATCTGGCCTCGCTGATTTTCTACGCGCTCGCGCTCTCGAGCAAGGTGACGGCCTGCACGTTGCCCGCCGTGCAGTTGCTGTTGCTCTGGTTGCGCGGGCAGTCGATCGATCGCCGTCG
Source organism: Myxococcales bacterium (assembly GCA_022561775.1). Classification (GTDB taxonomy): domain Bacteria; phylum Myxococcota_A; class UBA9160; order UBA9160; family SMWR01; genus JACZVU01. Next base: position 54,948 of record JADFQO010000002.1, on the reverse strand, counting down.
CATCGCGCAGGTGATGCCCTTCTTCGCGCTCGGCGTCTCGATGGGGCTCGTCATCACCTATTGGGAGCGTCATCACATCGGGACGGTGGGCGATCGATTCAGCATCTCGTTCATCGAATCGTTTCTGATCGCAACGCGTGCGAGCTGGTTCTACCTCGGCAAGCTGCTCTGGCCGACGCAGCTCACATTCAGCTATCCGAAGTTCGAGATCGATCCGAGCGACCCACTTCAATACGTATGGGCGATCGTGGGTGCCGTGCTTCTATGGGCACTCTGGCGCGGACGAAGCGAAATCGGGCGCGCTCCGCTCGCTGCAGCGATCTTCTTCGTCGCGACGCTCTCGCCCGTACTCGGCTTCATTCCACTGTTCACCTTCTGGTACACCTACGTGGCGGATCACTACCAGTACATGGCGAGCATCGGGCCGATCGCGCTGGTGGCCGCGGGCGGCACCCGATTGTTCCGCGACCACACGCGTTTGGGGATGGGCGCGGCGGCTTCCGCGGCTGCGCTGGTACTGCTCGTTCTGGCGGTGTTGGTCTGGAACCAGAGCCGCGTCTACGAAAACGAGGAAACGCTGTGGCGCGATACGATCGCGAAGAATCCCACTTCTTGGATGGCGCATACGAATCTGGGGAGAACCCTGCGGCGGGAGGAGCGCTTCGAAGAGGCGGTCGACGCGTACCAGCGGGTTTTCGCGATCAAGCCCGACGCCTACCGCGCCCACGTCGGACGGGCCAGCGCGCTGATGAAATTGGGCCGCGAACGAGAGGCCGAGGAGCACTTCGAGGCGGCGCTCGAGCTGCGGCCCGATCTGTACAGCGCCCACCAGGCGCTCGCGCGTCTGTGTCGGAAGCGCGGGGAGCGCGCGGCTGCGATCGCCCACTACCAGGCGATGATCGCGATCGCTCCGGGGAATTTGACCGGCCACTTTCTGATGGGTAGCGCGCTCGAGGCCGCCGGGCGTCGTCGAGCAGCGCTCGCCCACTACCGAAATGCGCTCGCGATCGATCCCGATCACAAGGAAGCCCGTAGGGCCGTCGAGCGAATCGAGGGCGCTCGCGCGAATCCGTCAGCGCGGAGTCGGGGGGGCGAGCGCTCCAGCCCGCCGTAAGCCGGGTGGAGTCAGGTCTCGGATGTGGCGGTGACCACGGCGCCTCACACCGGGTAGACGCACGCGGGGCCGCGTTTGGATTGACGAGATCGAGAGATTCGCCGCTTTCTCGATCTTTCCGTTTTCTGGTATCCTCGGGCGTGGAGGCGCCATGCATCTCGCGCAATGGGCATCCGTTGCAATAGCGACTCTGGCATTGGCGGGTTGTGCGTCGATCTGGACGCCCGAGAAGGTCTGGACCCGGGACGGGAGATGGTTTGCGCTTCCCGTCTGGACCAGCGATGGGATGTACCTGGTGAGCGGTCGCGCTGGGGCGCTGTTCCTGACGCCCCCTCCGCTGGATTTGAGCCGCTACCGGGGTGTGCTGCTGGAAGAGATCCAGATCCGAACGAAGCATGGGTCGCGCGAACTCAAGCCGGCCGAAGAGGAGCGGCTCAAGGGCTATTTCACCCGCCGCCTGGAGCGCGTGTTCGAGCGCAACGGCTGGCCAATGGTGGAAACTCCGGGTGAAGACGTCCTTCGGGCGCGCCTCCTCGTGAAGGATCTTGAACTCGGCCGCTGGCGCCGCTCCCATTTCGGCACCGTTGTGTCATTCGTGTCGGGTGAGAAAATCGGGATCATATTGGAGCTTCGGGACGCGCTGAAGGGCGACCGCAGGCTGTTGTTCGGCGACAGGCGCCGCTTGCCGTTTGGTGCCTACGCCGGCTCGGAGGCGATCTCGATAAGGCGCGTCAAAGACGCGTTCTACTATTTCAGCATCGATGTTCGGCGGCGCCTCGGCCAGGCGAAGCGCGGAGAATTCCCGCCGCCACCGCGTCCCAGCTGAACGGCGGGCGCTGATGGGTGGATGTCGGGGTCGGCCGCTCGCCGTCTGACCGCCCGCGCACGCGATGGGGTCGGGCGCTGTTTTCCCCACTAGCCGCCTTTCTTTCTGGGGTCTTCGTCGACGATGTGGAGCCAGGGCAATTTTTCCGCCTCGTAGGCGTGAGCCTGTGGGACGAGATCTTCGGCCCGCTCGAACAGCCCGACAAAGAAATGAATTTCGCTGGGCCAGCGCTCTCCCTGATAGGCGATGGGACTTCCGCACTCACCACAAAACGTTCGCTTCACACCCTTTGATGACTGATAGGTGCTGGGGGTGCCGGCGACAAATTTCGTCTGTTTCCGCTCCGAACCGACGTAGGTCGAGGCCGCAGCGCCCGTTGCGCGCCGGCAGTCCGCGCAATGGCAATGGGCAATCCATTTAGGGTCGCCCTCGATCTGAAATTGAATTGCGCCGCATTGGCAAGAGCCCTTGAATGTGGTCATCGCGTTGGCCTCCGCGTCCCGGTCGGGATCATCGCACAGACGATCCTTGGATGGCTTGCTGGATCTCGTTGGGCGGGGAGGGGAGCTCCCGCACCGAATCGCCATTTTCAGCTCGATTCCGGCTAGAATTCGCCTCTTCTCAAAGAAAGGTGTTCCACCCATGTCGGTCAAGGTCTTCTTCATCCGGTTGCACAAATGGGTAGCTCTGGTCGTCGGAATTCAACTGTTCCTCTGGGTGGCCGGCGGATTGGTGATGAGCCTGTTCGATATCGACGAGGTGCATGGGGACTTGACGAAAGCGGCGATCGAACCGCAGCCGCTGAACTGGGACCGCCTGGTCGCGCTGGACTCGATTGCCCGCCAGCTGCCCACCCCGATCGCAGAGCTTTCACTATCGGCGGGTTTTTTCGGGCCGCAGGTTCGGCTCACGGATACGAGCGGTGTGGTTTATCAGTTCGATGCGCAAACCGGAAAACCGCTGCAGCGCGTCAGTTCGACCCAGGCGCTGCGGATCGCGCAGGCCCATTATTCCGGGCAGGGCGCCGGCCAGGCACCCATCCAGCTGAACGAAAACTCCACCGAATACCGCGGCAGGTTGCCCGTTTGGCGAGTCGACTTCGACGATTCGGCTGCGACCACTCTGTACGTTGCGGTTGACAACGGCGATGTGGTCACGCGCCGCAACCGGATCTGGCGGATGTACGACTTCGCCTGGATGCTGCACATCATGGATTATCGGGAGCGAACCGATTTCAATCATCCACTCCTGGTATGGGCTTCAGCTCTGGCCTTGCTGGCCGCGCTTTCAGGCCTCTATCTGATCGCCGCCACCTCCTGGCGATTCGAAGTCAGGCAGCTCGTGAAGCGCAAGTGATGGCGAATTCCGACACCATGCCCAAGGGCCGGGGGATTTCATGGTCGGTCTGAAGCGCGCGAATTACGATGCGGTCGTCATCGGCGGCGGACACAACGGCTTGACGACCGCCGCCTACCTCGCCCGCGCGGGCCTTTCGACGCTGGTCCTGGAGCGGCGCGACATCGTCGGAGGGTGTTGCGTCACCGAGGAGATCGCACCGGGCTGTCGGGCCTCCACGACTTCCTACATTGCAAGCATGCTGCGACCCGAAGTGATCCGTGATCTCGATTTGGGATCCCACGGTCTGCGGATGGTTCGCTGTGAACCCACGCTTCAGGTCGCCCTGCCCGGCAAGATCACGATTCCGTGGTGGACCGACACCGCGCGCGCGGCAGCGGAAATCGAGCGCTTCTCGAAAAAAGATGCAGAAGCGTTCCTGCGCGTCGACGCGCAGCTGAAGAGACTGGCCCGTTACCTGCAACCGTTCTTTCTGGAACCGCCGCCGGACGTCGGTGCGCGCGGTTTCTCCGGGCTGATGGAACTGCTGCGCATCGCAAAGCGAGTCCATCGGATCAGCGGCGATGAAATTGCCCAGCTGACCGCGCTTTTGACCGGAAGCCTCGGTGATTTTCTCGATCGCAACTACGAGTCCGAGCAAGTCAAGGCGCTGATGCTCGCGAACAACGTCTACGGCAAGCACGGCGGCCCCTATCAGAATGGCACCGCAATCGGGTTGTTGTTCCACCTGCTCTCGGGTGGCGATCACGACCAGCAGGGCTTCATGGGCCACGTCATCGGCGGCATGGGCGCGATCACCACCGCAATGGCCGCGGCGGGCCGGAAGTTCGGGGTCGAAATCCTCACGTCGGCGTCCGTGGCGAAAATACTCGTGCGAGAGGGTCGCGCTCGTGGGGTCGCGCTGGAGGACGGCAGCGAGATCGGCGCGCGCTTCGTCGTCTCGAACGCGGATCCGAAGCGGACCTTCCTCGGGATGCTCGACGCGTGTGAGCTTCCAGACGATTTCAGGCGCGCGATCGAAGGGATCAAGATGGCGGGACCGAGCGCCAAGGTGAACATGGTGCTAGGCGAAGAGCCGAGGGTCGAGGGGATGCCCAGCGACGCAGATCCGCGCCGACGCTCGCTCTTTACGCTCGTGCCATCATTGGAATTTGCGGAGCGCTGCTACGACCGCGCCAAGCTGGGTGAATTTTCCGAAGAACTCTGGGTCGACTGCGTCGTCGCATCCAACGTCGACGACACCCTGGCGCCCAGTGGCAAGCACATCATGACCTGCTTCGTGCAGTACGTCCCGTATCAATTGAAAGAGGGAACCTGGGACGAAAACCGTGAGCTTCTTGGAGACCGGGTGGTGAAGATGATCGCCAGGCATGCGCCGAATGTTCCCAGCGCAGTCGAAGCGCGCCAGGTCATCACCCCCCTCGATCTCGAGCGCACCTACGGTCTGACCGAGGGCAACATCTTCCACGGCGACCTGGTGCTGGATCAGCTCTTCTTCATGCGCCCCGTGCCGGGCTGGGCTCGGTACCGCACGCCGATTGGCGGGCTCTATCTTTGCGGCGCGGGCACTCACCCGGGCGGCGGTGTGACCGGCGCGCCCGGTTACAACTCTGCACATCAGATTCTCAAGGACGGCAAGCGGCACTAACTGCGAGGAAGAGGCATGCGGGCCCCGAAGACTGCGGATTTCATCGTGATTGGAACTGGCGTCATCGGCTCATCGATCGCCTTTCATCTGATGAAGCGCAACGCCGGGCGGGTGCTGATTCTCGACAAGAATCTGGCCGCGCAGGGCGGGAGCAGCCGCTCCTCTGCGCTGGTTCGCATGCACTACACCCTTCCCGAGGAAGTTCGGCTAGCGGTGAAAAGTTACGAGATCTTCGCGAACTGGGAGGATACCGTCGGTCGCCCAGGCCACCTCAAGCAGATCGGCTTCGTTCAGATCGTGCCGGAGAGCGAGATCGAGCAGCTCAAGAAGAATGTCGAGATGCAGCGCAAAGTGGGCGCAAACACACGCATCATCTCTTCTCGAGAGCTCAATGAGATCGAGCCGGACTGGAGGCTCGACGATGTTTCGGTCGCCGCCTACGAACCGGATTCGGGATATGGCGATGGATCGGTGACCGCCAACGACTTTCTCGAGCGCGCACGCGAGATGGGGGCCGAGTTTCTCCCGCGCACATGCGTCAGCGCGTTCAACATAGAGGCAGGTCGCGTCCGCGGCGTCGCGACCGACAAGGGCGGGTTCGAAGCGCCGACGGTGATCGCCGCCACCGGCCCGTGGTCGGTTCCGCTGTTTCGCGCAGCAGGCTTCGAGCTGCCGATCGAAGCCGAATTCCACCGCGTCGCGATCCTGAAGAACCCACCCGCCATGAAGGGAGGCGGCTGCGCGTTGATCGATTCGGCGTGCCTGGTGTACCTGCGCTCCGAAGGAGACGGCATGACGCTGGTCGGTGAATTCACCGGCACCCGCGGCGTCGACCCCGACGATTTTCCGCAGTCGATCTCGCACGAAGAACTCGCGGAGGTCGCCCTACTCGGTGCGCGCCGCATCCCAGCGCTGGAAAACAGCGGCGTGGTTCGCGGTGTCACCGGGATGTACGACGTGAGCCCCGATGCGCGGCCACTGCTCGGACAGACTCCGGGCGTGGAGGGGCTCTACATCGCCTGCGGATTTTCGGGCATGGGATACAAGATCTCCCCTGTTGTCGGACTCACGATGGCCGAGTTGATCGTCGATGGGCGAGGCAAGACGGTCGATATCTCGATCTTCGATCCCGGTCGTTTCGCTGCCGGTGAGCCGATCCGCGCACCGCATGAATACGCCGACGCATAGTGGCTCGCGGAGTACGGCGAGCGCTGGGCTCGGGCGTGTCCGGCGCGGCCGGCGATTGCGCCCAGGCCGCAGCAGGGGCGAGCAGCCATGAAAATGGGATCGTGATGAATCGGATGGTCGAAAGGTTCATTGCCGTGATCCTGTTCGGTTGAATGTGCGCTGCGGAGCTGAAAACCAGCGGAATTCATATCCCGATCGGAGCAGCGAGTCCAGCGAGCCGACTGCGCTGGGAATCGCGATCGGTATTCCCCAAGCCGTGCGGGCTTGTCTCGATTTCTCCTATGATGGATGCGCCACCGAGAACGGGGGGATCGGGCGGTGAATGCCTACGCAATCGGGATGCTCATCAGCATCCTGATCTATCTGGCCGTCGGGAGCTACGCGGGCCGCAAGGTCAAACACCTGGACGATTATTTCGTTGCCGGGCGAAGCGCGCCGACGCTTCTCATCGTCGGAAGCCTGGTTGCGAGCTTTTTGAGCACCAACGCGTTCCTCGGTGAGACCGGATTTTCCTATCAGGGCCATGGGCCGTTGCTGTTGATTATGACGTCGGTAAACGGCATGGGTTATGTGTTTGGCGCACTGTTTTTTGGCCGCTTTCTGCGGCGAAGCGAAGCGCTCACCGTTGCCGAGTATTTTGGCAGGCGCTTCGAGAGCCAGGGCGACCGTGTCCAGATGGCAGCCGGGTTGACGGTCATCGTCGGTCTCTCGGTCTACCTGCTGGCGGTGACCCAGGGCGCGTCGCTGATCGTCTCTCAAGTGACGGATATCCCCTATTCGGTTGCAGTGTTCATGGTCTGGGCGGGATACACGTCGTTCACGCTCTACTCCGGCTCGAGAGGCGTGATCCTCACCGACACCCTGATGTTCCTGCTCTTCACGGTCGTCGGATTCGTCGCCCTCTATTACATCATCGACAGCGCGGGTGGCTGGTTTGCGACCATCGAATCGCTCTCGGGCTTCGAACCGAAGCCCGATCTGCTCGCCTGGCATGGCTACACGGGGCCCGAATCGCAATGGCAAACGCCCATGGATGGACTCACGTGGGCCGTGATCATGGGATTGTCGTGGGGGCTCGTGGTCGCCGTCAGCCCGTGGCAATCGAGCCGCTATCTGATGGCGAAAGACGAACACACCGTGATTCGGGCGGCCTGTGTTGCGATCGGTGCGATCCTAACTCTCTATATCGCGCTGGTTTTTGGCGCGGTTGCGATCAACCTCGTCAATCCCGACATCGCGCCCCCGGAAAGGGCGATGATCTGGGCTGCGCTCAACCTGATGCCGACGCTGCCAGCGGTCTTGTTGATGACGGGCATCATGGCGGCTGCGCTCTCCTCCGCGTCGACGTTTCTATCGCTGGTCTCCTTCAGCGCGAGTCACGACATCTTCCCGCACCACACCCAGGACGACCGCAAGCAACTGCGCATCAGTCGCTACACCATGCTCGCGGTGGGGCTGGTGATCCTGGGCCTGGCCTCCTTTCTGCCGCCCGCGATTTTTTGGATCACGTATTTTGCGGGGACGTTGTTCGCGTCGTCCTGGGGGCCGCTGGCGTTCTTCAGCGTGTGGAGCGATCGGATTACCGCCGCGGGGGCTTTTTGGGGCGTCGTCACGGGTTTTCTCGGAAACGCCGTCGCAAAAATACTGTCGGTCTTCGAGATCATCGCGCTTCCGGCCTTGCTGGATCCTGTCGTGATCGGCCTTGCGTTGAGCACCGCGACGATCTTGATCGTCTCGAAGATCGGCCGGGTCACGGAGGCCGAGCGGTCGTACCGCGCGATGATCCACCGGCTTCCGCGTGGAGAGATCAGCGCAGAGAAGTTGAGCCGGACCCTGCTCTGGACGAAAGTGTTGATGCTGACCGGGGTGCTGACGATCGCGGTGATGATCGTCTGCTACGCCCGCCCATACGCGGCGGGTCGAGCCGCTTCAGCGCCCGAGCCGGCGACGCTGGAAACCGGGAGTGGTGAAGATGAGCGGTGAACTCCTGCTGGCCATCGCATATGGCGCTGTGATGATTCTAACCGGTGCGATTGCGTACCGGATCGTCAAGAAAGACTACGCGGTGAAATCGCGGCGAGACGAGGAGTGAAACGACCGGTGGAGTAGCAGGAGCGCGCAGCCTCCTGCGGAGAACATCGCAAGTCCGCTCGGCTCCGGAACCAATTGGATCTTGAGTATTGCGATGTGGCCTGTGTGGTTGAAGGGTCTTCCGTGGCCTCGTTTCCAGTGGGTGAGGGTCGGAGTGACGAGTTGGATGTTGCGCACGCCGCCAGGCGTCGTCGTGTCGTAACCGCTTCGCCGGAAGCTCGTCGTGAGCGATCCGACGGTCGCGTACACCGTCACGGTACCCGTCGTCCAGGGGGTACCGGACGCGAACTTCGTGTAGGTGGTCACCGTGCCGCCGGTCTTGTTGATGAAGGTTGCGGTGTTCGTGTAGGGGTTCAATGGATCGATCCGATCGCGTCCGAGTGCCCGGATCATGTTCCAGCTCGAAGTGCCCGTGAAAATCCCAGGGAGCGGCAGCGAAGGGCCGCTGGTCTTGATCTGGAACTGCGCAAACGCACCCAGTTTGCCGAGGAGCCCCAGCGTGCCCCCGAACGCGTTGACGCCCTCGCGGATGAACCACGAGCCCACGCGATTTCCATTGCCTTTGTGGCGGACCGTCCCCTTGCCGGCCGCCGGACCTCCTCCGGCAAAGAACGCTCCCGCGTCGTTCCCAAACGTCGCGTAGGTCCAGTAGAAGGTGGTTGGAGGGTAGATCGGCCAATACGCCGCGGTGGTCACGCCAAAAGCGGATTGCGGAAGTGCGACGGGCACGGGCCCGGATCCGGTCGCCGTCACGGGAATCGTGCCCGAACCCGCAGCAGCCTTGCCGATCGGCATCTGAGCGAAGTAGCCGATATTGTCGTTACCGAACGCGTGAAGGACCAATGACGCCTGGTACAACGCAGTTCCGGCCTGCACGGGCGAGGCGAACAAAACAGCCGACAGAAGCATCATTGCAGTTCGACTTCGCTTGCAGGTGCCCATTTTCAGTTCCTCCCGAGGCTTCCCGCATCGGGGCTTCTGCCGGACGATCCGAAGCTCATCCGGCGCCTGGTGGAGCCGATGCGAGGCGAATCGACCGGAACGCCACGCCCGCCACCAGTAAAGACAGGCAAAGCACCGCAAGTCCGCGGTTGGAGGATGCGGGCACGGCCTCGCAGCTGAAGCCGACCGCGCAGTCGCAGCTCTGTTCTGGATCGCAGAGCAGCTCGATATCCGTGGCGGGCCCCCCGAGCGGAAGCGGATCCAGGTTGAGCAGTTCGCCGCTGTCCGCATCGAAGACCCAGACGCCATTCGCCCTGCCGCCATCCGGGATGAAGATCGTGTGGGTTTGCGGGTCGTGGACCATGGTGGGCACCCGATAGGGAACGGTCACGAAGAGTTCTTCCGGCTGCACGCCGCCGGCGAGCGAAAAGCGCGCCAGGTGAGACGAGGGAGCAAAGTCCGTACTCGAGACCAGAAATCCGCGATCGGGGGCCACCATCACGAACGAGCCGAGGTCGGCAGCGGTGTTGCCATCGGCCTCTGCGATCACCAATCTGAGCGACGCGAGCGCGCCGACGTCGACTTCCTCGAGCCCGCCGGCGTCGAAGAACGCGCCGGAGGCACTCAGGTAGAGGCGCCGCGTGTCGCGCAGCAGGTTCATCTTGTACTTGGGATAAGTGCCCTGCAGCGCGATGGCTTGAATCCCTTCCTGGATCGGATCCACATCCACCAGCTGTTCGCTCGCGATGTCGACCACCGCCAAATAGCCCGTGGGGTCCGCTGCTCCAGCCGCACCCGCAGCCAGAGACTCGAAACGAGTCACCTGGATGAGTAAGCGGCCCGCGTCGACCTCCATCATCCCCGCGGTCAAGACGCCACCGGGATTCACAAAGCCCGCGATATCGAGCACGTGCTGCACGGCTCCCGTGTCGAGGTTCAAGCGCAACAGCTGGGTGGAGGTGCTCGTCGTCACGTAGGCGGTTTCGGGGCTCACCACCGCGATGTCCAGGGGCTGACTCTGCGCGCCGATCGCGTAGATCTGGGCCACGCTCCAGGTCCCGCCGTCGATCGCGGTGATGGTGCCATCCGCGCCACTCACCGCATAGAGGCGATTGCCCGCAACCCGCAGCGTCGTCTTGCCGCCGACGACGATCGCGTCACCGTCGAAAGCCCAGGGCGGTTCGCTCTGGAAGCGCTGGACCACCCCTCGTGCTTGCTCAGAATCGCTCCACGCGACGGCGACGAAACGCTCGGCGGCCGCCGATGAGGTGCCGCCCGAAAAGCCGCCGCACACCAGCAGCACACCCACCGACGCGATGCTCTGTCGTCCACGCAGCCTGGGTCGCCAACCGAAACGAATGCGAATCTGCATGCGACTCCTCGCGGGGCGTGCAAGAACGCCACCGGCCAACTCCATCATGCACGAGTTTCGCAGATGAGAAAAGCAAGGATCGAGGGCCGCGCTGGGCTCGGCTGGGTTCGGACCGACTGAACGGCCCCTAAATCGGAAGCTTGCATACGCATCTAGCTGGAAATAGTCGAACTTTCCGTAAGGCTGCAGGTGAACGAGGTGATTCCGCGCCGATCGAGCAGTCGCCGGATTCTGCCTATCGAGCGAACTTCAGCACGCTCAGGATGTTGCTGTAGTCGTCGGTCCAGAGAGGCGCTGCTTCGAGGTCTGCCTGCTCGGGGCGGGTGACGACCACCTCCGGTTCGCTCACGCCGGCGTAACGCATCCGCGCGCGGATCATCCGTTCCAGTCGGTCGATCTCGCTCGCGTCTCGGGCCAGCAGTACCCACCGCGATCGTCTGGACGAATAACTGGCGATGTTCCGATTCTGGACCTGCAGCGAGTGCAGGCCTACAGACGCGCCCAGGCGCGAGACGAGTGGCGACAAGCGAAGGAGTCGATTGCTCACGTGCTACGGCGAGGAGCCCGTCGTTTCGAAGGTGTTTCAGGTAAACGCCGAAGGCCTCGCGGGTCAGAAGGTGAACCGGAATTGCGTCGCTGCTGAAGGCGTCCATCACCAGCACGTCGAACTGGCGCGACCCTGAATCCTTCAACTCTTGCTCGAGAGATAGGCGCGCATCTCCCAGTACCAACTCGATTTTTGCCAGACTCTCTGCCAGGTAGTCGAAGTGGCCAGAGTCGCGCGCAACCGAAATCACCTCGGGGTCGGTCTCGTAGAAGACGATCTGGTCATCGCTGCGGCCATAGCCTGCGAGGGTGCCCACCCCGATGCCGATGATCCCGATCCGCCTGCCGGGAGCGGGCGGCCCCGTCGGGCCTCCAGGATTCAGCCGGTAGCACTGGAAGCATCGCAAAAGCGGCGACAACGAGAGCGCCGTGTACCCAGAACTGGCGAGCGGGAGGAATCCGTGTGATCAAGACGTGTGCGTAGAGGTAGCCGCCAAACAGCGCCGACTGATAGAACGCCATGCAGGCGTTCCACATCGCCGGCGCGCCCCCGAACCAGGGAAGGATGTGCTTGGCGACCAGCGGCTGCACGAGGAAGAGCAGGAAGGCCGAGAGCAGCGTGGCGGACGCGAACAGCAGCCACTCGACGCGTCTACCAGTCCGGGGACTCGTAGAGCGATGCGGTTCAGATACGCCCGCGAGCATAGGAAATCTGCTCGTTCTCACCCCGGTGGGTCGCCAGTCCTGGAAAGAACCTGGGGGCCCGCACTGGCGCGGGCGTCGCGAAGCGGCTAAACACCTCTCCATCGAGTCGGGCGCGCCTGCCCGGCAGCGGCGAACAACAGGACCTCTTCCCAGGTCGCGCCGCCGAATCCCTTCTTGCCCACAGCTGTTGTGAGGGTCGGAACCATGCACCCGCAGCGTGCGCGCCAAGGCGCGCGGCGCGGGGGAGAGCACTCGTTTACATGTCACCTTCCCAACCTGTTTCTGCAACCGGCTTCGACCGGTTCGAGCTTCACCCGGACCTCGTGCGCGGCGTGCGCGCCGCGGGGTTCGTCGAGCCCCGACCCATCCAGGTCGAGACGATTCCCGCGGCCCTCGAAGGGGCCGACGTTCTCGGCCTCGCCCAGACCGGCACCGGCAAGACGGCGGCGTTCGCGCTGCCGTTGCTCGACCAGCTGCTCGACGCGCGCAAGCCCGGGCCGCGCGCCCTCGTGCTGGCGCCGACGCGCGAGCTGGCAACCCAGATCGACGCCGAGATCCGCCTGCTCGCGAAGTTCACGCGCCTGAAGACGGCGCTGGTCTTCGGAGGCGCCTCCATGCGCGCCCAGATCGATGCACTGCGGCGCCGCCCCGAGGTCGTGGTGGCTTGCCCCGGGCGTCTGCTCGACCTGATGGGGCAGGGCGTCGTCCGGCTCGGCGATGTCGAGACGCTCGTGCTCGACGAGGCCGACCACATGTTCGACATGGGCTTTCTGCCAGACATCCGCCGCATCCTCTCGGCACTGCCGAAGGAGCGCCAGAACCTGCTCTTCTCTGCGACCATGCCGCGGGAGATCCGCGGCCTGGCCGACGAGGTGCTGTACGACGCGCACGTCGCCGAGCTCGCGGGCACAGCGCCCGCCGAGACGATCGAGCACGCACTGTATCCGGTGCCGGAGGCGCACAAACGCGATCTGCTCGAGCACATCCTCGCGTCCGCCGGCTGCGACTCGGCGATCGTCTTCACGCGCACCAAGCACCGCGCGCGGCGCCTCGCCCAGCAGCTCGACAAAGCGGGCCACCGCGCCATTGGGCTCCAGGGCAATATGTCGCAGGCGCAGCGCGACCGCGCGATGCGCGGCTTCCGTAGCCGCCGATTCGACATCCTGGTGGCTACGGACATCGCCGCCCGCGGCATCGACGTGAGCGGCGTCTCCTACGTGATCAACTACGACGTGCCGAACACGCCGGAGGCGTACACCCACCGCATCGGACGCACCGGGCGTTCAGAGCGCGAGGGCAAGGCCTGCACCTTCGTCACCCGAGAGGATTGGGGCTGGGTGCGCGCGACCGAGCGCATGATCGGCGAGCCGATCCCGCGGCGACAGGTCGAGCGATTCACCGAGAGGGAGGTCGCACGCGGCGCGCGGCCCGCGGGGTCACGCACCGCGCGCGGACGAACACGCGACGCCGTACACGGACGCCCGCGCGTTTCGCGCGGGCGGCGACGCGGCGCGCGCTCGCGCAACACCTCGCGACCGGCGGTGCGTTAGCGAAGAATCGGGGTCCGCAGGCTCCCGACAATGGCTACCGGGATCAAGTGACGCGGACCCATCAGGTCGAATGGCATGACTAGCCGCCGCAGTCGGTCGAGTTGAACAGCGGCCCTTGGTCTACACAGGCGTCGCTGCCGTGATGGCCGCGCGGAACGCAGACCGTCACCGTGCCCGCACATTCTGCGCCGTGACCATCCTGCGCAGTGAACCCGATGCTGTACACGCGACCATCGCCGGTGCCACTGGACTCCGCTCGTACGCTCGCCACCCCGGTCCCGAGCCCCGCTCCATCGCCGCAGATGTCTGTTCCGGGCACGCTGGCGAGCGGTTCATCTTGGAAGATGGAGGTGATCGTCAGGGTCACCGGGTCGCCATCCGAATCGGTTACTCCGACGACCGAGACGTCAACCATAGTGCGGTCGGGGGGCCAGAGTTCTTCGGGTTCTGCGATGGCGGCGCTGCAATCCGGAGGCGTGTTGGGGATGGGGATGAGGTCGAGGCTGACCGTGAAGACGTAACTCCCGTCCTCATCGTGAAGCCCCTGGAAGAGGGCGTCTCCCAAGCCGCTGACCGCGAGGAAGTAATCCCCGGCCGATGGCACCAGGAAGCGGATTGCGGAGCCGAAGCCGTCGCCTGCGTCGTCGTTGAAGGCGAGGCGGACGCCCGCGGCGTTGAAGACGCCGAGAATCGTGTCGGGAGTCTCGAAGACGTCATCCTCTAGCGGAGTCGTCACCGCCGTGATCACGTCACCCGCGACGAGCGCGCCGAGTCCAACGAAGTCGGCGTCGTTGCGGGTGAGACTGAAGCTGCCCACGTAGGCGCTTGGCTCGGCCCCGCGGGAGATCTGGATTCCGGCGGTTCCGATCGAGTCATTGGCGTTCTCGTCGTCCACGATCGGCATCGCCTCGGCCGGCGCACCGATCAACAACATCAACAACATCGCGATTAGCAGCTTGCGCATGGCGTTCCTCTGGATACGGCCGACCCATCTGTCCCAGCCCCCACGTCGGAGCCAGGGATGAGGTCGGAACTGGCTCTAGGTTTCTCGGCCACCCTACATCGCGGCGACGCCGAGAAGCAAGCACTTTCAGCGCGGGTCGCAGGACAGAACCCAGGGAAGATTTCCGCCGCGCTCCGTGAAGATTCGCTTCGCCTCGGTTCCCATGCCACCATCCATGCGGACGGGGTTACCCTGGCTCTGCAATCTATCTTCCAGCCACTTCGTCTGATGGGTGATTCGAGTGGTCCCGGTTGAATGGTGTCCGGATCGAGGATAGCGTTGTCTCGGGCGCGCTCGAGATTGAATTGCAAATCGTGGAATTTTCATGCATTCCTCTGACAAGTCACCGCTAAGCCGCTCAGTTCGCCTGCTTTCTCCAAAAAGAAACACCACCCAAGCGCGCAATATCGAAGAATTGATTGCCGAGCAGCAAACCCATTTCGGCATCGATCCTTCTACGCCCTTTGGAAAATCGCTCGTCCAGATCGTGCGGGGGCTCTACGAGAGCCAGGCTGGCATCGATGACCTATGGAAGATCACGATGGAATCCATGGCGACGCTCGAGGTCAAGGATCGCATCGCTCGATTCAATGCCAAGAAGTTCCTGGCGTTTCAGTTGGCGAAACTCATCGACACACTCCAACACCCATTTCGGAAAAGCTACCAGTCGTTGAATTATTCGCCGGGCACGCTCGCGGCCAAGGGGCCTTACCCGATCTTCGACAACGTCACCGCGCTCTTTTCGGCCACGCCGGTCATTGCGCGCACAGCCACCTATATTTACGCATGCGCCGAGTGGGTCGAGGACGCGTTCAAAGGCCAGGAACTACTTCTCGAGATCTACTCCCGCCTGATGAATCCCACGTCCGTCTCCCTGGCCAACCACATCGTGGATCTCGAGTGCGGGCCCTATGCCGACCAATACTTTGCCTGGAATTTTGGCAGCGGTATGGCCGCCATCGACTGCACGCTCGCCCACCTGTTGGGACGCGAGGATGTCCTCATTACCAATCGCAACATCTATGGCGGCGCCTATCAGCTCATACACGACTGGTACGCCAAACCCTCCAATCTGAATATCGCCGTGGAATCCTTTGACGGCTACCGCGCCAACGACCTGGAACAGTGCCTGACCCATGCAAAACAACAATACCGGGGCCGGTTGAAGGAGGGCCGCAAGATCTACCTCTATCTCGAGTCTCCCAGCAATCCCCACGGTGACTTTCTCGATGTTCCCGCGATGTGCCGGCTCGCTCATCGAGAGGGCGTTCGCGTCGTTCTGGACGCGACCATCGGCACTCCGTTCCTCTACAAACCCTTCCGACGTCAGGACCCGGCGGAAAGACCCGATTTTGTGCTGCATAGCTACACCAAAGACTTGACCGGGACGGGATCCGCAATCGCCGGTGTCGCCATCGGGCGCAATGAGGACATGTTCATCCCCAAGGGATCGAGCGCCAATGGGATTTCCTGGGAGAACACGATGTTTTGGAACGTGTACTACGTCAAGGGTGCGTTTCTCAACGCCGACGCCGCTTTTGAAGTGATCCAGGGCATGCGAACCCTGGAAATGCGGATGCTGCCCAAGTGTCTCAACACCTTGATCCTCGCGGGATTTCTGGATGCGCATCCCCGCATTCACGTCCGTTCCAATGCTCTCGCCGAAGATCCCAATTTCGATCTGCGCGAAGAGTTGGCTTTTCTCCAGCTCCCCTCGCCCCTCATGACGATTCGATTCCAGGATGTCGATCGCGATGCCTTCCAGCGTTTCTTCGACTGTTTAGCGCCCACTTTCGGACACATGATCAGCCTGGGCCAATCCAACACCATCGTCAGTTGTCCCGCGTTGACCACGCATTCTGAGATGGACGAGGACGCTTTGCGTCAGGCGAATATCGATCCGACCACCATTCGGATTGCCCTCGGCGACGAGGACTCCCGGGATTTGATCGTTCATTTCATAGAAGCGTCGCGGCTGACGCTCGACCCCGTTCATCCCGGGTTCTCCGATGGCTTCATGTCCGTCGAAGAAATCAATGCGCTGATCGAAAAGACTTCAATGGATGTGCAGCGCAAGTACATACAGAGCAAGTTGATACCCGCCAGCCTTCAATAGCCGCGGCCGTGATCACCGAAACGCCCTGCTCAACAAGGCAGGCCCCTGAACCGCTCCTTGGGGTTGATTGTCGACGATGAATTCCCTGGCATACTGGGGTGGCGGACTCGAGCGAAGGAAGGAAGCAAAGCCTTATGGGCAGACCCAGTTTTTTCAAGCACGGCCGTGGATTCTCGCGATCGAGACGTGCCTTCCTGCGTCAGAGCTTGCAGAGCGCGGGTGCGCTCGGCTTGGGTGTCATCGGCGGCCAGGTCGCGATCGCCCGCCCAGCGCGCGCCATGGGTGGTGGGGCCGATTCTTTTGGTCCACTTCTTCCCGCCGACGGGAACGGGCTGAAACTGCCCGCTGGTTTCACCTCACGCATCGTGGCGGAGGGGCTGACGCTGCCGGTGGGGACGTCTCCGTACCCCTGGCACACCGCGCCCGACGGCGGAGCCACGTTCGCGAAGCCGGGCGGCGGCTGGGTCTACGTCTCGAACAGCGAGGCCGGGGCCGGCGGGGTGGGCGCGCTCTCGTTCGCGTCCGATGGCACCATCGTGGACGCGTACTCGATTTTGACCAATACCTCGATCAACTGCGCGGGTGGCCCGACACCCTGGAACACCTGGCTATCGTGCGAGGAGTTCAACGGGGGCCGCGTCTACGAGTGCGACCCGTTCGCGTCCTCTCAGGGCTCGGTGCGCGCAGCACTGGGGACCTTCAAGCACGAGGCTGCGGCCGTGGACCCCGGGCACCAGCAGGTCTACCTGACCGAGG
Source organism: Myxococcales bacterium (assembly GCA_022561775.1). Taxonomy (GTDB): domain Bacteria; phylum Myxococcota_A; class UBA9160; order UBA9160; family SMWR01; genus JACZVU01. Next base: position 37,735 of record JADFQO010000002.1, on the reverse strand, counting down.
ATCAGGGCAACGGGCTGCTGTACCGCTCGACACCGACGAGCTATCCGGACCTGAGCGCGGGCACGCTCGAGGCTGCGGAGATCCTCGATCCCTTCGGTCAGGGAGCGATCGCACTCGGCCAGGTCAGGCCGCTGGCGTGGCACGCCGTTGTAGAGGCCAACCCAGTGAATGGCGGTGTGCAAAACGATACCCACACGCCGATTGCAGAACGTGCGACGCGCTTCCAGGTGCCTTCCGCCACGACATTCAACGGTGGCGAGGGCTGCTGGTATCACGATGGCGTGGTGTACTTCAGCACCAAGGGCAACGGGCGCATCTGGGCGCTGGACACCAACGCGAACACGGTCGAGATCATCTACGACCAGTCCAACCCGAGCGGCCAGGCGCTGACCAATGTCGACAACGTCTACGTATCTTCGTTTGGAGATGTCTACGTCGCGGAGGATCCCGGTGATCTACAGATCGTTGCGCTCACCCCAACCGGTGGTGTGGTACCGATCCTCCAGCTGACCGGGCAGAGCGGGACCGAGATCACGGGCCCGGCTCTGAGCCCCGACGGATCGAGACTGTACTTCAGCTCGCAGCGCGGCCCGGGGCCGGCGGGCAACTTCGGCGTGACCTACGAGGTGATGGGCCCGTTCCTGCCCACGGCGGCGGTACCGTCGCTCAGCAATCTGTGGCGCGTGCTGATCGCGGCCGCACTCGGCACTGCGGCCGCACTGGATCTGCGCAGACGCGACCCGATCTGAGTTGGCGCGGGCCTTGAGCTCGATGGCACGACCAGCCGGGGGTGGGTCAAATGCTTCTCTCATCAGCTGCGTATCTCGCTGAAAAGCCCCACAGTGCCGCCAACGCCGAAAACCGTAAAGCCCCCGGAAACGCTCGATTCCGAGGGCAAGCGTTCGAACTCATCCGCCCGATTATCGTTGCTTTCGCCTCTCGCGGGGTGCAGACTGGCATCCGACCGGTGATGGCGTTGTGAGGGGTCGCGACAAGGAGGCGATCCAATGAAGCGAATGATCACCCGATCGAAGTCTCTTTCGATTCTCTTCACGTCTTTTACGTTACTGGTCATCACCCTCGCGACTGGGCTTCACGACGTGAAAGCCGAGCAGGGGCCTCTAATGAGGCCTCAGACATGGGTTGACGGGAAGCTGTTCGATGGAGTCGTCACGTTGACCGATTTCAAGCCGCTCGCCGACGCCTTCGACGAGTTGTACACCATGGGTATGAGGGGTGGATTTCGCAACGGCGTTCCGCTCATCTCGGATGCCGGACCCACAGACACCGACTATAACGGTGGCCGGTGGCATGTGAATGTTCTGAGGGATCACATTGATCCGGAAAAATATGCCACCGCGTCGAGCGTGGAAGTACTAGACCCCGATGACTTTATGCCCACGGACATGTATTTCGAATGCCCGCTGCTTCCGGTGCGAATGGTCGGGCGCCGGTTTCGCTAGTAGCTGGGCCGGCTGCAATCACTGCATCCCGCTCTAGAAGAAGCAGTAGCGTCGCGACCCAGCCACTCGGTTTGAAAAAGCAACTCGCCCGGAGTCATCACGACTCCGGGCGATCAACGCCCCCGCTCATTTTTGATTAAATGAACGATTCATCGCTTCTACTCTCTTTCGATTGACGCCCAAATCACTGTGTCCCACGCGAGAAGCGGAGCGAATGTGAATTCGCTTTTGGGATGTATCCAGCCTGCATTCGACATCATCGATAAAACCGAAGAGAGACGATGAGAATGTTGCAGCAATATATTTGTCGTTGGCGACCCGGATTTCCCCGCCGAGTTCTTTGATGATCTGCAAAATATCGCCCCATGCTTTCTCCGTGAGGGCGCCTGAATAATCGAGCGGTGCAATAGAGTGCGCTGCATCTTCGCCAGATTCACTGCTCACGCAATTCGGTTTATCCGGGCAGGGAGCAAGGCTCCCAGAGACCAGACCAGGGGCGCCTCCTGTTTTTGAGCTGTGACCGAGCATGGCGAAGCGGACGAGTACTACCGCTGCAAGAATTGCAATGATTGCAACGATGATTCTGAAGGTCTTTTTCATTTGTTCTCGAAACCAAGCAGAAATGAGCCGAGCGATCGGCTGATCTAACGGCTCCCGGGAGAGACCTCCTGGCGGCGATCCGTGAGTTGAGTACAGGCTAGAATACCCCGCATATCCAGCGATAGGGTTCGGTTTCCGCTAGGGCACCACGCGGAGCCCGCTTGAGGTTCGTGAGGACGGGTTGCCCGCGGGGCCGACGTTCCCGCCTCGCTGAAAAAGCCCCCCTAGTGCCGCCAAGGCCTCGGCGTGCAACCGCTGCGGGCGCGATCCTCATCTCGCTGACGGCCTTGACTCCGTACCTAGATACAGGGTCTATACTGTTCTCAGATCCAATACCGAGAGGACGGCCATGGCTGAACTGACCATTGGAGAGGTCGCCAAGCGAGCGGGTGTTCACGTCGAAACACTCCGCTACTACGAGCGGCGTGGCCTGGTCGAGGAGCCGCCTCGCGCGCCGTCCAACTATCGGGCCTACCCCGTGGAAACCGTTCACAGAGTCCGGTTCATCAAGCGTGCTCAGGAACTCGGTTTCTCGCTCGACGAGATCAACGATCTGCTCTCTCTTCGCGCAGCTCCCAAAGCCCGCTGTGCCGACGTTCGGCGGCGCGCCGAAGCCAAGCTTGACGATATCGATGAAAAGATGCGCACACTCCGCCGAATGAAAAAGGCGCTCGCCGGGCTCGTTGCTCAATGTTCCGGTCGTGGACCCGTTACCGACTGCCCGATTCTAGAAGCCATTGACCAGCAGGCTGCCGAATGAACGTTGAGCTTATTTACGACCAGACCTGTCCGAACGTAGAGGGCGCGCGCCAGGCTCTCCTTCGCGCTTTCGCCCAAATCGGCCACACTCCCCGCTGGGTCGAGTGGGAACGGTCTGCGTCGGATCGTCCCAGCTACGTGCGCGCCTACGGATCGCCGACGATCCTCATTGACGGTGAGGATGTTTCTCCCGCCAGCGTCGAACCCGGAGGCGATTCTTGCCGCCTCTACACCGACACTTCAGGTTCTCTTCTCCGCGCCCCTTCTGTTGAGTGCATCGTCAGTGGCATGACACACAAAACGCGCCGCTCGCGGCGATTTAGCTTCGGCGGGCTTTTTGCAGCGGTGCCTGCCGGTGGAGCCGTACTCCTTCCCGTTGGTACATGTCCCGCCTGTTGGCCGGCGTACGCGGCCTTCCTGGGCTCTCTCGGTCTTGGGTTTCTCCTATCGGAGCGTGCCCTGCTACCACTTGCCACCGCCTTTATCCTCATCGTGCTCGCGACGCTCGCCTACCGCGCGTCGACGCGGCGCGGTTTTGGCCCATTCGCTCTTGGCACGGTCGGGGCATCAAGCGCGTTGCTCGGGAAGTTCGTCATTTTCTTCGAGCCGGCTGTCTATCTCGGAATTGCCATCCTATGCGCAGCGACAGTCTGGAACGCGTGGCCTCGGCAGAACACCACATCCTGTACGAGTTGCAAGTCGGATCCAATCCCATCACCGAAGGAGCATTCCCAATGACCGCGATACGAACCATCGAAATCTTCTCCGCAGGCTGCCCCGCTTGCGAGGAAACCGTACAGCTCGTCAACCGGATCGCCTGCAACTCCTGCGAAATCACCGTTCTCGACATGCGGGATACCCAGGTGGCGGCTCGCGCAAAAAATCTCGGGATTCGCTCGGTTCCGGCGGTAATCATCGATGGAGATCTTGCAGATTGCTGCGTGGGCCGTGGCCCCGATGAGGCGACTCTCCGCGCCGCTGGCTTGGGCCAGCCGCTCTCCTAAGCGTCTAGACCTGTAGCATCGGTGTACTTAGGAGGGTGCGGGCTGTCTGCCTGACCGGGCGGGGGCTCCTACGGGCAGGCCTTCGTTCCGGACGTCGTCCCAGAAGGCCCGGGGACGATGGCGAAACTATTTACAAAGAAACCGAAGTCCCCTATGCCAACCAGTCTGCCGCCGATCGGCTCCGCGTGCTGACATATTTCGTCGGGGGTGCCGAAGCACAGCGCGAACCGGCCGAAGTCCGCGATACTGACCGTGCCGCTCTGGACGTAATCGGCGTCGCAGAGATTGCCGCAGCCGTCTGCGTCTGTGTCGTCCTGCGCTGGGTTTGCGCGCAACGAGCAGTTGTCGAATGGGCTATCGATCCCGTCACCATCTGGGTCCGGCACCGGCGTGAACCCGAAGTCGTCGATCGCATTCATCTGTCGCTTGTCGAGATTTTCTACCTCGATCCGGGCGATGGCTCCGGAGAGCGAGATGAGTTGCCAGCCCGTACCGGGTGAGACGGTCACGGGGGCGCCGACGATCACACCGAACGCGTCGAATGCGGTGATGACGGTACTTCGCATCGCGAGGCTTAGAACCTTCGCGTAGAACTCCACGACCGCGGCGTCGATCTCGAAGCTGATCACACCAGTGCCGTTGGTCACCACCATCCACGACTTGAGGCCCGAGTGGTAGAGGGAAAAATCACCGATTACACCTGCGAACGCGTCTCCTGTGAAGTTTGCGCTGTTGGGCCAAACGCCGACGACGATGAGTTCCCCCACAGCGGTGTTGGGATCGATTTCTTCGAAAGACGTAAAGACGGTCTGGTCTTGGGGGAGCGACGCGGCAGGGGCCGCTAATAACGTCAGGGCTAACAGCGCAGCGATGGCGTTCGGTACGAGCGTACGCGTCATGGGGTCCTCAGGCTCGGCCCCGGGACAGCGGTCGCGCCGCGGGGCGGATGCGAATTCAGGAGCTCCAAAGTGAACTCCCCCACAGCCTACGCTGTTTGTCGCAACGCTGTTTGATTTTTTTGAGACGTGAGGATATTTGTTAGTAATTCTAGGCACTTGTGCGAGTAGCTGTGGGATTCGATGCGCAGATCGGGCTGCCGAGCCAGCGGTAGGCATCGCGCCGACGCCGAGGTTGGAGAACCCGCTGGCCCCGAACCACCCCGGCAGGCCGAAGAGCCAGTGTCCGAGAAGAGCCTGCGAACGACGCTCCTCGGCGCTCCGCTTCAAGCGCGGAGGGGATTCGAGCCGTGTAATCTTTCGCCGATGAGGGCTCTGTACTCCGATCGGGGCGCGCTGATATCAACCACTGTGAGTCGCGCCTCGGGTCGACGCTTCGGGCGATTATGCTGCGCGAGCGCGGTTCTCCTGCTCCTGGCGTTCGCCACGGGTTGCGGGAACGACCCCCAGCCATCCGAGAACGCGCAGCCCGCCGAGCGTTTCGCGCGCAGGATGTTTCCCACCGGTCCGTGGGTTGGAGAGTCCGAATTTCCCGAACCGTCGCAGAAGTCGCCTTCGATGGTGATCCGGGAAGTCACGCAGTACGCGCCGGGAACCGAGCCCACACCCGAGCAAGCGAAAGCCGCGCAAGAACTCGTCGAAAGTTGCCACGAATCCGCGATCCGCAACGGCTGGAACGACTACGACACGGGGCTCGCGGACGGTTTCGAACTGCCACCGCGCGATCCGCGGCACTTTCGAAACAAAGCATTTCTGTTGGACAGTGAGATCCTCGACCCGGACCGACCCGAATACCTGATGTACTTCCCGACGCTGGGCGGAAAGACGGAACTCGTCGCCTTCATGTTCGTGACGAGCGACCGATCGCAATGGGGGCCGCAGCTGGGGGGGCCTCTCACGGTCTGGCATTACCACGTCTGGCGCAAGAAGCAGTGCGTCGACCGCGAGGTGATCTCGCTCGGTTTCGTCGGCGCCAATGAGAAGTGCGAGAAAGGCGTGGGGGGCCACCGCAGCTTGGAGATGATGCATGTCTGGCTCATCGACCACCCCCAGGGCCCCTTTGCGACGCCGATGGACCTCCCGCAAGACCTCGTAGAGGAAGGACTCGCCAAGCGAAAGCGCGAACGCGGCTACTGACTACCAGCCCGTTACATCGGTTGCCCCAGCGAGTGGTACGGTGGGCCTCTACCAGAGAATTGGTGCGCGCTTGCGGAAGAAGGTACCCGTGGGGCCATCATCGGGGAGAGTTGAGAGATACACGGTTGTGTCTACCCCTTCTTGGGGACTCAGGCGTGCATTCTCGCCACCCATGTCGGTGCGCACCCATCCGGGGCAGAGGGCGTTGACCTTGATGTTGTCGTTCTTGAGTTCCTCGGAGAGTACCCGCGTGCTGGCGTTTAGCGCCGCCTTTGACAAGCGGTAGCCGGGGTAGCCGCCGTTCATTTCGGTGATTCCACCCATGCCGCTCGAGACGTTGACGATGCGTCCGTAGCCGGTCTTTTTCATCAGGGGTACGAGGGCCTGAGCGGTGAGCACCGCGCCGATGGTATTGGTTTCGAAGCTGCGGGTGAGCGCCTCTTTGCTGGTGGCCAGGATGCTGGTGCTGTCGTCCTCTTCGATGTCGAAGATTGCCGCAGCATTGTTCACCAGTACGTGAACCTCACCGTACTCGGACTCCACGAAGCTCGCGAGGTCCTCGGCACTTTGGGGATCGTTGACGTCGTGGGTATGTGCAACGACGTCGAGGCCCTCATCGCGGAGTTTGCTCGCTGCTTCTTTGGCCTTCCTGGCATCGCGAGATGTCAGCACAACGCGGAAACCAAGCTTGCCGAGCTGTCGGCAGGCTTCGAACCCCATGCCCCGGTTGGCGCCGGTGACCACGGCAATCTTACCCTTGGTGTTTTGGCTGCTCATGCGGATACTCCTGCTTGTGTGCGCGACTTCAACACTTCAGCCACCTTGTCCATTAGCTGTGCCGAGTCGTAGGGCTTCTTGAGGAAGCCCGCGGGGCCATCTCTGGCGAAGCGCGGAGCGATCGCTTCTTCCGTGAATCCGCTGCTGAGGATCACTCGAACGTCGCGTCGGACCCGGCGTAGCCGCTCCAGGGTCTCCTGACCGTCGAGCTCCGGCATCGTCAGGTCGAGGATGACGCAGACGATGTCCTCCGCAGTTCGCCGGAACGCTTCGATCGCGTCCCGCCCGTTCGATGCTGTGAGGACTGTGAAACCGCCGGCTTCCAGCATGAGTTTCGCGACCTTGAGGACGGCCTCCTCGTCGTCGACGAGTAGGATCCTGCCTCCGGCGGGTGCACCCGGGGCGGCGACCTCCTCGGTCGGAGCCATGGCGAGACCGGTCATCGCGGGAAGCAGAACCCGGAAGCGGGTGCCCTGGCCCGGTTCGCTCTGGAGTGCCACGGCACCGCGATGCGCGCGCAGGATTCCCAGGACGGAGGCGAGTCCCAGGCCCCGGCCCGCGAACTTCGTGGTGAAGAAGGGCTCGAAGAGCCTCTCTCGCGTAGCCTGATCGATGCCGCAGCCCGTGTCCGACACCTCGATGCAGGCGTAGTCCCCCTCCGCGAGTTCCTCGTGGATCGAAATCGAGTCCAGGTAGCGGCGATCGCAACGCCGCAGGCTCGTGGTGATTCGGATCACACCGTCCTCGTCGCCGATGGCCTCCGACGCGTTGGTGATCAGGTTGATGATCACCTGGCGCAGCTGGGTAATGTCGCCCGGGATCCTCGGCAGATTCTCGTCGAGGTCGCGCTCGACGACCGCCTTCCTCGAGATCGTGGTCTTCAATAGCTGCGTCGTCTCTTCCACGACCTCGTTCAGGCTGACCGGCTCGATGACGAACGTCCCTTTGCCCGAGTAGGCCAGCATGTGATCGCAGAGTTCGGCAGCGCGCTTTGCCGCAGCTGTGATCGCCTCGATCCGCTCGCGCGCCGGCGAGAAGGGCGAGAGTTCCGCCAATGCGAGGCTCGCATTTCCCAGCACACCCGTGAGCAGGTTGTTGAAGTCGTGCGCGACTCCACCCGCCAGGACGCCCAGGCTTTCCAGTTTCTGGGTCCGCTGCAGCTTCTCGTCGAACCTGCGCCGCTCCTGCTCGGCCCTCCTTCGGTCGCTCACGTCTCGCCAGACGGAGCGGCTGCGAACGACGCTTCCGGTCTCGTCGCGAATGCTCGAGGCATTCAATGTCACATCGATCGTCGTGCCATCCCGTCGCAACAGCTGAAGCTCCGCGTCGCGCACCTCTCCCGTCCGAACAAATGTTTCGAAGGAACGCTTGGCGGCCTCGATGCAGTCCGGGTGGTACACGTCAAAGACATCGCGGCCGACCAGTTCGCCTTTTGTGTAGCCGAGAACCCGCGCGGTGGTCTCGTTGCACTCGACGATCTTCGCCGTCACCGCGTCGAGGGACACGTACATGTCCGGGGCGTGGTCGTACAGATCCTGATACTTGGTCTGCGATCTGGCCAGCGCTTCCTCCCACTGCTTGCGCTCTGTCAAGTCGCGGATGAACGCCATGAAACGGGGAGGCTCGCCCAACTCCAGGCGCGTGACCGTGAGTTCGACCGGGAAGTGGGCCCCGTCGGATCGCATCGCGGTCAACTCCAGACGCCTGCCGAGTATCGAGTGCGAGCCCGTCTCCAGGTAGCGCGCGAACGCCTCCCGGTGGCGTTCCCGCAGAAACGGGGGAATGATGAGGTCGGCCAGCGGCTTCCCGGCCACTTCCGCGCGCTGATAGCCGAAGATTCCCTCAGCCGCCCGGTTGAACTCCAGGACGTTTCCCGCGTGGTCCATGCCCACGATGGCGTCCAGTGACGCATCCAGGAAAGAGCGCAGGGAGCCCGGAATCTTTTCGAGCGGGGAGTGAGGCACACCGCATTTTACACCCCGACACGTCGTGCTGTCGAGATCCGCGCGTTCACTGGGGCTTCGCGTAAGGCGCTACGGGCAAACCGCCGCAGCGACGGGATCATCTCGCAGGCGGGGCGGGTTTTGCCGCTGGCGACGTTATTCCGCATGCGGCCCAACCACGCGCTTTTAAAGCACAAAGCGCCCGAAGTCCTCACGGCTCCGGGCGCTTCATTTCTTGGTAGCGAGGGGGGCGCGACGACACAATCTGTGATCTACGGCTGCCGCTGATGCTGTCGGCGGCAGGGCAGGTTGCGGCGCACGCCGCGTGAACCCCAGCTCGGTGAAGATTCACTTCGCCTTGGGGGAGCCAGCTGCGGGGTAGAATGCCGGCGCGCAAAGAAATCATCAGGGAACTTGATCCCGGGGGGATTTCTGTAGATGATGGAGCGTGGTCGAGTACGTCAGCTTATGGAGGAGCGACCGGTGAAAAAGGGAATCTTCACCGTGATGTCATTTTTGCTCACTGCCACGAGCCTCTTGGCCCAGGAAGCGGGGCGCCGTCCCATGACCGTTGACGACGCAATGAATATGGTCCGGCTCGAGAATGTCTTGATGTCGCCGGACGGCAAGCGGGTCTTCTTCTCGAAATCGGAGCTTGATTGGGGCGAGAACAAGAGAAAGAGCAGTCATTACATGACCGCCGCCGATGCTGGAGAGGCGATTCAATTTATCGGAGAAGCGGGCGGAAGCGCGTTTCAGTTTTCTCCCGACGGCAAATACCTTTCTTTCCTCAGGAGCGTCGATGAGAAGGAGCAGATTTTTTGGCTGGGGATGTCCGGCGGTGAGGCCGTAAAGCTGACGGACCACAAAGGCGGCATCGTCTCTTATGAGTGGTCTGCGGATGCAAGCAAGATTTTCTTCACCGCCGATGAAGCACTGAGCAGCGAGGAGCAGAAAGAGCACGACAAGGGAGCGGACGCGTACTATGTCCGGGAAGGTCCGAATGGCAGAGAGGCAGGCAGCTGGCGCAATCTCTGGGCCATCGACCTTCCAGCGGGGGAGGAGGCAAGGCTGACGGATGAGGAGCTCATCATCGGTGATTTCGACGTGTCGCCGGATGCTGGACGCGTCGTATTCTCGGCCATGCGGCAAGATCTCGAGAACTATTTCTACCGGTCCGAACTCTATCTCCTCGACACGCTCAAACCGGAGGTCGTCCGTCTAACAAACAATGACGCCGCGGAGGATGGCGTTCTATGGGGGCCGGATGGAGAGACCATCGCCTACCACGCCCCTTCGGACGGCGATTACGACCTGACTCACGGTTTCATCTGGATCATGAACCCGGACACGGGTGAGAAGAGAGTGCTCCAGGGGCAGAACCAGGGCGAGATCTCCGACCTGACCTGGATGCCGGACGGCAAGAGCCTGCTATTCAATGAGACACGCCGCACGAACAGCAATCTTCACCGCATCGACATCGCCACCGGACGTGTCACCGACATCACCAGCGTCAGTGGGACCCTCCGCGCCCTCTCTTTCTCAAGAGACCGGACGAGAATGGTCTACTCCTTCAGTGATTTCGAATCGCCGAGCGATCTTTATGTCTCCGCTGTGGATGACCCCGACCCGGTTCGTCTGACGAATGCCAATCCGTGGATCGCGAATGAGATCACGCTGGCGACGGCTGAGATTCTCCGCTGGAAGAGCAAGGATGGGATGGAGATCGAGGGGGTGTTCTATCTACCCGGAGACTACAAGGAGGGGACGAAGATCCCCCTCGTGCTTCACATCCACGGCGGCCCGCCGGGGCACTTCTCGAATCAGTTCAGGCCCAGCTTCCACATCTACGCCGGTCTTGGTTATGCCTCGCTGGGGCCGAACATTCGCGGGAGCGACAGCTATGGGGACGATCTCCTGACCGCGCTCATGGGGGATGTGGGGGGTGGCGAGTACGAGGACCTCATCACTGGCGTCGACTTCCTGATCGCGGAGCGCCATGTCGACCCCGAGCGGCTGGCGCTGCGCGGCTGGAGCTGGGGTGGAATCCTCGGCAGCTGGGTCATCACCCAGACGGACCGCTTCAAGGCCGCGTCCCTGGGGGCCATGGTCGGGAGCTGGACCGCCGAGACGGGGCCGGGCCTCAGCTTCGACCTCCGGCTTCACTACATCGGAGGGGCACACTGGATCAACCCGGAGGAGTGGCGCAGGGTCTCATCCCTCTGGTACGTGAAGAATGTGACGACCCCCACCTTGCTGCTCCACGGTGATCGCGATAGGACCAGCACCCCCAATCAATCCCTGATGTTCTTCACCGCGCTCAAGGACATCGGCAAGGCGCCCGTGCGTTATGTGAGTTTCCCCCGTGAGTCCCATGATTTTCGCGAGCCGAGACACCTGCGTACGCGTAGCATCGAAGAGGTCAAGTGGATGCAGAAGCATGTTAGGGGTATCGACTGGGAACCGTGGGAACGGAAGGAAGAGAAGGAGTGAAACCTTGAGAGAGGGAGGGAGGATGTGATGTCGAGAATCATCGCTTTCATGGCCTGCGCAATTGCGAGTGCGCTGACGGTTGCCTGCTCGATCGATCCGAGTGATGAACGGCCCGGACTCGGCCTGTCTGGCGAGGTGTATCAGCAGGCGATCGAGGATTGGTCATTTACCTCGGACGCCGACGAGATCTTTATCGAGACGGTGACTTCCTATTGGATCCCCCACTCCGTGACGGCCTGGTGCGTGACCGTGGGAAACGAATTGTATGTGGCCGCTGATGACGCGGACAAGAAGAGCTGGGTCGCCAATGTCGCCCGCGATCCGAATGTCCGCCTCAAGATCGGGGACGAAGTCTACGAGCAAAAACTCGTACCCGTTACGGACGCCGCGACGATCGCCTCCATCGACAGCGGGTTTGCCCGAAAATACGAATACGAAGAAGAAGAAGAAGCCGATGACGATATGACGGTCGGCTATTGGCGCGTGGTCGAGCGGGACTGACCGCGATTGCCAAAGGTCCCTACAAAGCGCCTGCGCCCGCGCTCATCAGCTCGAACCCTCTCCCTTACCGTTTGGGAAGCAGGACCAATGTGTCGGTGTCTTTGCCATCGGAGGAGACCACCTTGAGCCTCTCCGTGACATTGACCACGCCCGTGCAGTCTGTCCTATTGCCTGTCGAATTGCACGAGAGGCTGCCACTGGCGGTAACGGTCGGGGTGCCGGTGGAATCCGCCACCTCGATGGTGACCCGTTCGCCCTGACACACCGGGATGAGGTGGGTCGTGATCCCGAGCCTGCTCGAATTCACGATGTACCCCCGGACGCACATGATGACCTTCGCGTTGTCGCTCTCGATCTGGCCCTTCCCGACCATGCAGATCTTGTTCTTGCCCCAGCGCTCGGCGCACGGGGATACCGCCGTCGGTGACGTGATCGGCGTTGGCGAGGCGGTCGGCGTAGCCGTCCGATTCTGCTTCCGCGCCGCGGCCAGCAGGGGAGAATCGATCACCATGAACGTGGTCGTTCTCGGCAGCGGGGTTGGCGTTGCAGTCGACGTCGGGTGCCCGCTCGGCGAAGCCGTCGGCGACGCGGTGGGCGTGGGGGGGGCCGTTGGGCCGGCCAGAGCTGGTGTCGTCAGTGCTAGCGCCACTCCCAACACCATCAGATTACAGAAGAACTTGGCGAATCGATTCATCCCTGTGGTCTCTCCCGCGGCAGCCCCCCATCCTGATCCCCCCAGCACCCAAACGCAAGCCTTCTTCCCCACACCGTGGCCAAAGCCTGAAAAGGTAAGCCCGCGGAATCGAAAGGTTCCGAGGGCTTGAGTGGTACCGGGGGTGCGCTACGCCCGAGTCTGCACCCCTGCCGGTGCCGCTGAGGCTGCCGGTGGCAGGGCAGGTGGCGGCGCGTGCTGCATAAGCCGGAAATCCGTGCACCGTTTCCAGAGGGATTGCTCAATATTTATAGGATGTTGCGGCGTTAGGACGGGAAAGTGGTTGAGCTGTGCGGGGCTCGTTCGTGCAACTCCCCCACAGAGCCCCCGCACACAACATGGTGTTTTGTCGAAAACGCAAATCAACGGCCCCAAGGGATCTTGTATCCCCGCACGCCCGCAGCTTCGAGCGGGCTGATATCGGATTTGGGGTGTATGGTGCGTTCATGGTGACGGAATCCTCCCCGTTCCACGCAGGCGAGCAGCAGGTGCAGGAGCGGCTCGGCGTCCGCGACGAGATCGAGCCCTGGGCGCGCAAGGTGGTGCGCGGGTATCTGCCCGACGAGCACCGCAGGTTCTACGCCCGGCTCCCCTTCGTCGTGGCGGCGGCGCGCGACGGGCGCGGTCGCCCTTGGGCGACGCTGCTGGTGGGGGAGCCCGGCTTCGTGCGCTCGCCGGATGCGAGAACCCTGGCCCTAGACGCCCGGCCGGCGGAGGGCGATGCCCTCGAGGATGCGTTCGCTAGCGGCGTCGACGTGGGCTTCCTCGGGATCGAGCTCGCCACTCGGCGCCGCAACCGCATCAACGGTCGGGTCACTGCATCCAGTGCGAACGGATTCGAAGTCGCCGTCGAGCAGACGTTCGGGAACTGCCCCCAGTACATCCACGAACGCAAATGGCGGCGCGAGGCGTCCGCGGCCACTCCGATGCGGCGCGCCCACGATCAGTTCTCCTCGGAGCTGCAGCGCTGGATCGAGGGCGCCGACACGTTCTTCATCGCGACTGGGCATCGGGGAGAGGGCGAGAGCCCCACCTACGGTATGGACGCATCGCATCGCGGGGGCGAGCCGGGCTTCGCGCAGGTCGAGGGCGAGCGGCACCTCGTCTTCCCCGACTATGCGGGGAACAGCCACTACAACACCATCGGCAATCTGGTGATGGATCCCCGTGCGGGCATCCTGTTCGTCGACTTCGAGCGCGGCAGCCTGCTCCAGCTCACCGGTCGGGTCCGGATCGACTGGGACTCTGCGGAGCTCGAGCGCTTCCCGGGCGCGCGGCGCCTGATCCACTTCGAGCTCGATGAGGCCGTGGAACTCGAGCGGGCGCTCCCGCTGCGCTGGGAGAAGGCCGGCGGCTCCGTCCGCTCGCTGCGCGTGATCGAGAAGATCCGGGAGAGCGACGAGGTCACTTCCTTCGTCTTCGCGGCACGGGACGGAGGCCCGCTGTCGGACTTCAACGCCGGCCAGCATCTTCCGATCGAGCTCGAGGGCACGGGGCAGGGGTGCGGCGTCTCGCGCACCTACTCGCTCTCCAACGGTCCGGGCCAGGGGCGCTACCGGATCTCGGTGAAGCGCCACTCCCAGGGTGTCGCTTCGCGCTGCTTGCACGACCACGTCGACGTGGGATCCATCCTGAGCGCCCGCGCGCCCGCGGGCGACTTCGTGCTCGATCCGTCGAGTCCGCGCCCGATCGTGCTCGTGAGCGCAGGCGTCGGTCTCACGCCGCTGGTGAGCATGCTTCACGAGCTGGTCGGCGGCGGCGACAGCCGGCGCGTCTGTTTCGTGCACGGCGCTCGCGACGGCCGCCACCACCCCCTCGCGGACGAGGTGCGCGGCCTGGCCGTGCGCGCGCCCAATGTGCGGCTCCATGTGGCTTACAGCCGGCCGCGCCCCGAGGACGAACTCGGCCGTCACTACGACAGCGCCGGCCGGGTCGACGGCCCGTTGGTGGAGAAGCTGGTGCCCGAACTCGACGGCGACTTCTACCTTTGCGGGCCGACAGGCTTCATGGCGTCGGTGCAGGAGCACCTGGAGGCTCGGCACGTCCCCCCCGAGCGCATCCGAAGCGAGACCTTCTGACAATGCGCGTTCGGTTGAGTAGAGCTGAAAAAGGAGACACAGTGCAGGAGCGACATCTCGTGCTCTGGGACGGCGATTGAAGTTTCTGACGCCGCTCCATCGCCTGGGTCAGGCGATACGATCACACCGGTCGGTTCGACTACGTCCCCTATCAAGAGGCCGCCCGGCCTCCGATGACTCCCGAGCTCGCCGAAGCCTGCGGCCTGGCGATGCACATCGTCTGCCGCGACGGCACGCTGCTGCGCGCGGGCAGGGCGGCCCTGTTCATCGCCGGTGAGATCGGCTGGAGACGCTCCAGCCGCTTCCTCTCCATTCCGCCGATGATCTGGTTCGTGGAGCTGGGCTACGCGCTCGTCGCCGGCAATCGCCGGCTCATGGGTCGGATCTTCTTTCGAAAGGAATAGGGGGCAGGTCACTCTCGGACTTTTACGATTTCGGGCGAGCGCGTTCGAGTCCTGTTTCCCGCTCCCGCATCGGCGCCAGTCCGAGTAACTACAGACACCTCATACGCTCCAGCGCTGGCTGGGTCAGAATTCGAGGGGTCGAATCAGGGCCGTGGTACCGTCGAGGCTGCTTTCGTGAGATACTGCCAATGGATGAGCGGCCCCACACCGGCCCCCGAAAGGAGACGCTGTGAAGTCGGTCCTGCTCAGTCTGGTGTCCCTTTTCGTCCTAGCCTCGGCTGCCGTTGCCGCACCGGACAGGTTCGCGGTCTGTCACGTTCCACCGCGAGATGCGGCTGTCGCGAAGACGCTTCACGTGGCGCAGGCTTCGCTGGCCGCACACCTCGCTCACGGCGATCGGGTGGGCGTCTGCTGTACCACCGAGCGCGACTGCTCGGTCGACGCGGCCTGCGTGTTTCCCACGGGCACATGCGGCGGGCTCGGCACCTGTCAAGAGCCTGGTGACTGGAATTGCCCCGCGGTCTTCGATCCCGTCTGTGGCTGCAATGGGAAGACCTACGGGAACAGCTGCGAGGCGGGCCGCGCGGCGGCGTCGATCTTCGACCCCGAGGGCGTCTGCTGCGAAGAAGCCGCGGATTGCCGGCTCTTAGGCGACTTCTGCGACGGGTGCGGGTGTCTCGCCCTTCCCGTCGACGCGCCTGATCCCGTCTGTGCCGACGATTCCGTGAGCTGCCCGGTCATTCCCTGCCTCGGCGCCGCGGCGGTCTGCGGCCCGACCGGAAGCTGCATCCCAGCGCGCGAATTTTGCGGGGGACTCGCCGGCGTTCCCTGTCCCGAGGGCTCGGTCTGCGTAGACGACCCACGCGATGAATGCGATCCCCAGACCGGCGGCGCCGACTGCGGTGGCCTCTGCGCCCCAGGCCGGGGCGGTTGAAGCTTGGACGGGAGCCCGAGATCCCCGCTCGACTGGACCGAATCTCTGTTGTCGGCCCTTGCCAAAACGCAGCCTGTTTTCCCCATCATCACGTCTGCACGCGCCGAGGCTGCATCTTATGTCTTGAGGGTGCGGTTACTGGGAGTGTATAAGGGGTGGGGATTGCGGCCGCTGCAAGCGGGTCGCAGAAGAGGACGGGAAGATGACCTACCGGACGCACTGGATTGTATTTGCGATGTTCTTGCCGCTGTTTCTGGTGACGGCGGTTGTGGAGGCCCAACCGACACGCACGCCGACGCCGCTGCCGCCCCTCGTCGATACCCCTGGGAGCACGGCTACCGGGATCAGCTCAGGCGGGGTGGTTGTCGGGGCGAGCTTGGGCTTTCCCTTCACCATGGGCCCCTACACCATGGCGGCGAGGGCCATCGTTTGGGACCGTAGAGGGATTCCTGCGCCGCTGCCGCTACTGGCCGGCGACGTGGCGAATACGGCTACCGGAATCAGCGCGAACGGAAAGAACATCATCGGGCTCAGCTTCCACCCGGGTGACCCGGGGGGTTGCCCGAGGTGTGACCCGGGTGGCGGGAGCGGTGGTGAGATGAGCGTAACGACGGCGGTAATCTGGGGCCCGGACGGGACCCCCGCGCCGCTGCCGCCCCTCCCCGGCGACACGCAGAGTCTTGCTAACGCCATCAGCCCGGCCGGGGTGGTCGTCGGCGCGAGCTTGGCAATTGAGTTCGGTCCGCCGCTGGCCGTGGTATGGGACGGCGACGGGACTCCCACGCCGCTTCCGCCTCTCCCGGGTGACACGCAGAGCGAGGCGACCGCGATCAACCCGGCCGGAGTGGTCGTTGGGTTCAGTGCAGGCGGCGGGGGTGAAACGGCGGTGGTGTGGGACCAGAATGCGTTCCGCGCTGGGATCGCAATGCCGCTCGCGCCCCTTCCCGACGACACGTCGAGCCGGGCCACCGGCATCAGCTCGAGCGGAGTGGTCGTTCGGTGGAGTCACGGCAGCGATGGATCCACGGCGGTGGTATGGGACGGCGACGGCATCCCCACGCCGCTGCCGCCCCTGGTCGGCGACCGGGCGAGTACGGCCACTGGAATCAACGGGGATGGGGAGGTCGTCGGGAACAGCTGTCCTTCGGCCTGCCTCGACTGGGATCCGGTGTCTCGGGCGGCGGTGGTGTGGGACCGCGACGGGATTCCCGCGCCGCTAGCACCCCTTCCCGGCGGCTTCTGGAGTGAGGCCGCTGGCATCAACGCGCCAGGGGAGATCGTCGGATTCAGCATCGGATCCGAGGGATTTACAGCGGTCGTGTGGCGCTGACCGGCGGGCTTCCCGGAACAAGGCCATCGCAACAGGGCGTACACGCCGGGCAGCCTCGCAATCGCGGGCACCACCATGGTTTACGCCGACGCGTTCCGGTGGACGACCGGGTTGGTCGTCGTGTCGGGGTCCGGGGCGCGTTGCGCCTGGAGTCTTTCGATTCCGAGGGCTTGAGTAAGCGGGGACGGTGTTGAGTAGTTGACTTCTGGTTGGCGAAGAGCGCGTGGAGCTGGGTGGCACGCTCCCTTTTCAAGGCTTGCGGAACCGTGTGATGCGCCCCGTTGCACCTGTGGTTGACGAGAAGTCCCCACATTGGCGGAAAGAGCTTGACCCCGAAATCCGTACGGGCGCATACTGGAAACGGCTGTGCGGCTGGGGCGATTATGAGATTGACTGTATTTGCGGCAGCAGTCGGTAACGTGGCGGCTCTCGTGGGGTTCGCGGGTGCGGCCAACGCGAGCGCCACTATCGACCTGATCTGGGACGCCACCGGCACGAACGAGATCAGCGACTTAGTAGTGCCCACAACCCTCACCCTGAACGTGATCCTGACCGCAGGTCCCAACGGCTCACAGGCCGCCGGCGTCAGCGTCGACTACAGCACTGTTTTTGGCCAGCTTGTAGTGCTCGGATTCGCGAGCACGCCCGGTGGCCCGCTGCCGATCCTTCTCGGGTCGACGATCGACACCGGGACGCGGGTTGAGAACATCAACTCCGCCGCGCTTCCGCCCCACCTGGGCACCGGCCTGGCGGCAGGTCAGAGCCACCAGCTCGGAACGGTCACGTTCGACACGAGTGGGCTAATCGGGAACATGTTCGAGATCCCGTCAGACGCCGATGGCCCGGTCGACGGCGTCTTTGACCTCGCTGGCAACAACATCACACCCACGGCCACGTTCAACAGTGCGTTCCTGGTCCCCCACGGCGACCCCGACTTCTTTATCGAGATCAACACGCTTCGCGGTGGTTCGCCCACGGTGACCGTGAACACAACGAAGAAAATCACCGCCAAGGCCCGAATCCCGAAGGGGACGGCTGAGAGCGATACAACCTGCAACACGACGCTCCGCATCGATGCCGTGGACGGACAAAAAGTCATCGATACGCAGAATTCGGGCCCGATCCGGCTCGAAGTCGGTAAAGGTGGGCGGGGCGATACCCTCACGATGAACATCAACCAGTGCAACTCCGGGTCCATCGTCTTCATCGCAACGTTCTTCGGAACCGATGTGAATTGCGCTCTGGTCGAGGCAACACGAACGATCACCAAGACCTGCAAATAGTCGCCAAACTTCCGGAGCACTCTTCTGCCGGCTTTGGCGATTCTCAACGTCTCAAAACAAAGCGCCCGAAGCCCTCACGGCTCCGGGCGCTTCAGAGAGTCGCCCGGCTCCTACTCAGTACTGAAAGATGTGTCAGGAACGGGGTCGGGGGGGAGTGGCCAACCGAACTCGTTACCGGGGAACGACTCGATAGGCGCAACGCCGAGCGCCGGTCAGCATATGCTCGACGCGCTCCACTTTTGCGTCGGGGAGTAGTGTCCGAAAGAGTTTCAGCTCGTCGCGGCAGAGGCCTTGGCAGGTCTGCGCGGCGGCGCAGATGGGGCAGTGGTTCTCTACCAGCGTCAGCGCGCCGCCCTTTCCCTTTGCGCGTGACCACCGGGCCATGTAGCCCTCTTCCCGTCGCAGCTTCGCCAGTGCTGCGACACGCTTGTCGAGTGGCGCGTCGAGGCCGGGCATGCGCTCGCGGTAGCTGTCGAGTTGCCGCTTCGCGCGTACCGCGAGCAAGCGATCGAGCCCCTCGTCGCCAAAGGCGTCCTGCATCGATTCGAGCAAGTCGACCGTGAGATCGGCGTGGCTGTCGGGGAAACGCTCCGCTGCGGCGGGTGTCAGATTCCAGAGACGGGCGGGCCGACCGAGCGAGCGAGGTGCCTGTGAGTGAACCACCAGGCCCTCGGCCTCGAGGGCTGCCAGGTGTTGGCGGATCGCCATCGGGGTGACGCCGAGGCGGCGCGCCAGCTGGGCGGAGGTCTGCTCTCCCTTCGTTTTCAGCTGGAGCAGCACGCGGTCGCGCGCTCGCGCTCGGGAATCCGTTTCTTCTTTCATTGCAACAGCGTACGAAGCCCCAAGAAATTCGCAAGCGAAACCTTTACAATCTTAATTAGGAAAGTAAAATCTTTCTAATCGTTTCCCGTTTCGTTCGACCCCCAGGGACGCATACTGTTCCGCGCATCCCGATTCCAAGGGGAGAGACAAGATGAGCACCACGCCCTCCGCCGGTTCCAACCGTCAGTCCGCCGCGAACAACCAACCGCCGGGAGCGGCGCCCCAGTGGACGAGCGCGTTTCCCCTCGACTCCCTGCCCGTGGGCCGGTCACGCGTGTTGAAGTCGTCCGGCAAACAGCTGGCGATCTTTCGTCCCGAAGTCGACTCCATCTACGCCATCGACAACCGCTGCCCCCACGAAGGCTATCCCCTTGCCCAGGGACATCAGTCCGGCAACCGGCTGGTGTGCGCGTGGCACAACTTTGAGTTCGATCTCCCGACAGGGCGATGCCTGGCAGGCGACGAAGCCGTGCGCGCCTATCCCGCGCGGGTCGTCGATGGCGTGATCGAAGTCGACCTCGCCGACCCGGATCCGCGTGACGCAGTTCCGGATCTCTTCGAAAGCCTCAGCGAAGGTCTGCTCTACGACCGCATGGGCCAGGTGGCTCGAGATGTGTTGCGCTTGCTGGCGACCGGTGTGTCGCCGGAAGATCTGGTCGTCCATGCAGCGGCCTTCGACGCCGAGCGCGCAGAGTTCGGGTCCACGCACGCGCTTCCGGTAGCGACCGACATCCTCCGCATGTTGCCGCGTTTCCCCGGTGTCTCCGCCATCAAGCCATTGATGCAGCTGATGGCTGCCGCGAGCGACGAGAGCGTGCGCTGCAAGGTGCGCCCGACCCCCGAAGCCACCGATCCTGGCTCGGATCCGGCCGCAGCCGGTGAACGACTCGCGGAGTTCGTAGAGGACTTTCGCATGGAGGAAGCCGAAGCGCTGCTGCGCGGCGCGTTGGCGGCCGGCTGGGATCGGGAGGTGATCGAAAATTGGCTCTACCGCTTGTGCGGGGAACACTTCCTGGGCTTCGGGCACGTACTGATCTATCAGGTAAAGATCTTTGATCTCTTCGACCGCGTCGGCTGGCAGTGCGCCGAGCGCCTACTTCCAGCGTTCCTCTACTCGTTCGGAGGCTTCGCGCGCGACGACACCATCCCCACCTACTCGGCACTGCGCGCGAGCCTGGCCAAGATCGACCCCGAGCTACCGCGCTGGTACGCGAACCCGGGGACGGCCGAACTCGAGCCCGCGCAGCGCGACGCACTGCTGCACGAGATCCTGGATGGCCATCTGCCGGAGGCTACGGACGCGATCGCAAGCGCGCTCGATTCGGGAGTCTCCCCGGACGCGCTCGCGCGCACAATGGTGCTCGCAGCCGCCGAGCGCCTGCTGCGATTCGATGTGCAGATCGACGTCGATCCCACCGTCCAGGCAGACTGGCTCGACGTCACCCACCCGTTCACATTCGCGAACGCGGCGCGCGTCGCACTAGGGCGCTATCGCGATCCGCGCGCGCTGCGCTTCCTCTTCTTCGCAGCGGAGTTCATTCATCGCATGGGGCCGCTGGACCTGCCGGAAGCGTCGCGCGTCAGGCTGCCCGAGAAGAATAGCGGCGCTGACAAAGACTCCCTCGACGCGGTGATGGAGGCCGTGGCGACGCGCCTTCCCCGCGAAGCGGTGCTGCGGGGCGCGGCCTACCTCGAAGGAGGGGGCGACGCAGCGGCTCTTCACATCGCACTCGAAGACTTGATTCTCGCGGGCCATGGAACCGAGCCGATTTTTGTTGACCACTACATCAAGACACTGACCGCCGCCTGGGATGAGTATCGGACACTCGAAGATGACCCGATGCAGGACCGGCCCCTGTTGGCCACGCTGAGATTCCTAGCGTCGCCAATCCGCGAGGGGCGACTCGCCAATCTGACCGAAGACGCACTGCGCTTCGTCGTGGAGGGCAAGTCACCGCGCCGACTTACGCTCTGAGGCACAGATAAAGCGCCCGAAGTCCTTCATGACTCCGGGCGCTTCATTTCTTGGTAGCGGAGGGTGCTACGCCCTTCCGACCGCGCTGCGCGCTCCACGCAGAGCCAATGTCGTAAGTGCTGATGTGAAAAAAAGACGCACTGGATCGTATCAAGCCCGCTATTCATGCACCAGCGCCTTCACGTGGGAGCAAAAGCGGGGATTGAACCACCTACACGCTACTGGTGATCAAAGTGTTTGATGTCGATCACCTTGTCGTTAACAGTCATGGTTCCAGTTCTGGTTTTTCTTCCCTCGTCATAAAAATCAAAAGATAGTTGTGTGATTCCGTATGAGTTGTTGCTTACGTCGAAATCACCAACAACATGAGTTCTGTTTTCCAAGGTTGTCTTGGTGATGGAGCCCGTCATTACGGTTCTGCACGACAGTGCATGCCCGTCGTAATTATAGATCGTTTCGTTGCCTTCAGTGCTTTCCGTGATTTTGGAGGAACGATCCTTCTTTGCGTCTATTAGGGAGTATTTATAGAGAATAAATGCATCTTCCTCTGTATCCGATAGACCTCCGTTGGTTTCACCGGCTGCCCCAAAGGAAATGAAAAATGCCAAGCTGGCTATGATTGCCGTGAAAAATGTGATGCTTTGTTTGCTGTTTTTCATTTCGCTTTCTCCCTGCTTAAATGACGATCAGAGACAGATCATATCGAAGCCACCGAACCCCGCCTGTACAGGGCGCAGTTGCCGGATGTGTGAGGAGGGTCTCCGAGTAAATCGTTCTCATGGTGTGGTGTCGGTGATGCCGTCGCAGCCCTCGAAAGGTGTGCCGTCCAGGGTCTCGCCAGTAACGCACGCCTCAGTGTCTCCGAAAGCGATCCCGGTCTCCTCGGTTCGGTAGTGGGAGACCAGATCCGTGAAGCCGTCGTCGTTGACGTCTTCCAGGTCGCCGCCGTTCTTGTGCGCAGGCGCCGCTCCGAACGGCCCGAAGGCCAACGTGGTCACGTCCACATCCGCGACGTCGAAGGTGTTGGAGCCGAGGATCGCAACGGGGATGACTCCCCGGCTGAACGGGTTGATGGAGTTGGATTCGCTTCCGGGCTTGATGTCGACCTCAACAGGGATAATTGGCTGGGGAGGCCTGGGAAGAACAGCGATCCAGGAGCCCAGTCTGCCTACGCGTGGGCTGCCGTTGCCGACGATGATGGTCCCATCTCCGGAGATGCCCGTGGCCACTTCGAGACTCCATTCACCCAGGTCGAGCCCGTGCACGTCCTCGAGCTCCTGCTTGAGGTCGCGCATTCCGCTCGACTCGTCCCAGATCACGGCACGCTTGCCCTGGAAGAGCGAGACGCCGGCGAAGCCAACGACGATGCTGCCATCGCCCGACACGTCCCAGGCGTCGGACTGGAAGGTCCCCGGGATCGTGCCCAGGGTGGTGAGGTCGCCGTCGCGCCAGAGGGCCGCAATATGCCTCGCCCCCGACCCGAAGGGAGCCACCCGGCCTACGATCGTCCTGCCGTCGGACGCGATGGCGCGAGCGGCGCTGCCGCCACCGAGGTTGGCGAGCACGGTCATACCTCCGCCGGTCCACTCGACCGCCTCGAAGCCCGGGGAGACCCAGGCCCAGCCGACGATGCGCGAGCCGTCGGGAGTGACGCCCAGAGCGCCGCCGCCCGTCGTTTCGGGCAGCGGCACCTCGCCTCCACCCGACTCCCAGCGCACGGGTCGGCCCCTGGACGTACCCACCACCACGGATGCGTCGGCCGAGACGCCATACGCCGCGCTTGGCGTCGGGCTCAACACCTGGAAGCCACCGGACCCCCAGCGTAGGGACTGCTCGGGAAAGGTCAGACCCACCGCTATCGAGCCGTCGGCAGAGACGGCGCGCGCGGCGCCGCCCACGGAGCCCAGCGGCACGGGCAGCGGCTCCACGCCTCCGGCGGCGGTCCAACGAACGGGCGACGCGCTTGCGCCCACCACGGTCAAGCCGTCGGCGGAGATGTCCCAGGCGTTGAAGAATGGAAGCTCCATGAAGCTCGCGGCTGAGGCCGGCGCAGCGAGCGTCACGGTGAGAAGGCATTGCAGCAAGATCTGGTGATGCGGCCACAGCATGATTCCAGTCCCCGTGTTTCCACTCCCTTTCGGCGAGGGCCAGCATACCACCGTGGGAGTGAACCGCCCCGCAGAGCTGGATGCATTCGTTACTGAATCGCGAAAGGTTGGTGGTGCCGCTCACATCGTGGACCTGCTTTGCATCGATGCGGGGCTACGTCTCGGGGAAGCGACCGCGTTGCGGTGGGAGGATTGCTCGTTCGGGCGCAACGCGGCGGACACCGCTCGCAGTTCGTAAGGACGAAGTGCCCGCGGACCTTCTGTCCCGTCTCGCCGAAAAGCCCCCACAAATTCCCCACACAGCTACCAGGGCGTGAAATACAAAGCCCCCGGAATCTTTCGATTCCGGGGGCTTGAGTGGTAGCGGGGGGTGCTACGACACAGTCTGTGATCTGCCTGTGCCGCTGATGCTGCCGGTGGTGGGGCAGTTGGCGGCGCATGGAGCATGAAACCTGGTTCAATGCAAATTTGCTTCGTTTTAGAAAATCGCTGATTGCACTCAACCGGTCAACGCAACAGCCTCATCGAATAGGTCTGCTGGAGTCACGTTGTCGAGCGATTCGTGATAGCACTCGTTGTTGTAGTAAGCGACGAAATCACGGAGTGTGGACTCAAAATCCCGCTGAAATGCCCCCATCGATCGGAAGCGCCACGCCGGTGATGAACCTTGCGTCGTGGGAGGCGAGGTAGGCGATCGCCCTGGCGATTTCTTCGGGGGTTGCCACTCGCTTTAGCGGCGCTTCCTCGATGGCCTCGCGTTCGGCTGCGGCGGGATCGTCGGCGAGGTCGACATAGTCGCGACGGAGCATGTCGGTGTCCACCCAACCCGGGCAGACACAATTGACTCGAATGTCGGGCGCCAGCTCCATCGCCAGGGCGCGGGTGAGATTCACGACACCGCCCTTTGACGCGGAATACACCGCGCCCTCTACCGAACCCTGCAGCCCCGCCACTGAGGCGAGGTTGACAATTGCCCCCCCGCTTTCGCGAAGCGCCGGGAGCGCCGCGCGAGCGCAGAAAAAGGTTCCCTTCAAATTGATATCGAGGGTTTCGTCCCAGATCGTCTCGTCCGATTTTTCGATTGTCGAGTCGATACTGATGCCCGCGTTGTTGACGAGCACGTCGAGGCCGCCGAGGCCTGCGATGGCAGTTTTCACGGCCGACTCGCAACCGTCCACGGTTCCGATGTTCCCGGGTGCGGCTACCAGGCGGTCACCGCCATCCAGCTCGGTAATCGCGGTGGCGACTGACTGCTTGGTTCGACCATTTACCGCGACACGAGCGCCCCGTACCAGAAACTCCTTCGCGGTCGCGAAGCCAATTCCGCGCGATGCACCTGTTATTAAAACCTGCTTGCCGGCGAAGTCCATCCGGGGCTCTCCTTTGTGTTTGGCGTGGTCTGGATTGGGTTGATGTTAGCAGCGCCAGATACGCGGCTGGCGGAGTCTGACCAATGATCTAGAACTCGAAGGTTGATCGATGCTCGGCAGTAGAATTGGTTTGCTGAGTGACCCCACCCACTGATCATGTTTGGAAGCCAAAACTGCCGGTGGTGGGGCAGGTTGGGGTGGCCTGCGCACCAGATGCCGCTCCAGCATGTATCTTCGGGCTTTGCTTCGGATCGAGTGGGGAGCAGGTCCGCCGGGAAGTCGTTTTTACTCGCGAACGGGGATACGTCATGAGAAGAACCATGAACTTACTTGCAGTTACGGGTTTGGCAATTTCGTTAAGCGATCTCGCGGTGGCGTCTCCTTTGTCGGACGCAATAGAGGCCGACTATTCATATCTCGAAAAACTATTCCAGCACTTCCACGCCAACCCCGAACTATCGATGCAAGAAACAAAAACATCGGATCGTTTGGCCAAAGAGATGTCCGAGTTGGGGTACGAGGTTGCGCGCAATATCGGAAAGACCGGTCTCGTTGGAATACTGGAAAACGGCAATGGGTCGACATTGTTGATTCGTGCCGACATGGATGGCCTTCCTGTGCTGGAGAAGACCGGACTCGCGATCGCATCCAAAGCACGCCAGGTAAATCTGGAAGGCGAGGACATGCCGGTGATGCACGCCTGCGGTCACGACATGCACATCACATCCTTGATCGGCGTCGCGCGCCGCATGGTTGAACTCAAGGATCAATGGCAAGGCACCCTGATGCTCCTCGGGCAACCTGCTGAAGAAGCGCTAGGCGGTGCCAAGGCAATGGTGGCCGATCGTCTCTACGAGCGCGTGGGGCGGCCGGACTTTGCACTTGCGATGCACGTCATTGCCAAGTACCCGGCAGGCAAGATCGTCTTTAACGATGGCCTCATGTACTCAAGCGCAGATACCGTGCGGATTACCGTTCGCGGTATTGCTGCGCACGGCGCCGCTCCGCACCTTGGCCGCGATCCGGTTCTCATCGGCTCGCAGATCGTTCTCGCATTGCAGAGCATCATAACTCGCGAGGTTTCGCCGCTCGAGCCAGCGCTCATCACCGTTGGCGCATTCCGGGGGGGTACGGCTCCGAATGTCATTGCTGATCACGCACAACTGGATATCACGGTTCGGGCGAATACCGAGAAAACCCGCGCCCAATTGCTGAAGAGCATCGAACGCGTTGCGACGCAGACAGCACGCGCTGCTGGCGTACCTGAAAACTTGTTGCCGATCATTACCGTCGCCGATGATGGCGCCCCAACCACGATCAACGACGCTGCGCTTTCACGTCGTGTACGAGAGGCGATGGAGGCAGGCATGGGAAGCGACGCGTTCGTCGATTGGTATCAATCTGACATGGGTGCCGAGGACTTTCCTGATCTGGTCAACGTCGATCCGCCTATTCCGAGTGTCTATTTCGAGGTCGGTGGAACACCGCCCGATCAGATCGCGACGGGATCCTGGGCCAGTCACCACTCCCCTCTGTTCCAGATCGATGCCGAGACGTCAATCAAGATGGGCGTGGAGGCCATGACGCTGGGGGCACTGGAGCTGTTGTCCGCTCCGTAGCCTCTGAGGAACTCATGTCCCCGCTGCGCGAGAAGCTCTGCGACCTGGAGAAAACGCTCAAAGCCGACATTGTGCTGGGTCGGTTGGCACTGGGTGGCCTGTTGGGTGACGAGCGGCTGCGCGTCTATCGCGACGGGCGAATCGAGGGCGCGCTGATGCTGCGCCCGGAAATGCTGCGGGTCCCGAAGCGAACTCCGGGACCCACAGACTGTGTGGTAGCGGGGGAGGGATTCGCGGGCGAGCTTTGCTCGCCAAGCGCAACGAAGCGAAGCTTCGTCGCGAACCCCCGATCTCCAGGTTATGAGCGCGATTCTACGGCCGTCCAACCCAACGGAATCATGGGATTTCGGGTAGTTAGGCCGGGAGCAAAGGCGTCCGAACACGGTCGATTCGGAACGATCTCACCCCACACCTCACCCCACCCGGAATTGGAATTTGTGAGCGGGGGTTCGGGGGCGGAGCCCCCGAGCGCCGCGCCCTCGTGATCGCGCTTGATCACGGCTGCCTAAGACGTGAGTTCATCCGGTGTTGTACCTAGGAGTCAATTCGGAAAAGCCGGGGTGGTTCACCTTCCGCGCGACCGGCATTACCGTCTGCCTCGATAATGGCGGCACGCTCGAGAAGGCCCCGCGGATCGCAGCGCACGAAAGCGCGCGAACGACCAAGCTCTACGACCGCACCCGCGATACCATCTCGCTCGACGAAATTGAGAAGATTGCGATATAAGGACCGGTCCACTCGGGCCCCGAGCCCAGCCGACCGCTTCCAGCCGCGCAAATAGGCTGCGTGGGATCGGGAAGGGAGGTGTAGAATGAGCCATCTAACAAGGGCTTGCAGCTGAGCGCCCAGAGGTTAGGCGGCCCGTCGACCGCGGATCGCAAGGACGAATGTTCAGAGAATTCATAGCCGCGCACCTGGGACTTTTGTACGAACTCAGTGGCGTAATCCTTGTCTTCGTCGCGGTCATCGCGGTTTCCGGTGCGTTGATTTCGCGATTTGACCGCATCCCCCTGGAAGACTCCATCTATTTCGCCTTCATTACAGCGTTCACAGTCGGCTTCGGCGACGTGGCACCTAGATCACGTGGCGCACGAGTCGTCACTGTCTTTCTCGCCTTCTTTGGGATCATTCTTGTCGGGGTTGCTGTCGCTGTCGCAGTCCACGCGCTTGATATCGTGCTGGCAGCGCGCGGAGTTGAACAGCCGCCACCATCGCCGTGAAGGTGCTTCGTTAGTCCTGGGTCTGGTTCCCAGCCCCGATCCTCCACGGGTTCGTCACGCGTCCCGGGATCCTCTTCGCCTCTTGAACGGGCTGGTCACCCGGCCGACGGCGATGCCCCAGATCGCGGCGATGACACAGAGCGCGCCGCAGAACAGCCAAAACGCCAGGGGATTGTGGTCGCCGGGAATGCCGGCGACGTTGATTCCGAGCAGCCCGGTGAGGAAGCTCAGGGGCAGGAACACGGTGGCCACCCATGTGAAACGATACGTGGCCGTATTCATGGAATCGGCCAGCTGGTCCCGAATCTGGCCCTGCAACGCCAAAGCTCTCTCGATCGACAAGCCCAGCAGCTCCTGGTGCTGCGCGACAGCGTTCACGATTCCTTCGAGCTCCTCGCGAACCACACCGTCGATGACCGAGCCGGGCTGGGCCGAGATGAAGCTGAGCATGTTCGCCAAGGGCATCCGGAAACGGCGCGCGTAGACCAGCCGCCTCTGAAGCTCCGCGACGCGATGGATAGGCGGATCTCCCTCAAGGGTCAGGACCTCGTCTTCCAGCTGGTCGATGGTGGCGGTCAACTCGTGAAGATTCTGCTCTACCCGGCCCAGGCCCGCGAACAGCACGAAGACGATCAGCTCCCAGGAACTGGTGGGGCCCGCTCCCGCCGAGCAGGCTTCCGCGGCCCTGTCGAGCGCCGGCACCTTGCTGCGGCGCACGGTAACGATCCGGCCGGGCTCCATCCAGATTCCAAAATCGATGACCGCGGTCGTCGAGGTGTCCTCGCCAGGCACCGCGGCGTGCATATTGAAATAGAGTCCCTGGCCGAATCGGCGCCAGTAAGTGGCCGGTGCCGGCTCGAGCAATCTCTTGATGATCTCGTCATCGAGCCTGCTCTGGGTGGCCAACCACCGTCGTCCCTCTTCGTCCACCGCTTCGATGTCGATCCAGGCTTCGGCCTGCGGAGCAGCGCCATCCTCAGAATCGGGACTCAGCGATGATCGAAGCTGGATGGTCTGCATGCGCGTCAGTCCACGGGCGTGATGGGACGGTGCTGGATTGCGTAGCTCGCCGCCCAGAGATTATCCAACACACACCACCGCTGCCCGCTGTTCCCCGTGTCGAGCAATTGGCTCCGTGCTTCCATCTGCCCCAGTAACGTCAAGCTCGGATGGTCGGGATTCAGGGCGCACAGGTTTCAAAACGCAGTTCGCGTGGCGCCCCACATCCCCAGACGCTAGTAGGTCAAGCCGAGGTTCTGCTGGAACAGGACCGAGTTCGCGGTGGCTTGGGCCGCAAGCAGAGACAACGTCACATTCGCTCTGCTTTCGGCGCCTTCCAGGTTTTCATCTTCTTCAGGTCGGGCACGTAGACGC
Source organism: Myxococcales bacterium (assembly GCA_022561775.1). Classification (GTDB taxonomy): domain Bacteria; phylum Myxococcota_A; class UBA9160; order UBA9160; family SMWR01; genus JACZVU01. The sequence continues at coordinate 8,873 of JADFQO010000002.1, read as the reverse complement.
GTATGATGGCATCGATCCCCAGATCTTCGCGGGTGATTGGCAGCCAGTTCTCCGCCGGCACGCTCTTCGGCTGCTCGGCCGCGATGTGGATCTCGATGCCGCCCGACGCGTTCAGCTTCATCCCGGCGTTCTGACCGACGCTGTACTTCTTCTCCTTGTTCGGGATGAAGAAGCCCTGCTTGGTGTCGTAGAGCGTCGCGGACCAGAAGGCCTTGGCGGGGGGTAGCTCGTCCTTGGTCATGCGGATCACGTAGTCGTGCTGCGCGTTCATCGGCTTGCCGTCGGTCGTCGCGACCCCGGGATACATCGCTTGGTCGGCCGGCTGGCCCATGGGACCCACAGCCGACTGCAGCACCATGGTGTCGATGTCCATGTGACCCTTGGGCTGGAATAGTCTGGGCAAGAAAGGAGCCGCTGCCTTTGGGTCGTTCCAGATCGCGTTCTGCTTCTTCGCGATCTCCGCCGCCACCGCCGCGAGCTGCTTACCGTTGATCTTGGGCACCTTGCCCGAGTCGTACTGCTTGCCCGGCTCAACGCCGACGGTCTTGAGCGCCGCCAGCGCCGCCTGATCCATCTCGTTCTTGGGATCGAAGGCGGTGTGGTTGAAGACGAACTGCATGGCTTCCTGGAAGTTGTTGGTGAAGACCATTTGGTCGTTTCCGTAGGTCGGTATGGTCTCCGGGTCGGCAGGCTTGGCGGGCTTGCCCTGGAACTCCGACAGGGTCTGGAGCTTCACCTGCTTGATCGCCGCCATGTTGGCCTTGAACTTCTCTGGGTCGTTCGCCTCGGGCATCACGCGCAGCAACGCGATTGCGTAGTCGCCGGACAGTTCCATGATCTTGCCCACCCCCTCGACCGGCGCGCCCGAGTAGCCTTCGGTGTGGGCCGAGTAATAGAGGATGTTCATCGGCTTCTTGAAATCGCCCTTCGAGGTTGCGAGCGGGATTTCGCAGTAGTGGTCGAGGGCCGAGGTTTCCAGAGACACGAACTTGGAGTTGAACACCGGGTACTGGATGACCACCGCGTCCTTACGCAGGTCCAGCAGCGAGGGGACGTAGAGCGTGTCGTTGTTCGGTCGCGGAATGGCGCGGACCGAGGCGTCCATCAGGCCCTGAGGATAATGCGTCTTGTTCCAACCACCGGCGGCGAACGGGTTCTTCGGGTTCACCGCGAAGTTGTTCAGCGTGTTGAACAAGGCGACATACTGATACGAGCGCCGGACGAGGTTTTCCATCTCGGCCGAAGTGAGGCCCGGCGCGGGTGCCGGGGCAGCCGTTGCAGCGGGCATTTCGGCAGCCGGTTTGGTGGCGGTTTCGGGGGCCGGACCGGGGTCGCAGGCGGCCAAAACCGCCGCGCAAAGTACCAGCGCGCCAACGGTCGGCAGGCTCCGTGTTGTGGTCTTCATCTTTGGTCTCCTTGTCGTGAACTCCACTAGGTCAATTCACCGTGCACCGATGAACTTGGTCCTGTTGTGTTTTCATGCCGGCCGGCTGTAGAAGGGCTTTGAGTTCGGCGATCTTCTTGGTCAGTTCGTTGGTTCATCGCACGTCAAAAGTCAATCTGTAGGCGGGCCCCGGAAACGATGGCCAGGCCGTCGTCCTTCACCGAACCGCCCGCGTCGGCGATCTGGGCAACGACCGGGTTCACGACGAATTGCACGTCGAGCGTCAGGTGCACGGACGGCAGCAGTTCGATGTTGTAGAACGCTTCGATCGCGTGCTCGAACGAGTCGATGTTGCCGCTACCCAGAAGTTCCAGATCCTTGCGCAGGTCACTGGAGATGTGGGTGCCCGCCCAGCCGACGCCCCAGAAGTCCAGGTCGCGTCCCGGAATGAGCATGCCCCTGCCGCCGACGCCGAAGCTGTAGAACTGGTCGATTGCGTTGCGGTTCTTGGGCGCCCAGCCGAGACGGCCGAACAGACCCCAGCCGATTTGCCGCTCCTTGTCCTTGACGTAGAGGTATTGGTCCACGGTGATGATGCTGACGTAGTTGTCCGTCTTCTCTTGGATCGGAGTGAGTCCGATCACCTCCTCTATCAGTGCCAGCCGATCGCCGATCGCGTAGGAGGCGAAGTCCTTGTTGGTGTATGCGCCGACGATCATGTAGCGGCCGGGCTTGCCGCCGAAGTCGGGCATGAAGCTGTAAGCCCCGACGAACACCGTCGCATCGGTATCGTAGGTATCGGCCACGGTCTCGTTAACTTTGCCGTTGTTGTCCATCACGGCCGCGATAATCTGGTGCTCTGGCGTAGGAGTCCATATCGCCGCGGCGACAAAGGCGGTGTAAGGTGCGAACGGCCCGACAATCGGGTTGTCGACCAGCGCGGTATTGAGAAACTGGTGTTTCTCGCTGTTCGCGAACTGGTTCGGGTCGATCAAGCCGGCGCCGTCCAGCTGGCCGACCCAGACTGAAAACTCCGGCGACAAGGCCTGGATGAGGTAGTACTCCGACAGATAGAACTCACCCGTATCCGTGGCCCTGGGCATGGTCATGTCGTATCCGACGGGAATCGCCGAGCCGACCCTGCCCTGGATACCCCTGGGGTTTTGGATGTTTCTACCCCAGGCGACCTCGCCGTGAAGGAAGATTTCCGCACCCGGCCAGAGACCGTTGCTGAGCTTGGCCGTGTCGAGGTTGGCCCAGAGGTCCAGAGATCCGGAGTATTCCCCGCCGGTGTCGATCCCGCCGTGGGCGTTGCCTCCAGCCCATTGCGTGAGACCGACGTCCAGGTACACGCCCGCATCGACGAGCTTGTCTCGCAGACCGTCGCCCACCCAGTTGTCGGTCAGGTAGGACCGCTCGCGGATTCCTCCGTGGACCGTGTTCGGGTCGCCGTAGAATTTGTAGTACCGCCGGTTGATGTTGACGATGATCGGAGCTTCCTCGATGAGAGACTTCGACGAGGCGTCGTCGCTGGTCGCCTTCGCAGGAGCCTCTGCCGGGGCGTCGCTGGTGGTCTTCGCAGGATCTTCGATCGTGATGTCGTCGGTCGCATCCCCAAGATCGTCGGCCCTGGCGTGACTGCCGATCGCGATAAAGACCGCGGCCACCACACCACAGAACGCGCCTTGTTGCATCATCGTCATTCCTGTCCGCATCGGATCTCCTTCAGTGCTCTGGCGCGATGGCGCACGGGACACCGCTCGATCAACGGGTTCAGCGACCGCCGAAGATCGGTTTCTGGACCAGGCCCGGGATCACCGGAGTCACCTGGAGCCGGATCTGGGCGCGTTTGCCGAAGGTGTCCGGGCTGACGACCGAGTACTCCAGGCCGAGCTTGATGTTGACCGGCATGCCGCCGACCCGGATCGTCTTTCCGCCGTAGAGCCCGATGGGGACGGTCCACTTGTCCCCCTTCAGAGCCTTGTCGTTGTAGCTGATGGTCGGATTCATCCCGATCTGCCAGGCATTGGGCAGGTTGAAGTTGAGGGCATAGAGCAGACTCAGCTTGCTCGTGGTGCGCGTACCCGATTGCCGGTCGCTGCGCGATCCGATTCCGAAGAAGTAGTTCGGGAAGACCGCAGCCGTCAGGAACTTGTTGTGGTAGCCGAAAACGACAGCCGGACCTACAGCGAACTGCTGGTTGCCGAGCGTATCGTTCGTGGAGCTGGGAAATTCAAAGACGGGTCCCGCAGCCAAGATGAAGTTCCCCAAAAGTGACGGGGAAGGGTTCAAGAGCAGGGGCAACTGGATGTCCCCGATGCCGCCCCGATTCTTGAACGTGTCGAACCCCGTCGGGGTGGGCTGGTTGAAGACGATCGGAATGATGGGCCGCGTGATGAGTTTCCACTGGTCCTTCCCTTCTCCGAATAGGGGAAAGGGCATGACCGGCTGCAGGTTGACGCCCCCGCCGAGCTTGGGGTCGCCGGTGTTCACATCTCCGTCGAAGAACTCGAGCGCCTGGAAGCTCATCGACACCTGCCAGAGGTTGGAGGTCGGGTCTGAGATCTTGGCGCCGACCTCCCCGAGATGAGACGCTTCGCTGGAGCCAGTGGGCTGCGGCATATTCGGGTCGTGGGCCTGGGCGGGTGCGGCCAGGAGCGCGACGAGGCAGAGGCAGGTGATCCGTGCCATGGCGGCCGACGCCCTTCCGGTCGAGTCCATTCGTGTCTCGATCCGTGTGACGATCCCAAGCGTCATCAGAACCTCCTCGGGTGTTGCTTCACATAGTTGTCGGTGTCGTCACCAGCGCCGGGCTGCTCGGCCTCGCGAAGGACGCTAGCGAAGAACTCGTGCATCTCCTCGCCCGAGGCGAATCGCACACTCCGGCCGGAGCCCACGTGCTCCGGCCTTCCTACCGAAGCCCTACAGTGGTCGCTTGAACACGGCATTGTTGCCATTGAATTCAAAAAAGACAAGCAAATGGAGAAAGGCGCGAGATCGCTTCTAGAACAGCACTGAAGACTTTTCGGGTCGTTCCCACCCCATTTGGGGCAGAACGCTCGATTGGAAATAAATTGATCGCAAATTGGCTCTAGCACCCACTGGCCCCGTTCATGAGAAGCGCGCTTTGGGTGACGTTCCTCCCGAGGAGGTCAGTTTTTTATAGAAACTACGGGCAGCGCTGGTGAGATACGCGCAAGGTGCAGCGTTAGACCATGGGAGCCAGCGTCGCACCCAGAGATGTTCCCGGACGGTTACGCGGTGGGCACGCGGAAAACCCGAATGAGGCGTAGCGATCGAATGTGTTAGCTCTTGCGCGGATTTGAGGCATGGAATCCGGGAAGAAGCTAACACATGATGCGCTCCGTTCGACAATTGCATAGCCTTCAGAGTCTCGCAGCGGACGGACTTCAGGAGATCGCCGCGGCGTAGAGGAGAAGTGAGATATGCAGAGCCATCGCAACTACCGATGGACGATCGGTCTCTCGATCTCTTGTCTGCTCGGGTTCGCCGTCTTCGCGGCCTCAGCACAAATCGGCGAGGGAGATTCCTGCCTCGATGCCTGCGCGGAGTCTCACGCGGTATGCGTGGACCAATGCAGTCAGCACAACAACCCCATGGAGTGCGAAGCCCAGTGCGATGACGCGCTCGCAGACTGCCGTCAGAGCTGCCGCTAACGCAGCCAGGGACTCTGTCTTGAATCCCCCGCATTGAGCTGGCTCGAGCCCCAGGCGCTTCTTGGCCAGCTCGACGTGGTTGTGATCGTCGAAGACCCTGTGTGCCACGCCCACCTACATGTCGCGGAACGAATCGAACATAGGGTCATGCGAAGACCGGGCGTTTGGCACTAGAATGGCCTCCGAACGAATTCACTCGAGGAGATCGCCCCATGAGACGACACGTGATCGTGGCATTCCTTGCCGGTGCGGTTCTCACCTTCGGAGTCATGGTTCTCATTGGAGCGGGTGGCACCGTGGAGTCGCCCACGGGCACTGCGCCCGACCGCTACGCCTACTACCCGGGCACTGAGGATCTCGACAAGGACGAAATTCGACTGATCGCCTGCGGCACGGGCCTGCCGGCAGCGCGGCGTGATCAGGCCGCCACTTGCTTCCTCGCAGAACTCGGCAACGGCGACAAGTTCCTCTTCGATGTCGGCACGGGATCGATGGCCAATGTCGCGGCCCTGATGATCCCCTACGACTTTCTCGACAAGGTGTTTCTGACGCATCTGCATACCGATCACTGGGGTGACCTGGCGACGCTCTGGGCCGGTGGCTGGACGGCAGGGAGAACGAAGCCGCTCCGGATCTGGGGGCCCACGGGGCAAACGCCCGACATGGGCACCGCCTACGCGATCGAGCACTTCCTCAAGGCCTACAACTGGGACGCGACGACGCGGAACTTTGTCCTTAGCGCCGAGCCGGGCAAGATCAGCGTGACCGAGTTCGACTACAAGGCCGTGAATGCCGTCGTCTATCAGGAGAACGGCGTGACCATCCGATCCCTGCCGGCCATTCACGCGGGCGACGGTCCGGTGAGCTTCATCCTCGAGTACGCGGGGCTCAAGGTGGTGATCGGCGGGGACACGTTTCCCAACAAGTGGTTCATCGAGTACGCCACCAATGCCGATCTCGCGATTCACGAGACCTTCCTGACCCCACGGGACCTCGTGCGGCTCTACGGCCAGTCGCCCCGGCAGGCGATCGTCGTGGGCACGATGATCCACACCTCACCGCAGGCCTTCGGCAAGGTCATGAGCACGATCAAGCCACGCCATGCAGTGGGCTATCACTTCTTCAACGAGCAGTCTACGCATGACGACATTCTCCGAGGCGTCCTGCAGACCTATACGGGGCCGCTGTCTCTGGCGGTCGACAACATGGTCTGGAACATCACCAAGGAGAAGATCACCGAGCGGATGATCGTGTCGCCGGATCAGGCGTGGGCGGTCAACGGACCGAACAAGCCGCCGAAGCCGCCGGCCAGGGGCAGCGTGCCCGATCCGATCTCCGACTACATCAAGGCCGGCCGCTGGAAGCCGGCAGAAGAAGCGCAAGCTCCGATGGTCAACGAATTCAAGAAGAAGCACGAGCTGAAGTGATCGCGAATCGTGGCTCGCCGCGGCCAGCCACCGGTCAACCGGGCAGAATGCCGCTAACTTCAGCATCGACCAGGTGTTGGAACTGCTGAATGAAGTCCCGAATTCCTGAAAGCAGGAGAAAATGCAGATCAAATTGCGCTGACGCCCCGGCGTCGGACGCACAACAAGAAAGGAACTGACATGTCTTGGAACCGCCCCCCCCACGCGTCACGCACGCTCTTGGCCATGGGTCTTTTCGCTTTGATGCTCGCGGTCGCAGCCTGCGCCACCACCCGACAATCGCGAGGCGAAGGCTCCCCATCCGGTTTCCTGGGAGACTACTCGGATCTTCAAGAGGGCGGAAAGGACGAGCCGCAGCTGATCTATATCGACCCATCGGCGAACTGGTCGCAATACAACGCGATCCACATCGATTCCGTGTCGCTCTGGCGCAACGAGAAGACCGATGACGTCCCCGAAGAGGATCAGCAGCGCCTGACCGACTACCTGTACAGCGCGCTGCACAAGCAGCTCGGGGAGGACTACCAGATCGTCGACCAGCCGGGTCCGGGCGTGTTGCGGCTGCGCGCCGCCATCACCGAGGCAAAGGGCTCCAAGGTGGTGTTGAACACCATCACCTCAATCGTGCCCCAGCTGCGGTTGCTGACGACGATCGGGGGCATGGCCGCCGGCACGTCCGTGCTCGTCGGCAAGGTTGGCATCGAGGGCGAAATCACGGACTCCATCTCCGGCGAACGTCTGATGGCGGCGGTGGACGAGCGCCAGGGAACGAAGGCCCTCCGCGGCGGCATCAAGAAGTGGAGCGACGTCGAGCGCGCCTTCGATTTCTGGGCCGAGCGGCTCCAGGCGCGGCTCACCAAGCTGCGCGGGGAATAGCCCGCGGGAGTCGAGTCTGGCCCGGGACCAGTGGTTTCGATGAGAGACCTTCGTTGGCTAGTTGATGTGGTACTTCCTCATCTTCCACTCCAATGCCTTTTCGCTGATCCTCAGCAAATGTGCGGACTCGACCCGATTCCAGCGGGTTTCATTCAGCACGACCTCGATGAAGTGCTTTTCGGCGACCCGGAATGCGGACTTCTTCAGTTTTAGAAGGTCGATCTGTGGGACCTCGTCAACGTTGGCGAGCGCACTGTCCACCAGGGCCTGAATCTTCGGTTTGACCTGGCCAACCGTGCTGGGCAGCGCGATTTCGGAGAGGATCGTCTGCTGGTTGCCGACCACCACGATCCGCCTCACGAAATTCTCGAGCTCTCGCACGTTGCCGGGCCAGTTGTGTCGCATGATCGCGTTCATGATCTGGGATGAAAGCTGCGCCTTCATCGAGTGCTGCTCGTTGAATTTCTGCAAAAAGTGCTCCGCGAGAACCGGGATCGCCAGGCGCCGATCGCGCAGCGGCGGGAGCTTTACGGAGATCGCATTCAATCGATAGTAGAGGTCCCGTCGGAAGGTTCCCTCTTCCACGGCTCGTTCGAGATCTCGGTTGGTGGCCGCGAGAACGCGCACGTCCACTCGAACGCTCTCTTCGCTTCCCAGCGGTGCGAATTCGCCGTCCTGTAGAACCTGCAAGAGCTTGGCTTGCAGTCCCGTCGGCATGTCCCCGATCTCGTCGAGGAACAGGGTGCCGCCATCTGCGAGCGCGAACTTACCCTTCTTGGTTCGATGAGCCCCGGTGAACGCCCCCTTCTCGAAGCCGAACAATTCGCTTTCCAGTAGATCGCTCGGCAGTGCAGCGGAGTTGATCTTGATGTACGGCGCACTCCTTCGATTGGAGAGTTGATGGAGAGCGCGGGCTACGAGTTCCTTGCCGGTTCCACTCTCCCCCCGAATCAGTAGCGTGATATCCGTTTCGGCGACCTGTTCCATCAGCTCGTAGACATTGTTCATACCGGGGTCACCTGCACTGAGCAGGAGATCTGCCGCTTCGGAACAGCTCCGCCTCGCTTGTTTTCGATTCGATCGGGTCATCGTCGGTCCCCCTTTTCCATGCCGCAACGGGAAGGTAAGCTCGCGATACAGCAAGCGATTTTCCGCAGGGGACGATTTGTTGACTCGGGGCGACAACTCAACCGCGATCCGCGGATCGCTACCGGAGCCTCCGCGTGCTGCAGCGTCGGGGCGGTCGGCGGGATCATGGTGCTCAGGGTGTGCATCGCGGGAGCCAGGACGCCGCTCGGCGCCTCGAGCCGATTAGCCACGGGCTTTTCGGCTCCAATCGGATCGAGAACCACTAGCGCGCGGAAGTCCCGGTATTAGGCGGGAATCAGTGGTTTCGATGGGCGATCTTCGTTGGCTAGTTGATGTGGTACTTCCTCATCTTCGCCCCCAATACCTTGCTGCTGATGCTCAGAAGATGTGCGGACTCGATCCGATTCCAGTCGGTTTCAT
>JADFQO010000022.1 GCA_022561775.1 Myxococcales bacterium | reverse complement strand
AGCGCCTTCAGTTCCCGCCGAGACGTTTGAAGACGTCATCGGGCAAGGTCGGGGACGCGATCTCGTTCAGGTCGGCTGAAGCTGCGATCTGGGCCATGATGGCTCTACAGGTCGCCTCCGCGTCGCTGACGCCTCGCGCCTCGAGATCCTTGGGCATCAGCTTCTCGAACACCGCGCGAAGTTGCGGGATGGTCAGATTCTGGGCGTCCAACCCCGCCTGCTTCAGCGCGAGGCGAAGCGTTCCGCGGGCCGCGAGTCGCTCCATTTCGGCGCCGGCCTCGAGCCTTTCGGAGGCAACGTCAAAGAGCGTGGCCGCCACGGATCACTCCTCCATCGGCGTTGGCAGAATCACCGCCCGCTCCGTGATCCAGTTCTCGTAGCTGCGAGGTGGGAAGAACGCCAGCCAGAGCAGCGTAACGGACGCGATTTCGGCCCCGCCGAGCAGCGCATCCGAAATCATGCTAACCGCCTCGCCGCCCGCCTTGTCGTGGGCCCAATACAGGTCCGCGAAGCACGCCAGTACCTGAAACCCACCGAAGAGTGCGAGAAGCAGATAGCGGTTGGCGACGATCGCCGGACACAGCCCGATCCGAGCGCGCTTCTTCGCGCCTTGTCGGCAGAGCATCGCCTCGCAGCCCATCCAGATACAGGGGATCGTATATCCCAGCCACTCCATAAAGAACCACGGATTATCGAGTACAGGCTCTACGCGTCCGGTTGCGGTCGCCTCCGTCATGCCCACCAGCATGAAGGCCGAACAGGCGCCCACGAGCCAGCCCGCCCAGGCGTCATCGCGGCGAAAAACGGCGCGAATGAAGAACAGATAGGGAAGCACACCGATGGTGTAGGTCCATTCGATCGCGATCCCGATGGGTAGGGGCCATTGATCGATTCCGAGGAGGCTCGGGCTGTTGTAGACGAGGTAGTAGAGGCCCGAGAGCGCGAAGTACAGCCCGAGCAGAAGTTCGGGGCGCTCGCGGGTTCGCCGGCTCAGTCGTAGCAAGCGATAGCTCGCGATCAAGTAGAAGGTGCCTGCCGCGATCGCAGTGATGTAGGCGTTTTCTTCCATTTTATCCTCGCCTGCTCCTCAGCTCTCGCCGAGGCGCTTGAAGATCTCGTCAGGGGAAATCGCCGCCGCCCGTTCGGCCTCGCTCGCGGTGCGCGCGATCTCGTCCATCACGGTTTTGCAGGTTGCGACCGCGTCCGTGACGCCGCGCGTTTCCAGCTCCTTGGGCATCAGCTTCTCGAAAACCACCCGAAGTTGCGGGAGGGTCAGATTCTGGCTGTCCAACCCCGCCTCCTTCAGCGCGAGGCGAAGCGTTCCGCGGGCCGCGAGTCGCGCCATCTCGGTGCTGGTCTCGAGCCTTTCGGCGGCGACGTCAAATAGTGTGGTGTTCTCTTCCATTCTGCTGTCGCTCGAATCCACCATCGGGGGTTTTCGCGGCTCCGGAAGCGCCCCCGTCTAATCGGAAATCGAGCCTGAGCGCTTTAGGGGCTTCAGGCCGATCGCGTCCCGCTTCAATCCGCTGACGTGTCGAACTTGCTGTGGGTCCAGCGGTTCAGCAGTGGCGCGAGCGCGAACAAGCTGGCCGCAGACACGATTGCCGCGATCGCAATCTTCCCGAAGACCTCGCCGTAGATTCCGACGGTCTCGATCGGAGGCGGAATGCCCTGCGATCCGCCCGCCTCGTGCTCGATGCCCGTGAAGCCGGCGATGATTCCCGCCAGATAATTGGAAAACGCGGAGGCCAGGAACCAGGCGCCCATCACGGTACTCACGATGCGTTTGGGCGAGAGCCTCGTGATCATCGACAACCCCACGGGTGACAGGCAGAGTTCCCCCGTGGTCTGGAGCAGGTAGCCGATCAACAGCCAGGACATCGCGACCATCCCGCGCGAATCCGCGCTATGAGCGCCGTACCAGAACGCGCCGAATCCGAGTCCCAGTTGAAGCAATCCCAGTGCGAATTTGACGGGCGTGCTCGGCTCCCAACCCCTCGGGCCGAGAAAGGCCCAGAGCCCGGTCAGTGCGAGGCCGAATACGAGTATGAAGATCGGATTCGCGGCCTGGAAGATCGTGGCTTTGATTTCCGAGCCCCCGACGCCCATCCCCACGTGTTCTTCGCCGATCAGCCATTTCACCTCGGCTTTGCCGCTGGCGCGCGCCGCATCGACGTCGTCGAGCACGATCAGCCGATCGCCGAGCCTGTAACCGAGCTGCTCCTGATTGAGTTCGATCGCGATCGTGGATCCGACCTCCGAGGCCTCGATGCTGCGGCCTTCCATCACGCGGTCGACGTTGCGGTCCGTAAAGTTGTTCACCGAGCTGCCCGCCTGCTCGAAGAAGGACCAGAAGAGCATCGAGTAGAAGGTCAGGATCAAAACGACGAACAAGCGCTGGCGTTCGACGGTTTGCGAACGGAACGCCTCGGCGAGCAGCGAGATTACCGCCGCGCCTCCGAAGAGAAACAGCATCCAGCCGGCGATTTGATTGCGCTGCACGAGCAATGCGAATATGGGGATTGCGATCACCACACCCAGATAGACCGCGAGGTCGGCGCGCAGCGCGCCGGCGATCTTTCGAGTGAGCGCGCCGGGGTCCGGTGGCGCACCCGCTTCGGGAGGCAACCCACCCCGGGCCAGTGCGACGCATGCGATGATGCCCCCGGCTGCGAGCGCGACCGCCACGGCTGCGTTCACGATGAGCTGTAATCCGCTGTCCTGCAGGAACAACAGCGCAACCGATGTGCCCAGCGCGCCGGAGAGGATCAGGATCTGTGTCAATCGGATCGGAGCGACGAAGACCGCGATGCCAACCAGCATTCCGACCGTCGCGAGGCCGAAGCCGTAGTGCCAGCCGTAGGTTTCCCCGATGTAGCCGCAGATCAGCGGTGACATGGCGGCGCCCAGATTGATCCCCATGTAGAAGATCGTGAAGCCGCCGTCGCGTCGTGGGCTCCCATCTGGATAGAGGGTGCCGACCATCGTGGAGATGTTGGGTTTGAAAAAGCCATTTCCGCAGATCAACAACGCGAGCGCAGTAAAGAACGCCGTCTCGTGCTGGATCGTCATCAGCAGGTGGCCCGCGGCCATCAACAGGCCACCGACGACCACCGCGCGCCGCTTGCCGAGGAGCCGGTCCGCGAGCATGCCGCCGATGAACGGCGTCGCGTAGACCAGCGCCGTGTAGGCGCCGTAGACCGCGTACGCCTCGGCGTCCCCGTAGCCCAGGAACCCCTTGATCATGTAGAAGACCAGCAGCGCGCGCATTCCGTAGTAGGAGAAGCGCTCCCACATCTCCGCAAAGAACAGCGTGAACAGGCCGGTCGGGTGCCCGAAGAGCGTCGCGGACGCGGGCGGCGGGCTCGTGGCGGTCATGGGCCTCCGTGAAGTGGGGGGATGCCACCATTTGCTCATCGAGCTGCGCGGGGGAGGAGTAGCAGCCGCGGCCAGGGTGTAGCACCTCTGATCCGCCCTCTCCCGATTTCCGGATCCAGGGTGCGCGCCTACACGGTTTCCGCCGAGATCATCGGGATTCCCGAGTCGGTGGACCCGCGCACAACCGAGGGCAAGGCCGGACTCGCGATCGCGTTCCAGAATGTCTCGACCGCCGTCGATGCGACCGGCCTCTGCCTGTTTCTGACCTTTGGCACGACCCTCGAGCGCATCCGCCCGATCCTGACGGCGGCCACCGGAATCGACCTGGATGATGAAGAGATGGTTCGCGTCGGCGAGCGGATCTGGAATCTCGAAAGGGTCTGGAACATGCGGGCGGGATTTACGGCTGCGGATGACACGCTGCCCAAGCGAATACTCGAAGAGGCGATCCCGAGCGGGCCCGCACAGGGAGAAGTGAATCGGCTTTCGGAAATGCTGCCCGATTACTACCGAGAGCGCGGCTGGAGCGCAGCGGGCGAGCCGAGTGCAGACAAGCTCAGAGAGCTCGGCATCGCTTGAACCCATGCCCGAGGCTCAGCCTGCCCGGAGGGTTGCGAGATCGACCGGGTGAAAGGCCCGTGAGCCCCGATGCGTGGGCCGCGCGAGGCGATCCGGGAGGATGAGATGGCAACGCGACACCTGATCATCGGCGCCGGACCGGCGGGAATCAACGCGATCGAAACCCTTCGCGCGATCGATTCCGATTGCGAAATTGCACTGATCTGCGACGAGCCGGCCTATGCGCGGATGGTTTTGCCCTACTACCTCGAGGGCAAGATCGAGGAGCGCGCGGTGATGACGGGGGATGAGGCGTGGTTTTCCGAGCGCGGCGTCACCACGCATCTGGGCGTTCGCGTGACGGCAGTCGATCCGGGTTCGAATCAGGTGGTTCTCGATGACGGCGCCCGGCTCGGCTACGACCGATTGCTCGTGGCGACCGGATCCCGCGCGGCGCGTCCACCGATCGACGGGCTCGACGGGTCCGGCATCGTCAATCTCTGGACCCTCGCGGATGCGAAGCACTTTCTTGCGGAGCCGCGGCCCCATACGGTGATCGTCGGCGCGGGTTTCATCGCGTTTACGATCCTCGATGCCATCGCGGAGCGCAGTGATCGCGTCACCATTCTCGAGATCGAGGATCGGGTGCTACCCAACATGCTCGACGCGGAGAGCTCCGCGCTGATGGCGGACCACCTCAAGCAGGCCGGCATCGAGGTCTGCACGGGTGCTCGGCTCGAAGGGATCGAACAGCTGGCCGGGAAGCGTCGATTGCGGCTCTCGGGAGGCTCCGATCTCGAGTGTGACGCGGTCGTCATCGCCGCGGGTGTCGCGCCAAACGTCGAGTTTCTCGAGAGCTCGGGTATCGAGCTCGGAGAGGGGCGAGGAGCCGGGGTTCTCGTCGACGAGAAGCTGCAGACCAGCGCCGGAGGAGTCTACGCGGCCGGCGATGTGGCGGAGGCCGCGGACCTGTTGACCGGCGAGCGGCGCGTGCACGCCGTGCAGCCGACCGCTGTCGACCACGGCCGGGTCGCGGCTGCCAACATGGCCGGCGCCGACGTTCGCTACGCGGGCAGCCTGATCATGAACATCCTGGCCACCCAGGGCCTCGAGGCCTGCAGCTTCGGCGATTGGCAGGGCGCGGGCCGCGAAACCACGGTTGTCGAAAATCCCGCCAACCGCATCTATCGCAAATATACCTGGGATGGAGACGCGCTGGTCGGCGGGATCCTGGTGGGACCGTCCGCCGCGCTGTCGGGTGTGAACGATGTCGGGATGTTGAAGGGTTTGATCCAGACCGGCGTCCGGGTCGGGCTCTGGAAGGCCTACCTCGAAGAGAATCCACTCGACCTGCGCCGCGTCTACGTGGCGACCGGCGCTGCCCAAAAACTCCTGGAGTCGAATCTGCTCACGGGTCGCGCTTCGGTGGGCCGCGGGTTCCGGTTTCCGCCGCTGCCGGCACTTCGCAAACGCTCCTCTCACCACGACATATTGCTCTCGGGCAGGGCACCGTAGATCGGTCGATGCGGATTCGAGTGCGCCTGTTTGCGAGCCTGCGAGATCGTTTTCCGAGTGACGATCGCGGCCGGGGCGAGGTCGAACTCAACGAGGGCGCAACCCTCGCCGACCTGATCGAGCGACTCGAAATTCCCGACCCGCTCGCGCAGATGGTGCTGATCGACGGCCTGCAACAGCCCAAAAGCCGCGAGGAGCGCGCGAGGCGAACCCTCGAGGATGGGCAGACCGTGAGCATCTTTCCGCCGATTGCGGGCGGCTGACGTTCGGCGAACGGTCCCGCGCAGAAAGAAGCGATTGACGAAAGGCTGCTCGGCAGGCGATGATGCTCGCTGGTGGGGTAGGGATGGCCCGCTTTGGGGGGTGTTGCCGCGCCAGGTCATTTGCTGCCGATACGTCAATTGGGTGATCGGGTGACTGGGTGATCGCCGCGCGAACTTGGGGGAAGTGGTGTCGATATCTCTCGTCTTGACGGTGAGCGGCCGCGATCGGCCGGGCCTGGTCGAGACCCTCTCGCAAGTGATTGCAAGCCACCAGGGCAGCTGGTTGGAGAGCCGGATGGCGCGACTCGCGGGCCACTTTGTGGGGATCCTGCGCGTGAGCATTCCCGAAGAGCAGGTGGACGCGCTCACTCGGGCGCTCCAATCCCTGGAACCCGAGAGCCTACAGATCCGCCTGGCGCGCAGCGAACCGGAACCGCCCGCCCCCGACACGCGAGAACTCCGGCTCGAAATTCTCGGCAGTGATCGACCCGGGATCGTGCACGAAATCTCACAGGCTCTCGCGGATCGGGGCATCAATGTCGATGAGCTGCGCACGGAGATCATGAGTGCGCCGATGTCCGGCGAACTGCTCTTTCTCGCCAACGCAGAGCTCCGGGTTCCCACAAGCCTCGACCTCGAGCTGTTGCGCAAGGATCTCGAAGCGCTGGCTCACGAGCTCATGGTCGACGTCGATCTCGACGAGCCCCTCTGAGCCGGCTACCTCGGAGCCTTGCCCCGAGACGACTACGAACGACTCGCGGCGGCAGGCTTGACTTTGCTGTGATCGCCCTGCCACTCGAGCAGGGCGGGCAGCACGATCAGCGTGCACAGGATGGTCAAGAGCATTCCGATGCTGAGGACGATGCCCAGGCTCGCCATCCCGCGATGGGAGGAAAATGCGAGGGTGCCGAAACTCGCCGCTGTCGTCAGCGCGCTGTAGAAGACCGCACGGGCGGTGGTCGTTGCGAGCAGCTCTTCGTTGCTGCTCGCGATGTTCTTGGAGCGATGGACGAGATGGATGCCGCTGTTCGCGCCGACTCCGAGTAGCAGCGGAATGACGATCACGTTGGCGAAGTTGAAGGGCAGGTCGAGCAGGACCATGGCCGCGCTGGTGAGGAGCGCACTCAAGATCAGCGGGGTGAGCACGAGCAGGACGTCGGAAGTTCGCCGCCAGAGCAACCAGAGCAACGCCGCAATCGCGATCAGCGCGGAAAGCAGCGCCTGTCGAAAGGATGATTTCGTGGCATTGGCAAATCCGACCAGGCTGATGGCGACTCCGGCTGCCTCGGGCGCGATCTCTTGTACGTCGGCCACGAATCGCGAGAAGGCCATCTCGTCGATCAGCGATTCGCGCGGATAGACCTGGACCCGAGCGCTTCCGTCTGCCGCAACCATCCTTCCAACGAGTGGCGCCGGAAGATCGGCTAGAGCGATCTCGCCGGGCTCGAGTGCATTTCGAAGGCGCTTCATCTGGTCCGCAAAGCCCGACAACAAGATCGTCTCCAGGTTCGCAAGCGCGGCCTCGGCGTCTCCATTCTCCTCGATCTTCTCGAGGAAGCGCGCCAACACGGCGCGCAGCATGCTCATGCTATCGAGCAGTGGCGATTCGCCGCTCACGGCTCCGTGTCGATCGAGGTAGGCGTGCAACTCCCTCAGCGCCGAGATTTGTTCTTCGATGGGTTCCGGCTTGGGCGCCTCCGGGTACGCGGTGGGCGGGGGAAAGAAATATCCGATATCCACGAGGATCTCCCGCTTCTCGTCCTGCTCGGATGGAACGTAGTCTGCCAGCGTCACGGTGTGCGCCACGCTCTCGAAACCCTCGAGCTGGTCTGCGAGCCGCTGCGCGGATTCGAGATCCCGGGCGACTACGTTGACGAACCATGGAGACGCCATTCCCGACTGGCTCAGCAGGTCGTTGAAGGCCTGAACGGACTCGGTACCCGGATCGCGCATGTTGATGACGTTTTCGTCGAAGCGTGCATCCGGTAGCAGAGCGATGGCACCGAACCCGGCGACCGCTGCGATGCGGCGCACCCAAGCGCCGTAGCGATCGAGGTGTCTCCACCATCGATCCCGAAATCGCAGGCTACTCGATGATCTGTCGTTCTCCGCGGGAGCCAGCCAAGAGGAAAGAAGTGCGGGGATTAGCGTCAGGGTGACAAAGAGGATGATGAACATCCCGACTCCCGAGATCAGTCCGAGTTCCGCGACTCCCCGGTAGTCGGTCGGAATGAAGACGAAGAATCCGATCGCAGTGGTCACCGTGCAGAGCACGAGCGACTTCCCCACGTTCCGCACCGCATCTTCCTGCGCCTGGAGGTTGTTCTTCCCGGTGTGGAGCAGGTCCGCATAACTCATTCCCAGGTGGATTGCGAAGTCGACTCCCAGGCCGATGAACAACACCGCGAAGGTCACCGACACGAGGTTCAAATGGCCGATCGAGAATGCCGCGAAAGCCAGCGTCCAGATCAAACCCGAAAGCAGCGTGATGACTGCCGCGGAGACGAGCTTGATCGAGCGCAGCGCGATTACGAGAATCCCGACCACCAACGCGAAACAGAAGGCTCCGGCTCCACCCACATCCCACGCGATGCCGATCATCTCTTCGTAGTTGAGGGCCGGGTTGCCGGTAATGCGAATCGAAACGCCGCGTTCGGCCGTGTAGCCGAGGTCGTCAGCCAGCCGGTGGATGATCTCCATGGGGCGCGCCGCCGCGAATACGCTCTCGAAGTCGAGCACCGGATGAACGACGATGACCCGCCGGTTCTTCACCTCGAGAGAGGAGCCCTGTACCAGCATTTCCTCCCAGGAGACCGCGAGCGGGTATTCGCTGTAGACCTCGACCGCGGCATGGCCGATCTGGTTCAGCACCCTCACCCATTGGTCGATCTCGTCGGGCTCGTCGCCTATGGCGTCGAGGCCTTGCCGTACCAGTGCAGTGAGGTTGGCGATGCTGGAATCGCGTTCGAGTTCAGCCAACAGGGGTTGAACACGTGCCATCTGGTCGGCGAATTCCTCGAGTTCCGCGACGCTTCGGTAGAGCAGGCCCGTGCGCTCGAAGAAACTCCCGCCGCCCGGGATGTAGGCGTCGGTGAAGGTCTCGGGCCGTGTTCGGAGTTCCGCCGTCAATGCGTTCGCAGCGTCGCGCGCGAGTTCGGGTGTTTCACCCTCCACGACGATCAGCAGTGCGTGCTCGAGGTTTGGAAAGAGAGCCGCGAAGGCTTCGTGATTCTTTCGTGATGGGAGGTCTTTGGAGATCAGCCGAACATTGTCCGAGTTGATCCCGAGGTGGGTTGCCGCGTAGAACGCCAAGCCGAGCGTGAGCAGCCCGGTCGCGATGACCACCGTGCGGGGTCGGCGCGAGATGGCGCGCACCCAGCCCGTCAATGCGTTCGTGAGTAGATCGTTGGAACCTGACACCCGGCGCGAGGGATAGCAAAATGCCCGGAGTCACGGCTATGGGCTCGAATCGCCGAGCTACCCGCGGGGGGGCGGCGGGGAGGTTGCGCGGATCGCGATCCGGCCGAGAATCAACGCGGAACTGCTCATCGAGGAGCGGGCGAATCTGACGGGGAGTCACGCTTGCGTGGTGTAGATCGGGGCCCCGAGGACTTGATCGCGAGTGCGCGAGGCTGGATCGATGCGAGCGATCGCGTGGTCGTCCTGACGGGCGCGGGGATCTCGACGGATTCGGGCATCCCCGATTTTCGTGGGCCCAAGGGGGTGTGGACCCGCAATCCCGCCGCCGAGAAGCTGGCGACCTTCGACCACTATGTCGGCGATCCCGCGGTGCGGAAACTCGCGTGGCAAAGTCGGCTCGAACTCGCGAATCGACTCGGCGATCCGAATGCGGGTCACCGCGCGGTGGTCGAGTTGGAGCGGGGGGGAAAGCTGCACCTACTGATTACCCAGAACATCGACGGATTGCACTTCGATGCGGGATTGGCTCCGGAGCGAACGGTCGAAATTCACGGCACCTTTCGCGAAGTCGCCTGCCTCGCGTGTGCGGAGCGGAGTCCGATGTCGGACGTTCTCGACCGGGTTCGCGCGGGTGAAGCGGACCCCGCCTGTTGCAGCTGCGGGGGCATCCTCAAGGCCGCCACGATTTCGTTCGGACAGGGTCTGGTGCCCGAAGACCTCGAGCGTTCTGAAAGAGCCGCTCAGCAATGCGATTTGATGCTGGCGGTGGGCACCACGCTTAGCGTCTTCCCGATCGCCAACGTCGTTCCACTCGCGAAGGCCGCGGGCGCCCGGGTCGTGATTTTGAACGAACAACCCACCGAGATGGACGCGCTCGCGGATGCCGTAATCCGCGGTTCGATCAGCGACATCCTGCCGCGCCTGGTCGAGCCGCTTGATTGAACGCCTGGTCGAGAGCCGCTGAATCGAACTGGTTGGTTGAGCCGCTGAATCGAACTGGTTGGGGGGCGCTTGCCCCCGTGCTAGTTTCCCACCCCCGTTCACATGATTGGAGATCCCGTGGCACGAACGAAAAACTGGCCGGCCATCATCGAGCGCCTCAACAACAGTCCAAAGGGTGAGTTCCGCATACGAATGGGATCGCCTGGGAGCGCACAGGTGACGCGCTGTCGCCTGCTGGCCGAGTGGTCGAACCTCCGGGCCACGACAGTCGGCTCGAGCTTGATTCTGCGCCTTCCGTCCAAGCGTTAGGGGGATCCATTCCGATCGGGCAGTAATTTCCGAGCCCGATCACCCAGCGCAGCTTCACTTCGATGGAGGCTCATTTGCATACGAGGATCCGTTTCGGTGGGGCGCTCGCGCTGCTCGTAGGATCGGGATTCATCGCTCTGGCGCCGGCTCTGGGGAACGACGCCGTGCCCGCTCACGGCATCGCCATGCACGGCGACCTCGCCTATCCCGCCGATTTCAGCCACTTCCGCTACGCAAACCCCGACGCGCCGAAGGGCGGTGTGCTCCGACGAGCCGCGATCGGGACCTTCGACAGCTTCAATCCGTTCATCGTAAAGGGCAATCCTGCCGCGGGCTTTGCGTTTCTCGGGCAGAGTCTGATCTACGACAGTTTGATGGCTCCTTCATTCGATGAGCCTTTCAGCCGGTACGGTCTGTTGGCGGAGACGATCGAAACACCCGCGGATCGCTCCTGGGTCGCCTTTACGCTGCGAAAAGAGGCGCGCTGGGCCGATGGTAGGCCGGTCAGCGTCGACGACGTGATCTGGACCTTCAATACGTTGGTGGAGAAAGGTTCGCCTCTGTACGGCTTGTATTACGGCGGCGTCGAACGGGTCGAGAAGGCGGGCGAGCGGAGGGTCAAGTTCGCGTTCAAGCCGGGTGACAACCGCGAATTGCCGTTGATTCTCGGCGAACTGCCGATCTTGCCCAAACACTACTGGGAGGGCCGGGTCTTCGATAAGACGACGCTGGAGCCTCCCCTCGGCGGTGGTGCCTACGAGATCGAATCCTTCGAGGCGGGTCGTTTCGTGAACTACAAGCGACGCGCGGACTATTGGGCGGCTGAGCTCTCGGTCAACCGCGGCCAAAATAACTTCGCTTCGATGCGCTTTGATTACTACCGCGACATGGATGTCGCCGTCGAGGCCCTCAAGGCCGACGCCTACGACATCCGCATCGAGAACATCGCCAAGAAGTGGGCCACCGCCTACGACATCCCAGATGTCCGCGAAGGTAGGCTCCGCAAGGAGCTCCTCCCCCACCAGCGAAATCAAGGCGTCCAGGGCTTCGCGTTCAATCTGCGGCGCGAGCTGTTTCGAGATCGACGGGTGCGAGAGGCGCTTTCCTACGCGTTCGACTTCGAGTGGTCGAATCGAACGCTCTTCTACGGCGAATACAAACGGACCCGCAGCTTCTTCGAAAACTCGGAGCTCGCTGCACGGGGCCTGCCGAGTCCGGCGGAGCTCGCAATTCTCGAACCGCTGAAGGGCCGGATCCCGAAAGAAGTCTTTACGCAGGAGTATCAACCGCCGAAGACAGACGGCTCGGGAAGGATTCGCAGCAACCTGAGAATCGCTACCAAGCTGCTTGCGGAGGCCGGCTGGAGGGTAGAAGACGGAAAACTCACCAATGGTGAGACTGGCGTTCCGATGGCATTCGAGATTCTACTGGTGTCACCGAGCTTCGAGCGAGTCGCGCTTCCATTCAAAAAGAATCTGGAGCGCCTCGGCATCGACGTCTCGGTTCGAACGGTAGACACTTCCCAATACCGGTATCGCCTTGATACCTACGATTTCGACATGACGGTGACGCGGATCGGGCAGTCCGATTCCCCCGGCAACGAACAGCGCGACTACTGGTCGAGTGAAGTGGCGAAGCGCGAGGGCGGACGCAATCAGATGGGGATCGAGAGCTCCGCGATCGACGAGCTCATCGAACTCGTGATCGCTGCGCCGACCCGCGAGGATCTCGTTACGCGCGTTCACGCCCTGGATCGCGTGCTGCAGTGGGGCTTTTATCTGATTCCCCACTGGTACATCACCGCCGACCGGTTGATCTATTGGGATCGATTCGGCAAGCCCGAAATCTCGCCGAATCGGGGCGTCGCGATCGGCACCTGGTGGTACGATGTCGAGAAGGCTTCTCGCCTCGAGGCCGCTCGGGGAGCCGGCGCCCGGTGACCTTATGGCGGCCCTGCCGAAACAGAGTGCCGTAAGATGATTTCCTACATCATCCGGCGTCTTCTCCTGGTCATTCCGACGTTGTTCGCGGTCATGCTGGTGAATTTCCTCATCGTGCAAGTCGTGCCTGGCGGGCCGATCGAGCGGATTCTCGCGCAGCTCGATGACAGCGCGGTTTCTGCAACGGCGCGCGTTTCGGGTGAGGGTGGTGAGATCGCGGTCGGTGGCCTCTCGGGAGGAAGTGGAGGCAAGATCTATCGAGGCGCCCAGGGGCTGCCACCGGAGTTCATCGAGCAGTTGGAGCGGCAATTCGGCTTCGACAAGCCGCTCCACGAGCGATTTCTATTGATGATGCGCAATTTTGCGGTCTTCGATTTCGGCAAGAGCTACTACCGCGATCGTAGCGTCACCGAGCTCGTACTCGACAAGATGCCGGTGTCGATCTCGCTCGGGCTGTGGACCACGTTGCTGGTGTATCTGATCTCGATTCCGCTGGGAATTTCCAAGGCGGTTCGGGATGGCTCGCGCTTCGACGTCGCAACGAGCACCGTCGTCGTGATTGGCAACGCGGTGCCTTCTTTCTTGTTCGCCATCCTCCTGATCGTCGTTTTCGCAGGTGGTCAATATCTGGATTGGTTTCCACTGCGAGGCCTCCATTCGGACGGCTGGAAAGAGCTGGGTTGGTTCGATCAGGTGAAAGATTATTTCTGGCACATTGCGCTGCCCGTATTCGCTCTCGTGATCGGTGGTTTCGCCTCTCTAACCATCCTTACGAAGAATTCATTTCTCGACGAAATCGGAAAGCAGTACGTCGTAACGGCTCGGGCCAAGGGACTCAGTGAAAATCGCATGCTCTACGGTCACGTTTTTCGCAACGCCATGTTGATCGTGATCGCCGGATTCCCGTCGGCATTCATCCGCATCCTGTTCACCGGAGCGCTGCTGATCGAAGTAATCTTCTCGCTAGATGGGCTGGGTCTGCTGGGTTTCGAGGCGGCGATCAACCGCGACTATCCGGTGATGTTCGCAACCCTCTATTTCTTTACGCTGCTCGGCCTGCTGATGGGGCTCGTGGCAGACCTCACCTACGCGCTGGTCGATCCGCGGATCGACTTTGAAGCGCGGGAGTCCTAGCCGGTGGCGCTCGAAGCCGTCGGGCAGCGCAGAATCCGGACCTTCAACGTCGATCCGCGGATCGACTTTGAAGCGCGGGAGCCCTAGCCGGTGGCGCTCGGAGAGATCGGGCGGAGAAGGCTCAGCACCTTCAAGGCCAACCGCCGGGGCTACTGGTCGCTGTGGATCTTCTCCGCGCTCTTCTTGGTCACGTTGTTCGCGGAGGTGATCGCCAACGACAAACCCCTGCTGGTACGCTATCGCGGTGAGTTCTATCTGCCGATCCTCAAGGCGTATCCGGAGACGACTTTTGAGGGATTTCTGGAAACTGAAGCCGAATATTCGGATCCGGAAGTCCAGGAGCTCATCGAAGCGAAGGGCTGGATTCTCTGGCCGCTGATTCCGTTCAGTTTCGACACGCTCTGCTACGATTTGCCCACACCCGCCCCGTCACCACCCACCACCCGGAACTGGCTGGGGACCGACGACCAGGCGCGCGATGTCGTCGCCCGCTTGATCTACGGTTTTCGCATCTCGGTGCTCTTTGGATTGGCGTTGACCCTGGTCAGCTCGCTGATCGGCATCGCGGCCGGTGCGGTTCAGGGGTATTTCGGTGGGAGAATCGATCTGATCTTCCAGCGCTTCATCGAGATCTGGTCGAGTCTTCCGACTCTCTATTTACTGATCATTCTCGCAAGCGTCGTCCAACCGGGCTTCTGGTGGTTGCTAGGCCTCCTGCTGCTCTTCAGCTGGACGGAACTGGTTCGCGTGGTGCGCGCGGAGTTCCTGCGCACGCGAAATTTTGATTACGTGAGAGCTGCGCGCGCCCTGGGGGCTAGCGATCTTTCCATCATGTTCAATCACATCCTTCCCAACGCGATGGTGGCGACGCTGACGTTTCTGCCCTTCATCTTGAGCGGCGCGATCACGTCATTGACAGCCCTCGACTTCCTCGGTTTTGGGCTGCCGCCGGGCAGCGCTTCGCTGGGTGAGTTGCTCAATCAAGGCAAGAACAATCTGAGCGCTCCCTGGCTCGGCCTGTCGGGGTTTTTCTTGCTCGCGTTGATGTTGAGTCTGTTGATCTTCGTTGGCGAAGCGGTGCGTGACGCATTCGATCCGCGCAAGAGCTTCCGCGCGGGCGCGCCGCCGCCCGAGCAGACCGGATACGAAGCGACGGTGCCCTCATGAGCCCGCTGCTATCGGTCTCGGATCTACGGGTGACCTTCACGACTGCCAGCGGCCCACTCGAGGCTGTCCGGGGGTTGTCGTTCGATGTGAATCGTGGCGAGACGGTTGCGCTGGTCGGGGAGAGCGGGTCCGGAAAGTCCGTCACCGCCCTGTCCGTGTTGCAACTCCTGCCCTATCCCACCGCGTGGCATCCCTCGGGAAGCATTCGCTTCGAGGGGCGCGAGCTGGTCGGTGCGCCGGTGGAAGCGCTGCAGAAGGTTCGGGGCGATCGGATCGCAATGATCTTCCAGGAGCCGATGACCTCGCTCAATCCGCTGCACCGGGTGGAAAAACAGATCGCCGAGACCTTGATGCTCCACAGGGGAGCGACCGCTTCCGATGCGAGGGCTCGCACGCTCGAACTGCTCGACCTTGTCGGCATCCAAGATCCACAGGGTCGGTTGAACAGCTATCCGCACGAGCTTTCGGGCGGTCAGCGTCAGCGTGTGATGATTGCGATGGCGCTCGCGAACGATCCCGATCTCTTGATCGCCGATGAGCCCACGACCGCTCTCGACGTTACGATCCAGGCCCAGATCCTGGCCCTGCTGAAAAAGCTCCAGGCCGAGTTTGGCATGGCGATGCTGCTCATCACCCACGATCTCGGCATCGTGCGCAAGGTTTCCGATCGCGTCTGCGTGATGACGAACGGAGAAATCGTCGAGGCGGGCGCCGTCGAAAGGGTTTTCACGGCCCCGGCGCATCCCTACACGCAACACCTGCTGGCCTCGGAACCGAAGGGAGAACCTCCGACGCCGCGGGCCCAGGCGCAACCAGTCATGCAGAGCCACGGCGTGCGGGTCTGGTTTCCGATCAAAAGAGGCGTCTTTCGCCGCACGGTCTCGCACCTGAAGGCCGTCGAGGGCGTGTCGGTTGCGGTGCGCGAGGGTGAGACGGTGGGCGTCGTGGGCGAGAGCGGGAGCGGAAAGACGACCCTCGGCCTCGCCCTGCTGAGATTGCAGAGCAGCACCGGGAGTATCCAATTTCGCGGCCGCGAGATCCAAGATCTTCGCTGGAAGGAGACCCGCCCGTTGCGCCGCGAGATGCAGATGGTGTTTCAGGATCCCTTCAGCAGCCTGAGCCCGCGCATGTCGGTCGGCAGTATTGTGGAAGAAGGTCTCGTGATCCACAAGCTCGGTGACGCCGAGTCGCGCGAACGCCAGGTGATCCGGGTTCTCGAAGAGGTGGGATTGGATTCCGAGAGTCGTCACCGTTATCCCCACGAGTTTTCGGGTGGGCAACGGCAGCGCGTCGCCATAGCGCGTGCCATCATCCTGCAGCCGAAATTCATGGTGCTCGACGAGCCGACATCGTCGCTCGATCGCTCCGTGCAGGCGCAGATCGTAGATCTTCTGCGCAATCTGCAGCAGAGATACAGTCTGAGTTACCTTTTCATCAGTCACGATTTGCGCGTGGTACGGGCAATGAGCCATTACGTCCTCGTCATGCGCAACGGGCAGGTGGTCGAGCAGGGCACCTCGGATCAGATCTTCGAAAATCCGCAACAGGCCTACACGCGTCGGCTCATGAGCGCAGCCTTCGACCTGGAGGTCGCGTAGCGCGTCGCGATTTCCAGCGATCGCGGATCCAATGCTGCAGCCAGGCGGGAAGCGCTGTAGCATCCCGAGCGACGCCGGTACCCGCGTGTGCTGCATTTCGGTTCCCCTCCAGCGCGTCGACGAGCGTTCGCCGCGGTCGCGGTTCGAGAACTGGCGGTCGTCGTGTTGTCAGGCTTCCCAGGAGGTTCCGGTATGAGATCTGATCCTCGCGCCTCCGACACCAACACCGAGAGCGCTGTCCGCGAGCGATACAGCGCCGCGGCACGCGCAAAAGAAGTGGCGCTGTGCTGCCCGGTCGACTACGACCCGCAGTACCTCAAGCTGATTCCGCAGGAGGTCCTCGAGCGCGACTACGGCTGTGGGGACCCTTCGCGCTTCGTCCGCGAGGGCGATGTCGTTCTCGATCTGGGGAGCGGTGCGGGCAAGATCTGCTTCATCGCGGCCCAGATCGCGGGACCGAAGGGGGCGGTGATCGGCGTGGATCTGAACGAAGAAATGCTGCGCCTCGCTCGCGCCTCTGCGCCCCAGGTCGCAGAGGCGCTCGGGTACGCGAATGTCGAGTTTCACCGCGCTCGCATCCAGGACCTCGCATTGGATCTGGATGCTCTCGACTCCTGGTTGGTCGAGCACCCCGTGCGCGGTGTCGCGGAGCTCGCAGCACTCGAAGAGGCGAGTGAGAAGCTCAGGCGCGAGTCCACGCTGATCGCTGACGCCTCGGTGGATCTGGTCGTTTCGAGTTGCGTCCTCAATCTCGTGCGAGAGTTGGATCGGGTCCAGCTCATGGAGGAGATCTTCAGGGTCCTCAAGGTCGGCGGGTGCATCGCGATCTCAGACATCGTGAGCGATGAACCGGTACCCGATGACCTGAAGGCAGATCCCGAGCTCTGGAGCGGCTGTGTGTCGGGCGCCTTTCAGGAACTGGAGTTTCTGCTCGCCCTCGAAGCGGCAGGTTTCCGCAGCATCGCGCTCGACAAATGGGAAACCGAGCCCTTCGCGGTCGTGGAGGGAATCGAGTTCCGCTCGATCACCGTCACGGCCCGCAAAGCAGACGTCGGGCCGGGTCGCGACGCCAACCAGGCGTTGCTCTACCGGGGGCCGTGGAAAGCGGTCGAGGACGAATGGGGGAACAGGTTCGTGCGTGGCGAGCGCACGGCGGTCAGCGCGATGGCTTTCCAAACCCTGCGTGACGCCCCCTACGGGGGCGAGTTCGTGGAGATTCCCCCGCGGGTTTCCGTGCCCGAGGAAGAACAGCCCGACTTCGAGAGCGTGCGGTTGCGAGATCCGCGAGAAACCAAAGGCGCCGGATATCGCGCGACGCGGAAGCCGGGACAAAAAGGCTGTTGTTGAACGACGCGGGTCGGGAGGCCTCCGCTTTCGACGCGCGCTGGATCCGCGCGAAGCCGATTGGGATTGCGCGCTAGCAGCGGAACCGGGAAACTCAAAGGCGATGAAGATGATTCGATGGATCTACCTGTCGGGTGCGCTGGCCGCCGCCCTGTTGATGAACGTCGCAGCGGCTGTTGCAGAAGTCGCGGAGAGTTCGGTCGAATTCCAGGGCCATAAGATGCACCTGCTCAGCGCCGGCCCGAAAAAGGGCCGCGCCGTTTTGCTGCTTCATGGCGGAAGGTACGACTCTGGTACCTGGAAGAAGCTCGGCACGCTGGACGTTCTCGCGGATGCGGGTTATCGCGCGGTCGCAATCGATCTTCCCGGCGCCGGCAAGTCTCCGGGCTGGCAGGTGGATCAGAAGACTTTTCTCGCGGAACTGATCGGCTCGCTCGAGATCGGACGGCCGGTCGTGATCTCGCCGTCTCGAAGCGGGAATCTGAGCTTTCCGTTGATCCTCGATCATCCCGAAAAGGTGTCCGGTTACGTTCCGATCGCTCCGGTCGGCGTCAAGGAATACGCGAGCGAGTTGAAGGAGAGTCCAGTGCCGGCGCTGGTCGTATGGGGGGCGCAGGATCGGCTGTTTCGCCCCGCGATGGCGAAAACACTGGCTGCGAGTTTCAAGACGGCCGAGGTGGTGATCCTTCCCAAGGCCAAGCACCCCGCCTACCTCGATCAGCCGGATCTCTTTCACGAAGCGCTCCTGAAGTTTCTGGCACGACTCGGCGACTGAACCGATCCGTCATTGGCATGCCATCCGGGAGCAGCGCATCTAGCGGGCGAATCCATTGGATTCGCTTGCGGCGGAGCGCGATCCCATGCTGGGATCGCGCTCCTAGCCCCAGGTTGGCGGCTTGCGTTCGATCCACGGCTGCGCGATCTCCAGTTGTGCGGCGAGTCGGAAGAGCAGGCCCTCGTCGCCGAAGCGCCCCGCGATCTGGACCCCGACCGGCAGCCCGCAGGCCGTCCAATGAAGCGGCAACGAGACGGCCGGCTGACCGGTAAGGTTGAAGATCGGCGTGAAGGTCGCGTACTCGATGATCGGCGCGAAGGCCCGTTCGATGTCGGTCTCGCGGCTGTCGAAACTGCCGAGCGGTAGTGGGGGCTTCTCGAGCGTTGGTGAAAACCACGCGTCGTAGGTCTCGAAGAATGCAGCAATCTGTCGCGACGCGAGCTGTGTCAGAGCCACTGCGCGTTGATAAGCCGAAGCGCGGATCGTATGGCCACGTTCGTAGAGGGCCCAGGTAAGCGGCTCGAACAAGTCGCGGGTCGCCTTGCGGCCCGTGCTCAGCTGCAACAGATCGATCGTCGTGGCGACGCCGGCTGTCCAGATCGTGAGGAAGGCGTCGGTGATCATGTCGGCGTCGATGGGCGGGGCGACTTCCTCGACCTCGTGACCGAGTTCGGCCAGCAGGGAGGCGGTGTTCTCGATCGCATCGAGGCACTCGGGGTCGATTTCCCCGCCGCGGATGTTCCGCGACCAGGTCGCTACGCGCAGTCGACCCGGATCTCGGGAAACTTCTTCGAGGTAGGGTCGCTCCGGTGGAGGTGCGACGTAGGGATCTCCGATGCCCGGTCCGGCCGTGCAGTCGAGGAGCGCCGCGCTATCCCGCACGGTGCGGGACACCGCATGCTCAACAACCAGCCCGTTCATGAGGTCGCCGATGAGCGGCGCGAGCGTGTTGCGCGCTCGGGTCGGTTTCATCCCCACGAGCCCACAGCAGGACGCTGGAATTCGGATGGAACCGCCTCCATCGCTCGCGTGGGCAACGGGAACGATCCCGGCCGCCACAGCAGCAGCCGAACCCCCGCTCGAGCCTCCCGACGAGTGATCGGTGTTCCACGGATTTCGGCAAGCCCCGTGCAGGTGGGACTCTGTCGTCGGAAGGAGCCCGAACTCGGAGCAGTTGGTCTTTCCGATCGGAATCAGGCCGGCCCGCCGGAAGCGCATCACGAGTTCGCTGTCGTGATTTGCGGGAACTCCGTCGAGGAAGCGACTCGCGCAGGTGGTCGGCACACCCGAACAGTTCCCCATCAGATCCTTCAGCAGGAAAGGGACGCCGCGAAACGGGGCCGGAGTTCCATCGGCGTCGGTCTTGCGGGCCGCATCGCGCGCCGAGTCGTACATCTCGTAGACCAGCGCGTTGATCGTGGGGTTGTGCTTTTCCGCGCGGCCGATGGCTTCTTCGACGAGCTCCGCCGAAGTGATCTCGCCTTTGGTAACCAGCTCCGCCAGTCCCAGGCCGTCGAAGTCTGCGTATTCTTGGAAGGCCAGGGTTCAGCTCTCCTCGCTGGGGCTGGCGAGTGGACGATCGGCATCTCGCGCCGTCGAGGAACGCGCGGCGCGCAATCGCAAAGCGGCTCTTTTTCGCCTAGAGCTGCTCGAGGATGGCTTCCGCGCTGCTCACCTCGAACTTCATCGGCGCTTCGACATAGGCGCCCTTCACTACGCCATCATCGACGATCAGCGCGAAGCGCTGGGAGCGCACACCCATTCCGAAATCGGAGGCGTCGAACTCCAGCCCAAGGGCGCGCGTGAACTCCGCGTTGCCGTCCGCGGCCATCATCACGGCATCACCCACGTTATGGGCCTTTCCCCATGCGTCCATCACGAATGCGTCGTTGACCGCAAGGCAGACGATACTGTCGACGCCTTTGGCCTTGATGTCGCCGGCTTTGTCAATGAAGCCCGGTAGATGTTTCGCCGAGCAGGTCGGCGTGAATGCGCCGGGTACGGCGAAGAGCACCACCTTCTTGCCGCCAAAGAGCTCGTCGGTCGATACGTCCTTCGTGCCGCCGGGTGCAGAGATCTTGAGCGTTCCGGCGGGAATCTTGTCGCCTACCGAGATGGCCATCCGTCATCCTCCTGTTGTGAACGGTTCCGCGATCGAACACCACATCTTAACGAATTCCGTGGCCGGGGGAGCAGCGCGAAGACGATCAGGCGTTGCAGCTGCCCGATCGAGCGGGGACCCGCGGGGAGCGCGATTCGTTGGAGCGGACTATCCTGATCCCCTGCAAATGGCGCTGAGCCGCAGGAAGCCCCGAGCGCGCCTAACCCGCGCGGGAGGCGGAGGATCTCATCGTGAAGATTTCGATCACCTATTGCGGACAATGAAACTACCTACCCCAGGCTACCAGTTTGGCAGCCACCATCAAAAGCGAGATTGGCGTCGAATCTGAATTCGTCTGCGGAGGCGGAGGGATTTTTGACGTCGTTGTCGACGGCGAGATGATCTTCTCCAAGCACGAGTCGGGCCGTTTTCCAGAGGACGATGAGATCCTGTCGAAGATCCGGAGCATTTGATCCAAGATCGTCGGCTCCGCCGATCAGGAAGTTTCGCCGGCCTTGTCGATCCAGTCGCGCAGAAGATCGCGCAGCGCATCCGGCGAGTTGAGGGCCGGGTCCAGGCGGGTGCGCTCAGCAAGGTATTCGATTGCGCGCCCGACGCGAGGTCCTGGCTCGCAGCCGAGGCACTCCATCACGTCGGCACCGGAGATCACCAGTTGGTTGCGTCCGCTCGCTGTCCGCTCGGAGTCGCACAGCGAAGCCAGTGACACCCGTAGCTTTTGCAGCGCGTTTCGAGCTGCGGCGGGCGCATCGCCCACGGTTTCGATCTCGGCTTCTCGAAGCGCAATCAATGCAGCCAGGTTGCGAGCTCCGGTGCGGCGGGCGAACCGAGCGGCAGCGGCCGGACCCATCGCGTTGATCTGGCCATCCGAATGGTGGCATCGCAGCAGCAACTCGACGCGGTCGATCGTAGCGCGAGAAAACCGCAGGCGTTGCAACACAGCCCTGACGTGAGCGCCGCGGAGCCAACCGGCCAGCCGCAACTCGAGGTCGCGAGGCAATCGATCCACCACGGCGCCCGAGCCCGGCGTCGCGCCCGGCGCGAGCTCTGAAGTAATGCGGCTTCGATCGAGCTGCTCCAGGGCCCGGGCAACACCTGTCGAGAGCAGGATCGCGACCAGCTCGCGACGAACGGGCTCGCGCGGGATCTTGGTGAGCGCCGTTCGGGCGCTCTCGAGTGCGGCCTCGACCTCCTGCTCCAGCTCCCAGCCCCGAGTCGCCGCGAGCCGAACCCCCCGAAGCGCCCGGATCGGATCTTCAGCGATGCGATCCCGTGCGCGGTGCACCGCGCGAATCAGGCCGTTTTCGAGATCGGCTCGACCGCCGTGTGGATCGATCCATTTCCCGTCGGCGATGTCGTAGGCGATGGCGTTGATCGTGAAGTCGCGATGAGCGAGGTCATTCTCGATGCGCGCGCCCGCGCGAAATGGGCTCACGTCCACGGGGCCCGCCTGGCTGGGAATCATCACGGTATCCCTTCGCTTTCCGATCAGGACTCCGTTCGGAAACAGTTCCAGGATCTCGCTGAGTGGCGCGTCCGTTGACAGTTCACTGTGTGACGGAAGGATGCCGGTCAGGAGGTCGCGCAGTCCAGGCCCGACCAGAAAGGATGCGTGTCCGGCTTCGATCATCTTCTGACCGACCTGCACAACGGCGCTCGGCACGGAGAGGTCGCTCATGGTCGAATGGTAACCGGCCTGCGGGAGTCCGGGGGTCGCTGAGCTATCTTTCGAATCCCACGAGGAGGAGATCGACGATGACGATCGGGCGAGAGGGCGCCGGCATCGAGTATCAGGGGATCGCATCTGGCGGAGACGGGCATGTCGCGTCGGCCTATCTCGCCAAACCGGCGTCGGATACCGGTCGCGGGATCATCGTCATCCACGATGAGTGGGGGCTGACCGAATTCATTCGCGACGTCTGCGATCGGCTGGCCCGAGCGGATTTCGTAGCCCTGGCGCCTGATCTCTTTCACGGTCGCATCGCGGATGATCAAGTGACCGCAGAGCAGCTGTCGAAGGAACTCGAACTTGATTGCGCTGACGCGGATCTCGAATCTGCGGTCGCGGAACTCTTCAACCAGAGCGCGACGGCAGGGTCGAAGGTCGGCGTGCTGGGCCTCGGTCTGGGAGGCTCACTCGCGCTCTTCTTGGCTAGTCGTCACCGCCGAATTGGCGCAGCCGTCGACCTGTACGGCGCCCACCCCGAGCTTCTTCCCGAACTCGACCGCGTGTCAGTCCCGGTCCTGGCAATCTTCGCCGGCGAGGAGGAGTCGGTTACCGAGTCAGCCGTTGATGCGTTCAAATCGGGCCTGCAGCGCGCGGGCGTGAACGCCAGCGTCGAGGTAAGAGCGGGAGTTCGAAATGGCTACATGAACGATGCGCGCCTCGATGTCTACGACGCAATCGCCGCCGCCGATAGCTGGGACGCGCTGCTCGCTTTCTTCCGGTCGGAGCTCGCCTGAACGCGCCGGCATGTTCGCCTGCGGTGGCCCGCAAAAACTCGCACAACCGCTCAAACGCGCAGCTCATGCGCAACTGACCGGCAAGTCAGCCGTCTGTAAGCGCGTTTATCGGCGCCGCGCATGCAAGTCGGACTTCGAATCAACCGATCAATAGATTGGCGGACTGGGCTCTGCTCCGGACCGCTGTGTCGTGGTCTGTCGTTTGGAGTCGCGCACTTGACGCTTTCGCAGAAGACCGCTCTGATCGTTGCCCTTTTTGCAACGGCCAACGTCGCGATCGGATACTCGATCCATCGCAGCGTGGTGGCTCCGGAATTCTTCGACCTCGAGCAGCGAGAGGTCGAGAAGAATGTGAAGCGCGCCTTGGAGGCCATCCAGCGCGAGGCGTTTCTCCTGGGTGTCCTCGCCCACGATACCGCGAGCTGGGACGCCGGCTACGAGTTCGCGAAGTCTCGCAATCCCGACTTCTACAAGTCGAATCTCAGCCCCGCTTCCTTCAAGACAACCGTGCTCAATTTGGTGATCGTCGTCGGCTCTTCTGGAGAGCTGATCTCGGGCCCGATTCGCGACGTTCAAACTGGGGAACCGCTGGAAATCGCGGGACTTTCTAAGGAGCGATGGAGCAAATCGCATCCGCTCCTTCTCGGCGATACGAGGATCGAACCGATCGCTGGCCTGATCGGGACGAGTGGCGGCCCGATGCTGGTCGCGGCTCGCGATATCCTCACCAGCCTTGACGGTGGGCCGTCACGCGGTCGGATCATCATGGGCAGGAGATTTGACGCGGCGTTTGTCGAGGGTATCGGCGAGCGTACCAGTATCGATCTCGCTGCCTGGCCCCTTTCGGATCGATCCGCTCCTCCTTCGGTGCGCGAAGCGTTGCTCAGCGATGGCGCCGACCCATTGCACTCGATTTCCGGGCCCAATGACGAACGCCTCGATGTCTATACGCTATTGACGGACGTCACAGGTGCTCCGGCACTCATCCTCCGCGTGAGCCTTCCTCGCGAGATCACCCAGCGGGCGGCCTACGTCAATCGCCTGAGTCTGGTGTGGTTTCTGATCCAGGGAGTGGCCCTCGCGTTTCTGATCATGGTTCCGTTGCATCGCGCGATCATCGCTCCGCTTGGCGTTTTGACCCGCCAACTCCGAGTCATCCGGAGCACGAACGACCTCACGGTCGACGTGTCCACGGCGCGAAACGATGAAATCGGCGAACTCAGTCGAGAATTCGGAAGCATGCTCGACCAGCTCGGCAGACATATCGATGAACGCCGGAAGAGCGAAGACGCACTGCGCCACAGTGAAGAGCGTCTCCAGGAAGCCCAGCAGGTTGCTCAGGTCGGGAGCTGGGAAGTCGACCTGACGAGCGGGTCGTGGTGGTGGTCCGACGAACTATTTCGGATTCATCGGAGAGAGGCCGCCTCTGGCCCCCCGAGCCTGGAAGAAATCCGCTCGAGCATCCACCCGGACGATCGAGATCGCGTGGAGCAGGCGTTTCGCGCGCTGATCGAACAAGATTCAGATTCGAACGGAATCGAAGCCCGCTTTGTCGTTGCGAACGGTGATCTGCAACATCACGACGTGTTCTGGAACGTCGAGAGAGATCTCGAAAGTCGACCGCTCCGCGTCTACGGAACCGTGAGCGACGTGACGGAACGCTACAGATCCGAGGAGGCACTGCGCCGTGCCGCCGCGGTCTTCGAGACCGCCACCGAGGGCATTGTGATCGCAGATTCCAGCGGAAACATCATCGACGTCAACTCTGCATTTTCGAGTATCACGGGGCACGGCCGCGATGACGTCATCGGGAGGAAAGCGGAAATGCTGAACTCCGGACGCCACGATTTCGACTTCTATCAGAGCATTTCCGCAGAAGTCGAGCAGTCCGGGAAATGGGAAGGCGAAATCTGGATTCGCCACAAAGGCGGCGCGGCGATTCCGACCTGGGCTTCGATCGGACGAACACTCGGACGAGAGTCGTCCACCGAGCAGATCGTTGCGGTCTTCAACGATATGACGGAGCGGAAGAACGCCGAAGAAGTCATCTCCCGCCAGGCCACCTACGACCTGCTAACCGGCATCCCGAATCGCACGTTGTTCATCGAGCGACTTTCCCAGGAGACGTTGCGCGCTGAGCGGAGCGGTCGAGGTGTCGCGCTGATCTTTATCGACCTGGACGACTTCAAGAAGATCAACGATACGCTTGGGCATTCGGCGGGAGACGAAGTCCTCCGAATGACTGCTGATCGAATTACCCAGAGTATTCGAAACGTGGACACAGCCGCGCGGGTTGGCGGAGATGAATTCGCCGTAATCGCACCAACGCTCCAGGACGTGATCGATGCCGAGTCGATCGCCCAGCGAATTCTCGATGCGGTGGCAGTTCCGATGAATGTGCAGGGACAGGATGTTCTGACGACCGCAAGCATTGGAATCGCGATCTTCCCGACAGACTCCGAGAGCGATGAGGAACTCCTTCGAGATGCGGACATTGCGATGTATCGCAGCAAGAATGGCGGCGGAAATTCGATCGAGTTCTTCACCGCGGAAATGAACGAACGGGCCACGCGGCGCGTCCAGCTGGAATCCCAGCTGCAGCATGCGCTCGAGGTGGGAGAGTTCGAAGTCCATTATCAGCCGATCGTCGCGCTTCCTGAGGGCAGGATGGTCGGTCTCGAGGCTCTGTTGCGCTGGAAAAGCGCAGAATTGGGAGTGGTCTCACCCGTGGAATTCATACCCGTCGCGGAGGGCACGGGCATCATTGTCCCCATCGGTGCCTGGGTGCTGGAAACCGCGTGCCGGCAGATCAAGGAATGGCAGGAGGCTGGCTGGTCTGATCTGCGCGTCTCCGTAAACCTCTCTCCGCGAGAGGTAGATCGCGGTGACGCGATCAAGTCGATATCGAATGCGCTCAGCAGGAGCGGCTTGGCGCCGGAGTTTCTGGAGATTGAAGTTACAGAGCGCGTGCTCCTCGACGACGTGGAGAAGGCGGGATCGGCATTCCGCGAAATCAAGGAACTCGGGGTTCGGCTCTGCATCGACGATTTCGGAACGGGTTACTCATCGCTGAGTTACCTGCGCAACTACCCGTTTGACGTGCTCAAGATCGACCGCGCGTTCGTTCAGGACGCGATGCGTCACGTGAGGGGTGTCTCGCTCCTGCGCGCGATCATCGCGATGGCCGATAGCCTCGATCTCGAAATCGTCGTAGAGGGAGTCGAGACCGAAGAGCAATTCGGCCTGCTTTGCGAGCTGCGTTGCGGCTTCGCTCAAGGCTACTACTTCTGCGCGCCACTCAGTGCCGCGAGAATCGGGATTGGAGGACCGATCGTCGATCTCGACGCGGGGCCATCGCGCGTCCAAGAGGAACCGCAAGGTTGGCTTCGGATGCTGAAGGTTCCCAATGATTGACGGTTGGCGCTGCAGGCCGCGCGACCTTGTTCGCGTAGCCGCGGCAGACGGTGAGGAATCGAGAACGTGACACTGGTTCATAAGACGGCTCTCATCGTTGCGCTTTTTACGATTGCGAACATCGGCTTTGGTTATGCGATCAAGCGCAATCTGATTGATCCGGCATTTGAAGGTTTCGAACAGAGATCGGCTGAAAAGAGCATGCTGCAGGTCGCCGAGGCCCTCGAGCGTGAGATCTTTCATCTCGATGGCCTGGTGTTCGAATATTCGAGCTGGGATGCCACCTATGAGTACGTGGTATCCGGCGATCCAGAGTACTATGACGAAAACTTCAGTCCCGATGTGCAGCCTGATTCGGCCCTCAATTGGGTCGTTGTCGTGGACGCCTCCGGACGCGTGGTATCCGGCCCGATCCACGATATCAAAACGCACCAGCTGATCACGGCTCCAGAGATTCCGCAGGGGCAGTGGGATCTCTCGCACCCGCTTCTTTCGGGAGGCACTCCGGAAAACCGGATCGCCGGAGTGATGGTGACCCGCGATGGACCGGTGATCGTCGCCTCGAGGAACATCCTGACGAGCCTCGGAGAGGGGCCGTCTCGCGGTCATATCGTGATGGGCCAGGCGCTGAGCGCCGCTTTCGTGCGTGAACTCGGGGAGCGGGTGGGATTGGCTTTGCGCCTCTGGCTTGCGACAGACCCCGATGTACCCGCAGGGGTAAGCGCCTCGCTGAGGCGAGGCGATGGAGACTCCGTGGTAACGATCGTCGATTCCGAAATGAATCAGCTCGACGTCTACCGGTTGCTCCCTGATCTGGTCGGCAATCCGGCAATCATCATCGGCGCGAAGCTACCCCGGGAAATGGCGCAGTCGGCGACCTACATCGGTCGACTCTGCGTGCTTTGGATCGTTCTCCAGGGTGGAATTCTCGTATTCATCATCATGGTGCCCCTTCACCGCGCGATCATCGCGCCGCTCCGCGTGCTCTCGCTCCAGCTGCGCATCTTCCGCAAGACGAGTGACCTCAACCTGTCGCTCGACACCGAGCGAGAAGGTGAGATCGGTGAAATCAGCCGGGAGTTCGGGAATATGCTGCGCAAGCTCGAAGAGCAGATCCGCGAGCGCCGACGGGGCGAAGAAGCGCTGCGCCAGAGCGAGCAACATCTACGCGCAGCTCAGAAAGTCGCTCAGATGGGAAGCTGGAAGCTCGATCTCTCAGATGGTTCCTGGTGGTGGTCGGACGAACTTTTCAGGATCTACGGGAGAGACATCGAGGCGGGCCCCCCGACTGGCGAAGAGTTAAGGGAGAGCATCGACCCGGCGGACCGCGGGCGGGTCGCCACCGCGTTGGGCGCGCTGATCGATGGGACGTCTGTCAGCGAAGGGGCGGAGTTGCGGGCTTTCTCGGCAGCTGGAGAGCTTCGCCACTACAGCGTTCTCTGGCATGTGGAGCGCGATGCCGATGGGAATGCTTTTCGCGTATTCGGCGCGGCGAGTGACGTCACCGCGCGCCGTCGCGCCGAGGAGGCACTTCGACGCGCGGCTGCGGTGTTCGATACCGCCACCGAATCCATCGTGATCGCGAATGCCGCCGGAATCATTGTCGATGTCAATGCCGCATTCTCGGCGACGACGGGCTTCAGCCACAGCGAAGTGGTCGGTCGAAATGCAGATGTGTTGAGCGTCGATCGGCACGGGATGGGTTTTTTCGGATCCATCATCGAGGAGGTGAATCGGGCCGGAAAGTGGGAGGGCGAGATCTGGATCCGCCACAAAGAAGGCAGGCGGATTCCCGCCTGGGTTTCGGTTGGCCGTACGGTCGGTGATCAGGCTCACATCGAGCAGGTCGTCATGGTCTTCAACGATATGACCGAGCGGAAGAACTCCGAAGAGGTCATCGCCCAGCAGGCCAATTACGACATGTTGACGAAGCTTCCGAATCGATACCTGTTCAGGGACCGTTTGCGACGGGCGCTGCTCAGAGCCAAGCGTGACCATTCGTCTGTCGGGTTGGTGTTCATCGATCTCGACGGATTCAAGAAGATCAACGACACTCTCGGTCACGCGGCTGGAGACGAAGCACTGCGCCAAATTGCGAAACGAATCAACCAGGCCCTTCGAGACGCAGATACCGCCGCAAGACTTGGTGGCGATGAGTTCGCGCTGATCCTGCCGGGAATCGAGAATGCTTATGATGCCCAAGGCATTGCGCAGCGGATCCTGGCCGCGGTCGCAGAGCCATTGGAAGTACACAATGAGGAAGTCGTTCTGACCGCGAGCATTGGCATCGCGATCTATCCCACGGATTCCGATAACGACGAGGACCTGCTGCGCGACGCGGACATCGCGATGTATCGCAGCAAGAAGAGCGGTGGCAATTCGCTCGAATTCTTCACTGAGGAGATGAACGAAAGCGCGGCCAGGAGGCTCCAGGTCGAGACGCAGCTTCGGAAAGCGCTCGAGCTCGGCGAGTTCGAAGTCTACTACCAGCCGATCGTGGCGCTTCCGGAAGCCCGGC
Organism: Myxococcales bacterium; assembly: GCA_022561775.1. Taxonomy (GTDB): domain Bacteria; phylum Myxococcota_A; class UBA9160; order UBA9160; family SMWR01; genus JACZVU01. The sequence continues at coordinate 16,727 of JADFQO010000022.1, read as the reverse complement.
TGGTCGGCGTGGAAGCACTCCTTCGCTGGGAAAATGCGCTGCTGGGCCCGGTTTCGCCGGGCGAGTTCATTCCGATTGCGGAGCGCAGCGGGATAATCGTGCCGATCGGGGCATGGGTGCTCGAAACGGCCTGTCGCCAGGTGAAAGAGTGGCACGATGCTGACTGGCCGGATTTGCGCGTCGCGGTCAATCTCTCGCCGCGTGAGGTGGACCGGGGCGACGCGGTGAAGTCGATCCAGAATGCACTGGTTCGTTCGGGTCTGCCCGCTGGATTTCTGGAAATCGAGGTCACCGAGCGCGTTCTCCTCGACGATGTGGAGCGGGTCGCGACGACCTTCGCAGAGATCAAGGACCTCGGGGTTCGACTCTGTATCGACGATTTTGGCACCGGTTATTCGTCTCTGAGCTATCTGCAGAATTATCCCTTCGATGTGCTCAAGATCGACCGTGCATTCGTGCACGGTGCTGTCGGCCATGAGGGCGGAATTTCTCTGCTGCGCGCCATCAACTCGATGGCGGAGAGCCTGCATCTCGAGGTCGTGGCCGAGGGCGTCGAGACCCGGGAGCAGATGGATCTCTTGATCGAACTCGGCTGTGGTTTCGCCCAGGGTTTCTACTTCTGCCGGCCGATGAGCGCGGATCGCCTCGGAGTGGGCGGCCCCGTCGTGGAACTAGGCGGAGAATCACCCACTTCGGAACAAGATCCGCAGACAGATCCGGGATGAAGAGCGATCCGCTAAAGGCCGACCGCGCACCGATTCCAATCTGCTCGAATCTCGGTACCTGGCACTGCGGCCGCGTTCGAGCCGAGCGCTCCTCTGTTCGATGGCGATCGCATTGCCGCGCAGTTGGATTACGTGATCCCGTACCGCTTCATCTTCTTGTAGAGACCTTCTCACGTGATTCCATGCCTTTTCATTTTTTTGTAGAGGCCCTCCCGGGTGATCCCGAGCAGCCGCGCCGTCGTGGTCCGGCGTCCGCTGTTGGTGTCGAGCGCGCGGCGGATCAGCCAGGCTTCGACGCGCGCGAGCGTCTCGCGTAGCGATTCGCCAGGCTGAACAACGGCCTGTACGGGCTCGAGTATCTCGAACAGGCGTGCGGAGAACTGTGCGGGAGCGAGTTCGCTGCCGGGTTCCGCCACGGCGAGGGCTCGCTGGATCTCGTTTTCGAGCTCTCGCACGTTTCCCGGCCAACCGTAGGATTGCAGCAGGTGGCAGGATTCGGCGGACAGGGACGCACGGGGCCGCCCGTCGCGCGTCGCGTAGAGGGAGAGAAAGTGGTCGGCGAGAGGCAGGATGTCGAGGGGCCGCTCCCGCAGCGGAGGTACGTGAATCGGGAACACCGCGAGTCTGTAATAGAGGTCGGGTCGGAACTGCGCATCGCTCGCCTCGCGGCGCAAATTTCGATTCGTCGCCGCAATGACGCGGACGTCGATTCTGCGCGTTCGGGAACTGCCGATCGGTCGCACCTCCCTCTCTTGTAGTACGCGAAGCAGTTTTGCCTGAAAGGGGCGGGTGGTCTCGCCGATCTCATCGAGGAAGAGAGTGCCGCCGTTGGCGGCTTCAAACAGGCCGGGTTTGTTGCGATCTGCGCCTGTGAACGCGCCCTTCGTGTGGCCGAATAATTCGCTTTCGAGCAGCGCTTCTGGAAACGCCGCGCAGTTGACGGCGAGGAAAGGCGCTGCTCGATTCGAGTTCTTCTGGTGGATCTCCCGTGCGAACAATTCTTTTCCGGTTCCGGTCTCTCCGGTGATGAGCACGGTCACACGGGACTTCCTGGCGTATCCGACGAGCGCGAGGACCTCTGCGATCTGCGGGCTGGCTGCGACGATCTTCGTGTTCGGCAGGAGACGAGGCCGTTCAGCTCCCGATGCCGCGGCCGGCTTCGCGGGCCGATTCATCCTCGCGAGTCCTTGCAGCAGCGCCCGTTTTACATGCTGAGCGGTGGCGCCTCCGCCACAGCCGAACACTTCCGCTGCACCGCGTTCGCGAAACTCGCGCAACGAGAAGTCGTCGACGGATTCGAGTTGAACGAAAATCGGTGGAAGAGGGCGCCGATGGGCGAGATCCTTCAATGCCTCGAGCGCTTGTTTTGAATTCTTGCAGGCGAGTAGCAACACATCGAAATCGCCAAGGGGGAGGGCGCTCGCTCCCGCGACGTCGCGTTCCCAGACGAGTTCCAGCGTCGGGCAATCGGCCGCCAACTCCACCGCCAGTCGCTCGTCGCCAATCCAGACAATCGATCGGATCGAATCCACCGCAGCCTCCGTCTCCCTCGGTGCGCTGTCAGAGCAATTGGCATGCCAGCGGTTACGAGTTCGCGCGTTCGCGTAGCGGCATCTGGGCGGTCCCGTTGGCGGAAATTGGCCGAATCCACCGGCGATTAACCACCCGCCGTGGAGAACGATCGGGCATTCCCGACGGATTTTCAGTGGGGCTTTGCTGTTTGTGGGGATTGGCTGCCAGGGGGCGGTGACGAGAGGCCGGCGCGCTCAAACCCCATGTCGCGCACCAGCCTCTCGTCACCGCCCCACGCGTCAGCAGTGGTATGCCGGGGGCCGGAGCGTAAGAGCTGCGTGCCCGGCTAGGCGCGCAGCTCCAGGAGTGACTCGCGCAGGATATCGAGACCCTCGTTGACGAGGTCGTCGCTCGCCGTGAGCGGAGGCAGGAAGCGAACCACGTTGCCGCGCACGCCGCAGGGGAGGAGCACCAATCCCTTGGTGGCCGCCTTCTGCACCAGCGCCTTGGTGAGATCGGCGTCGGGTTCGCGGGTGTTGCGGTCGGACACGAGTTCCATGGCTGCCATCGCGCCGAGGTTTCGGAACTCGCCGATGCAGGATCCCGCTGGTTCCTCCGACAGCGCCCGGATCCGCTTGGCGATCAGGTCGCCCAGCCGCAATGCGCGCTCGGCGAGTTTTTCCTCTTCCATCACGTTGATCGAGGCGAGTGCCGCCGCACAGGAGATCGGCGAGCCCGCATAGGTACCGCCCAGCCCGCCGGGTTTCGGGCCGTCCATGATCTCGACCTTGCCGGTTACCGCGGAGAGCGGGAATCCTCCCGCGAGACTCTTTGCCATCGTCATCAGGTCGGGTTCGATGCCCGCGTACTCGATGGCGAACATGCGACCCGTGCGCGCAAAGCCCGTCTGGATTTCGTCGATGATCAACGCAATTCCGTGCTGGTCACAGATGCCCCGGAGTGCCTGCAGGAACTCGGGCGGCGCCGGGTAGAACCCGCCTTCGCCGAGCACGGGCTCGATGATCATCGCGGCCACGCACGCGGGGTCGACGTCGCACGCGAAGAGTCGATCCATTGCGGCAAGAGCGGCATCGACGCTCATCCCGTGGTAATCGATCGGGTAGGGGGCGTGAAAAATCTCCGCCGGGAAGGGACCAAAGCCGGTCTTGTAAGGGGCGACCTTGCCGGTGAGTCCGAGCGCAAAGAGCGTGCGCCCGTGGAAGCCGCCGCTGAACGCGATCACCGCGGAACGGCCCGTGTGGGCGCGCGCGATCTTCACGGCGTTTTCCACCGCCTCGGCCCCCGTCGAGAGCAGCAGCGTCTTCTTGGGCGTATTCCCGGGAACCAGCGCGTTGAGGCGCTCAGCGAGCTGGATATAGCGCTCGTAGGGCGTCACCTGAAAACAGACGTGGCTCATCTTCTCGAGTTCGGCGATTACCGCCGCCTTCACCTTGGGGTGAAGGTGCCCCGTGTTGACGACCGCGATTCCGCTCGCGAAATCGATGAAGCGATTGCCCTCCACGTCCCAGAGTTCCGCGTTTTGGGCGCGCTCGCAGAAGATCGGAAACATCGTCCCGAGGCCTGCGGGGATGGCGTCCTGGCGGCGTTTCAACAGATCCGAGTTGCTTGGCATGATGGCTGCTCCGTGTCGGCCGGTGTTTGCCTCCGGCCTGAGGGGGGCTGCTAGCTGGTCACTCCACCCATGCAGAGGTATTTGATTTCGAGATAGTCCTCGATGCCGTACTTCGACCCTTCGCGTCCGATGCCTGATTCCTTGACGCCGCCGAAGGGTGCCACCTCGGTTGAGATGATTCCCTCGTTGATCCCGACGATGCCGTACTCCAGATCTTCCGAAACCCGCCACACCCGACCCATGTCGCGCGCGTAGAAGTACGCGGCGAGGCCATACTTGGTGTCGTTCGCCATTGCGATGGCCTCCGCCTCGGTGCTGAATCGGTAGACCGGAGCCACGGGGCCGAAGATCTCCTCACTTGCGAAGGCCATTTCGGCCGTCGCGTTGGTCAGAATCGTCGGCTCGTAGAAGCAACCACCGAGCGCGTGTCGTTTCCCACCGAGGACCACCGTTGCTCCCTTTTCGATCGCGTCCGCGACCAGTTCCTCAACCTTTAGGATGGCCGATTCATTGATCAGCGGCCCGATCGTGACGCCGTCCTCCACCCCAGGGCCGACCTTCATCGCACTCGCGGCTTCACAGAACCTGCGCATGAACTCGTCGTGGACGGTGTCCTGAACGAGGATTCGGTTGGCGCAAACGCAGGTCTGTCCCGCGTTGCGGTACTTCGACGCGATCGCGCCCGCGACCGCGGCGTCGAGGTTCGCATCGTCGAAGACGATGAACGGCGCGTTTCCGCCGAGTTCGAGGGAAACCTTCTTCACGGATTGGGCGCATTGCTGCATGAGCAATTTTCCGATTTCCGTCGAGCCCGTGAACGACACCTTGCGGACGGTCGGATTGCCCGTGAGTTCCGCACCGACAGCGCTGGCGCGCGTCGCGGGGACGATGTTCACGACACCGGCGGGAAAACCGGCGCGATCGGCGAGTTCTGCGAGCGCGAGCGCGGACAACGGTGTGCTTGAAGCCGGTTTCACCACGACCGGGCAGCCCGCTGCGAGCGCTGGCCCGACCTTGCGGGTGATCATCGCGCTCGGAAAGTTCCACGGTGTGATCGCGGCCACCACGCCGATCGGCTGCTTGAGGGTCAAGATACGTTTGTCGGGCGCGTGCGAAGGAATCACGTCACCATAGGTGCGCTTGCCCTCTTCGGCGAACCACTGAATGAAGGAGGCGGCGTAGAGGATCTCGCCGCGCGCCTCGCTGAGCGGCTTTCCCTGCTCGAGCGTCATGATCATCGCAAGGTCGTCCTGGTTCTCGAGCATGAGGTCGTACCAGCGCATCAGGAGCACGGCGCGCTCCTTGGCGGTCTTGGCCCGCCAGGCCGGCCAGGCGGAGCCGGCGGCGTCGATCGCGTCGCGAACCTGAGCCACCTCGAGATCGGCGACCGAGCCCACCACCGCTCCGTCGGCGGGATTCGTCACCTCGAAGGTCTTGCCGGAACTCGATGCGACCCAGCTGCCGCCGATGTAGGCCTCGCTCCGAAGCAGACGAGAATCGCGGATCGGGCTCATGGGGGGATCTCCTTTGGGTGGAGCCGGCGTTCGCTACCGGGTCCGAAATCTAATCGCGCTCGTTTCCCCGCGTCAAGTTTATGGAAAATCGGGTCGGGCGCAGGTCGCGGCTCCATCGGGCTCGCAGAGCAGCGAATTCCGACTCCCCATTCGCTTTAGCTGGCGCTTTTCGAGTCCAGAAGCGTTCGAATCTTCCACAGAGATGCGACGGCTTCCAGTCGTCCGATCTGCGGTCGATCGGTACCCGGGAATCTCAATATTTAGTCCCGGAGGGACGATGATTAGCGGGTGCCAGAAGGGGAGGCTTTCTTCGATGGGTATGCGGTCGGATTCAAGGGAACAAGCCATCGACGCTCTGCGCCGGCGCAACGCGGATCTCGAACTCCTCTACGAAACGGTCAAGGACCTGAATTCGACGCTCTCCGTCGACCGGGTCCTGCAACGCCTTCTCGACCGCACTCTGGAGCACCTCGAAGCCGAGATCGGATCGATTCTCCTACTGGGAGACGACGATCAACTGCGCGTCATGGTGGCTAAGGGACTTCCTCCGGAAGTCGTCGAGCGCACGCAAATGAAAATCGGCGAGGGCATCTCGGGTCACGTCGCGCTGCACGGGCAACCGCTGATCGTTGAAGATGTCGAGGCGCACCCCATTTTCCGCCGCCGCAACCGCGAGCGCTACTACACGTCGACGCTGATTTCGGCTCCACTGATTCGCAACGGCGCCCTGCTCGGCGTGATCAACATCAACAACAAGACCAACCGAGAGCCCTTCGAGCCACACGATCTCCGCCTGCTCGAAGCGATCGCCGCGCACGCCTCGGTTGCGCTCGGCAACGCCCGAAAATATGAAGACACGCTGCGCCTCTCGCAGATCGATGCGCTCACCGGGCTCGCGAACCACGGCTACTTCTACAAGACGCTCGACCGCGAGATCGAGCGGTCCAGGCGATACGAGCGCGGCCTTTCGCTGGTGATGATCGACATTGATTACTTCAAGCAGTACAACGATCGCCACGGCCACCGCGCCGGCGATCAGGCCCTGGTCGCCGTGGCGAGGATCATCGGCGATCGCTCACGCGCACACGACATCGTGGCGCGCTACGGTGGCGAGGAGTTTTCGGTCATCCTGCCGGAGACCACGCTCGATGGTGCGCACGCCTTCGGCGACAAATTGCGAACCGCCATCGAGGGGATCTCGCTCGACGGCGGAGAGTCCCTCACGATAAGTGTCGGAGTGGCCTCATTCGGCATCAACATCACCGCGACCAGCCAGCTGGTGGACGCCGCAGACGCGGAGCTCTACCGCGCCAAGTCCCTGGGCCGCAACCGCACCTGCTCGCCCGGCTCTTCCTGAGCCACCCGCCCGCACCCGAAGCGAAGCCTCGGCGGCCCTTGATTCCATTTCGGAAGATCGCCGAACCCGGCTAGACTGACGTCTGGTCGGTTTTCCGGAGGCCTCGCGATGGTCGAATTCAGCGAACGAGTCGTTTCACGTCGAGCATTCATGCGCGGCGCTGCGGCGCTGTCGGGTGTGGTTCTGCTGCCCGCGAGTCTCGTGTGGTCACGCGACGTGGGATTGCGAGTCTCGAAAGCCGCACCGGCGGCGATCGAGACGAGCAAACTGATCTACATCACACCCATCAAGAGCGATGGAACGGAGAGCTCCTGCCACGCCGAGGTCTGGTTCTGCGCAATTGGCGCGGGTCTTTACGTCGTGACCAAGGAGGGGCTCTGGCGGTCTCAGGCCGTGAAGCGGGGGCTCGATCGCGCGCGAATCTGGGTCGGTGATTACGGTGTCTGGAAGCGCTCAGACGGTGCGTTCCGGAATGCGCCCACCTTTCTCGCCCGGGGCGAGCATATCTCGAACGATGCCGAAGCGGTGGAGCGCACGCTGAAAGCCATGGGCGCCAAATATGCAGATGAGGGCTGGGGCACCTATGGCCCGCGTTTCAAAAAGGGCCTCGCGGATGGAAGTCGAGTCCTGCTGCGCTATCGCCCCATCGCCGAGTAGCGGTGTGGCTGGGTCGCCGCTGCGGATGCTCAGCGGATCCCGTAGCTCGAGATCTTCGGGATGACCGGGAACGACGCTTCGTTGTTGCAGTTGAAGGCGCCCGCGGCGCTCGATGCCGAAGTGAGCCCTCCCGGCTCCAAGAGCCTCACGAATCGGGCCCTCCTGCTCGCAGCGCTCGCGCGGGGCAGGACGCGGCTTTCCGGTCTTCTGCTCGCCGACGATACGCAAAGCATGCGGACGTGCCTGGAGCGACTCGGAGTCTCGATACGCGAGAGGGATCCGACGACGCTCGAGGTTGACGGTTGCGGGGGCACGTTTGCGCCGCCGACCGGCGACGGGCCGCTGTACGCGGGATCCGCTGGAACGGTCGCGCGCTTTCTCGCCGCGGTGCTCGCAGCGCAGTCAGCAGGGACGCGAGAAGCGGTCGAGCTCGACGCTTCTCCCCAGATGCGAGCGCGTCCGATGGGCCAACTGCTCGATGCATTGCGCGAGCAGGGTGCGGAGATTCGATGCCTCGAGGCAGAAGGGCATCTGCCGATCGCGATCGGCCCCAACTCGCCACTTCGCGGCGGCGAAGTGGCGTTTTCGCGCCCCGCTTCCTCACAAATCGTCTCGGCGATGCTATTGGCCGCTGGCCTTTCAGAAGAACCGATGCGCGTGATCCTTCGCGAGGGGACCCCCGCACGTCCCTACGTCGAGATGACGATCCGCTTGCTGGTGCATTTCGGTGGCTTCGCGCGCTGGGAGAGCGGTACAGTGATCGCCGTCGAGCCGCGCGAGCTGATGGCGCGGGATTATGCGGTCGAGCCAGACGCCTCATCTGCGAGTTACTTCCTCGGACTGGCCGCGATCCACGGCGGAGAAGTGGCGATTCGGGGGCTTGGATCCCATAGCCTCCAAGGGGATGCCGCGTTCTGCCGCGTACTCGAGCGGATGGGCGCGGATGTCGAACAGACCGAGACGATCACGCGCGTTCGCGGTAGCGGCCGGCTGCGCGGTATCGAAGTCGACATGGGAGAGATGCCGGACATGGCGCTCACGCTAGCCGTTGCGGCGCTCTTCGCCGAAGGAAGTACGGCGATCCGCGGCGTCGAGGTGCTGAGGCACCACGAAACCGATCGGATCGCGGCCGCGACGCGCGAACTTCGCAAGCTCGGCGCGACGGTCGAAGAGCGCGTGGATGGGCTCCTGATCGAACCCCCGAACGCGGGATTGAAACTCGGAGTTTCGATCGACACCTATGACGACCACCGCGTGGCGATGGCCTTTTCGATGGTCGGAGACGTCGCAATTCGAGATCCGGGCTGTGTGGCGAAGACCTTCCCAGATTATTTTGGGGAACTCGAGCGACTCGGGATGGTCGCGACTACGCCGGATCGAGTCGGACCTTGAGTCTGCACCGGTGTCGCGTGGGCGTGGGTACGTTGCCTGATTGGGCGTGGGTACGTCGTCTGAATGAGCGTGAGCATGTCGTCTAAATGGCAACCCGGACAGCTGCTCTTTGCGGGTTTCGAGGGGCTCGAGCCGCCTGAGGACATCGCGCGTCTGATCGCCGCTGGCCGCATCGGCGGGATAGTCCTGTTCGCGCGCAATATCGGTGACCCCGAACAGGTCAGAAATCTGAATGCGGCGCTTCACGCCTGCGCGCCCGAAGGCGCACCGCTGTTGATTGCGATCGATCAAGAGGGTGGCCGGGTTCAGCGGCTCCTCGATCCCTGGACGCAGTGGCCCCCGATGCAAAGACTCGGCGAGACCGACGATCCGGAGTTGACGGCCGCGGTCGCGCGGGCACTCGCGGTGGAGTTGTCGGATCTCGGGATTGGCCTCGATTTTGCGCCCTGCGTCGATGTCGACACGAACCCCGCGAACCCGATCATCGGAGACCGCAGCTTCGGCAGCGAACCGACGCGCGTGGCGGTCCACGCCGCTCATTTCATCCGCGCCATGCAAGAGGCGGGTGTCGCTTCTTGCGCGAAGCACTTCCCCGGCCACGGTGATACGGCCTGCGACAGCCACTTCGAGTTGCCGCGCCTCGACCACGACCTCGCGCGTCTGCGCGCGGTGGAGCTGCTTCCGTTCATCTCCGCCATCGAGACCGGGGTCGCGAGCATCATGACGGCCCACGTATTGTTACCCGCCCTCGACGCAAAGAGGCCCGCCACGCTGTCGCCCGACGTGATGGCGATCCTGCGTGACGAACTCGCGTACGATGGCGTCGTATTTTCGGACGATCTGGAGATGAAGGCCGTCGCCGATCACCACAGCCCGAAAGCGATGGTCGACGGCTGCCTGGAGGCCGATCTGGACTCACTGCTGGTTTGCAGTGACCCCGGACTCCGCGAAGAGGTGCTTCGCCAGTTGGAGCGCGCGCCCGACGCGAAACTCGAAAACCCATTGCGGCGCATGATCGATCTCAAACGGCGCTATGCGGGTTTGCGTGAATCATTAGAGAACGCCGACGGCAAGCCTCTCGCTCCTCCCTACGCCGAACACCGGGCCCTCGCCGACCGCTTCGCGTAGCGGGCTGCCGACGCCGTGTTGCTCTAGCGGACCGCTGACACTGCGATCTCGCGGTGGGCGCGGGATCGCCGGTTCCAGAAACCGCACTCCTGGCGCTTAGCAGCTTCAAGTCTGCGATCGACCAGTCGATGTATAGCGGTGGGACACCCGGTCCCTCGCGAGAAACCCTGGCCTCAAAGGCGTTTTGATGCTCGAAGAACTAGCACAGGAAGCGGGCACGCTGATCGTATTTCTTGCTGGAATTTCTTATATCGGTGTAGGAATCTACCTGCTTCAGACGACGTCTCGCGAAAACGGTGGCCCCAGTTTCTGGCTGGGCTTGGCGTTTCTCTGTAACGGCTTCTCGTTCGGTTTCGCGGAAATCTCCTTCGTTGCGAACGTCGATCAATTCCTCGAGCCGCTCACCTTCATAGCGAGGATCTGTTCGGCCGCCTGTTCCATTTCGATTGCCCTGTTCGCGTGGCGTGTCTTCCGCAGCCACACGCGTTGGGGCGGCCTTGCGGTCGGAAGCGCCGCCGCGGTGATCGCTGCTGGCCTGACGATCTCGGCGCTGGAGGGAGACTGGGAGGGCTATTCGCCGCTGTCCTATAAGGGATTCTGGCTCGAATGGGTCGGCTGCACGGTGCCCTTCGTGTGGCTGTCGATCGAATCCTTCGTGGAGTACCTGGTTTCGCGACGCCGAGTCCCGCTCGGTTTGATCGATCCGGTCGTCCGTAATCGGTATTTCTTGATCGGATTCTACGCGGCACTCGCCTCTTTTACCTACGTCCTCTACATACCCATGTACATCGTCTACGAACTCCACGGAGTGTGGTCGGGATGGCTCGACGTCTCTCTCGGATTGGTCGAAGTCATCTCCGTGATCGCGCTGTGGCTCTCCTTCACCGCGCCACCCTTCTACCGAAGATGGGTCGGCGCCTCCGCGGCAGGAGTCTCGAAAAACTAGGAATTCGGTTTGCGCGAGCCGAGCCGAGAAGGTGATCGACTCCGCTGGATCCAGCGGTCCGAGGCGTACGATAAGAGGCGGTCAGAGGCTCGTCGACGCCGAGGAAAGCGGGCGTTCAATTCGCCTATCTAATTGGAGCGCTTGTCGTTTGAGGACGCGCCGCCCTTCTGGAAATAATCCCACGGGTATTCAGGATCGATGATCGGCTGAAAACCGGCGGGCGCTTCGAATGGAGCAGAAACGAATTCGTAGACCCCCACGAGCTCGCGAACCACGAGCTTCCCGAGTCCGATAACGAAGCCGAGCGGCAGGCCCATGGCGGGACCTTGCTCGCGCGTCGCCGCCACCATATTGCCCGGAACCTCCAGAAAGCCGGTCGTCATCGCCGCCAGACCGCGTCCGGCCTTTCGAGCTGCGGTGGACGGTTGGCCCCGAAAACGCCCACAAAGCCTGGGTCTCAGGCATGAGACGGCAGGAAAGTCGCAAATCGCGGCTGCCTTCGCGAACTTCCCTTGAGGACGTGCTGTTGAATCGGCCGAGCATTCCGGAAGAGTGTCGGCGCCAGGTTGGGGAGGTGGTGATCTCGAGATGACGGCCTGGAAGACGAAAATCCGTTCGATGGCGGATGCGGCCGCATTGGTTGCGGTGCGGGACACGCTGGGCCTGCCGCTGGCCCCGGGCCAGCCGGCAGCCTTCATCCATGCGCTCGGGGAGCGAGATGATTTCGAAGAACTCGTCGTATTCAGCGCATTACTGAGTGACTTTTTCCGCGTCTTCACGCGGCGCGGCGTCCAGTTACGCAGCGGATTCTTTGGACCCGTGGAGCGCGGGCTCCGCGCGGCCGGCCACGACGTGCGTTTCGTACCCGCCGATTTCCGTCGATTTCGCGAATTCCCGGCGACTCTGCGCCCGCGAGTCATGGCCACTGCAGCGACACCGCCGAACGAGAGCGGGCAGATCAGATGAGCCTCTCGCTCCACGCGGGAGCCTCTGTCGACGAGTTGCACCGCGCGGGCCGTGACCCGGAGCGGCTGCTGATCGTGGAAGTGAATCCCGCGCTGCCGCAAACATTGGGAATCCCGCCCGAATTCCCGCACACCCTCTGCATCGAGGAAGCGGATGTAATCGTCGAAAGTGACCGGGCGCCTTTCGTTCTCGCGGACCCCCCCAGCACTCCCCTCGATCGGGCGATCGCCGGGTATGCGCTGCCGTATATCGAAAGCGGCGCGACGATCCAGATCGGAATCGGCGGTGTACCCGGTGAGCTCGCCGATCTCCTGGTCGAGAACTCCGGCTCCGACTACGGGATACACACCAAGATGTTCACGACCGGACTCATGCGTCTACACGAGGCGGGAAAGGTGACAAACCGGAAGGGAATACACGATGGTTTGTCGATCACCACCTTCGCCGCAGGTACGCGGGAACTCTATGATTGGTTGGATGGTCGAGAAGAGGTGCGCTTCTTGCCCGTCGATCAGGTGAATTCTCCCGCGATCATCTCGCGGAATCGGAAATTCGTTTCGATCAACAGCGCGCTCGCGCACCCCGATTTCCGCGACGAGCTTCGGGCAGCCTGGGAGCAGATTGGCGATTAGGAAAAGTACGCCGCGCTTTATTGCTCGGAATGAGCATCGGGGGAATAGACCCTCGCTCGCGCTATAGCCGAACCCGCTGCAAGGCGTGAGCTGATCGGATCGGCCTATCGCTTCCACCAGAACCGGTGGAAGCTTCCACAATCGAGTCTTCCGAATTTCTCTCCGGCCAACTTCGTGTCAGCGGGTACGTCGACCGGCGTGTCGCCATCGAAGCGGTGATCGACGATTCCATCGAAGTCGATGTCCTCGTCCTGTCTCGAGACGCCGCCCGGCCCCGCTGAGATCGTGACATCGGGCCTGCGATCGTTGTTCGTGTCGACATCCGTCCGTACGTGAACTCCGCCCTCGTACACTTCTCGATTATCGGCCACGCCGTTACCCGTTGTATCGATCAAAGCCTCGACCACCACGCCCCCGACGATGATGGTGCGAACGTTGAGCTTCTTGCCTTCGGCATCCAGTAGACATTGAGCGGTCACATCGCCGGCAGCGTTTAGGAACAGCTTTTTCTCCGGGTTGCGACCGCTTTCGCTCGCGACCTCCTGAACGATCAAGGCCCCGTTGGAATCGAAATGGTTCAAGAGCTGCGGTCGACCCTTGCCCAGCGTGTCCTGACCCTGCCGCACCAGAACTTCCTTCTCGAAGTAGCTCCAGATATCGGTCTTGCAGTCCCCGGTGCTATCCCGGTATTCGGCTCGAACTTTTTCAGCGCCATCAAACCACTGTTTCAGGTCGATGCAGCCTCCCGCATCGGTGTCCTGCTCGAGGCGTTCGATCTTGCCGTCCTTGAAATAGACGGTCCGGTCCGGTTTCCCATCTCCGCTCTGGTCGTCTTCTCTCTTGACGACGTTCCCCTCGGCGTCGCTCGTGAGCCAGGTATCCATCCTACCGTCGGAGTCGGTGTCCACCTCTTGGACCCGCTCGCCCTTTGCGCCCACTCTGTTGCGCACGTCCACGACGCCGTCGAAGTCGCTGTCTTCCTCCTGGCGCGCAATGACGTCGCCGTCAAAGTAGATCAAGATATCTGGTTTCCCATCGCCGTTGCGGTCCTTCTCGACCCGTACCTTCTTGCCCCCTTCGTAGAAGGTGACGGTTTCGAATCTTCCGTCGTGGTCGACGTCGTCTTCGACGCGCTTCGGGCTCTCGTTCTCGTCGAAGTAGGTGACCAGATCGAACTTCTCATCTGAATTCCGATCTTCTCGCTGCACGCTCTTTCGGCCGTTCTCGTATTCGATCATCAGGTCGGGGGAACCGTCGCCATCGAGATCGGCTTCCGTTCGGTGGGGCTTGCCTTCTCTGTAGGTGGTGACCAATTCGAACCTGCCATCGAAGTCCTGGTCAATTTCGTCGTAAACCAGCACACCGTTCTTGTAATGGTTCTTGTGATCTGGCCGCCCATCGGCGTTGGTATCGATCTCATCTCTCTCTGGTTGGTTTTCCTCGTTGAAGTAGACGACGACATCCGGTCTGCCATCGCCGTTGGTATCGCGGCTCTGGATCTTCTCTCGACCATTTTCAAAGATCATCGTCGAATCGAACCTTCCATCGCCCTGCGTGTCGCGCTGTTGCCGGACCCGAATACCCTTTTCGAAGTGGGTGACGGCGTCGTATTTTCCATCGCTCCGAGTGTCTCGTTCCTCTCGGATCTTGACTCCACTGTGATACGTGATCGCGGTGTCGAAACTTCCGTCACCGGTGGTGTCGCGCTCCTCTCGCTGCGTGTCGCCGAGCGCATCGAGCGTTCCGCGGAAATCGATCCGGCCGTCGAAGTCGGTGTCCTCTTCGAAGCTCGATGGCTCGCCGTCCGTGAACGAGATTTTGCGGTCGACCTTCTCGTCGCGATTCCGGTCTTCCTCGAGCGTAACCGGGGCGCCGTCGCGATCGTTGGTGCGCCAGCTGTCGACTTTCTGATCGCCATCGGTGTCGCGACGCACTGCGATCTCTTTGTGACTTTCGGGATCGAGTTCGATCCAGGAATCGACGTTGCCATTGTAATCGGTGTCTTGCTCCTGGCGGATCAGCGCGCCGCCCGACGCGTAAAAATTCCAGAGATCGGTGCGGCCATCGCCGTTTTCATCCAACTCGACGCGAACCAGTTTTTCAGCTTCGAAGAATTCGATTCGCTCGATCCGATCTGTCTCCTTCGCCTTTACGAGGCGGCGGGTTCGCTTTCCGGCCTGGTATTCGACGGTGATTTCAAAGTGCCCGTCGCGGTCCTCATCGAGGTCCTCGATCTCCACGTGTCCTTTCTCGTCGAACGTGTAGCGGGCGTCTGGTTTTCCGTCGGCGTTGCGGTCCTCGAATTGCCTGGCCTTTTTTCCGCCGCGGAATTCGATCACCGTATCCTTGCGGCCGTCTCCCGTGGTGTCGGCATCTCGGCGGATCGGAGTTTCGCCCTCCATGAGGGTGATGACGTCGGCTTCGCCGTTCCCGTTGGTGTCTTCCTCTTCCCGCACACGCTTTCCGCCCTGGTAAAAGCGGAAGAGGTTGGCTTTCCCGTTGCCGTTGCTGTCGATTTCCTCGCGCTCGATCTTGCCGGTGGCGTCGAGGTGGACCACGCGCTCCGGCTTGCCGTCACCGTCTACGTCCTGAATCTGGGTGCGTTCGATGCCGTTCTGATAGCGGGCGACCCGATCGAAATGCCCATCGCCGGTGGTATCGGCCTGTTTCTTGACGATGACGCCCGCTTCGAAGAAGGTGACGACGTCCTTCTTGCCATCGGCGGTGGTGTCTTCTTCGAGTCGCACCTTGAGGCCGTTCTCGTAATAGATCGCAGTGTCGTATCTGCTGTCGCCGGTAGTATCCTGCTCTTCCACGCTTTTGCTGCCATCGGGATTGAACCGCGCGCGGACGTCCGGACGTCCACTGTGGTCGTGATCTGCCTCGATGGCAACGACGACCCCGCCCTCGTAGGTGGTGATGCGGTCGGGCTTGCCGTCGAAGTTGGTGTCCTCCTCGAGACGTTCGGGCAGTTCATCCCTGTAGGTGAGGATCGTGTCGGCCTTGCCGTCGGCGTTCTTGTCGTCGAGCTGGGTGCTCGGTTTGCCGTCTTTGTAGTGGACCCAGCGATCGGCCTTTCCGTCTCCGGTGGTATCCTGCTCCTGGCGGCTCGGTTCGCCGTTGCGCTCGTAGAAGATCCAGACGTCGATCACGCCGTTGAGATCGGTGTCCTTTTCGGCTCGTTCGGGCTTGCCGCTGGCGTAGTAGACGAACTCGTCGAACTTGCAGTCCTTGTTGTGGTCGACGTGCTTCTCGTGGACGTCTTCGTTTTCGTCGTAGAGGAGCTCGATGGGAGGGCAGGCCGCGTGGGCGCCGGCGAGAGGCGCGGCAACCGCGGCCAGCAGCGCGAGAAACGGCGCGACAGCCGACCTGACGGTGGCCACCCGGTAGCCCAGCCAGTTTGATTCGGTCCGATCAGCCTGCAACGGATGAGCTGGAAAAGGTCGCGTTGATGTTCTTGTTGGCAAGACACCGCACGCGATCGGGCATTGGGGGAAAGGGGGAGGACGCTCGCATGGCGTCGATGGCGCTCGCGCCGATCGCGTTGTCGCCCCTGACAAGCTGAATGCTCGAGGCGGATCCCGCAACATCGATCGCAAAGCGCAGTATCACGCGAGCGTCGTTGACGCCATAGGGAAGATTCCAGCGCGAGTAGATCCGCTGTTGCAGGTCCTGTATGTACGCCTTGACTTCCGTTCGCTTCAGACAGTCCGTGGCGGCGCCACCGGGCGAGAGCCCGGTTCCGGTTCCGCCGGGGCCGCTCAGATTCCCCTCGCCGACCGCTGTGTTTACGCTGACGAGAACCGCGCCCGCGGGCGAGCCGACCACGTCGCGAGAGGTGAGCACGCCATCGCGGACCGATGAACCCTGGTTGATCGCGAGCGATCCGGTTCCGAAGCTGTTCCCGTTGGTGCCGGCCACTTTGCGCGGACCCACCGATGGACCGACCGGTCCAACCGCTTCGATCGGACCGCGCACCGCCGGCCCCGCCGCCTGATGGACTTCGACCTTCGAGGCCTGAAAACCACCGACCGCACCAATGGCCGAAACGCGATCGACGTCGATCGCGGAGCGTTTCACCTGCGTCGGCGCCGCAGCGGCGTTGAGCGAATCCATCTGGAACATTTCTGCATCGATTGCAGGCGCGGCGTTGGCGATCACGCGTTTGTTGACGATCTGGGGTTGCACGGTCTGCATCGCCGGCGCGAAGTCGAGCTTGCGCCGCTCGGCGAGAGCCCTGCGCGCGGGCGCGGGCGGCTTGGGCG